>NZ_JBSFJZ010000012.1:0-188798 GCF_053598315.1 Streptomyces sp. NPDC001153
TTTCGCGGGGGTTTTGGGGGGGGTGGGCGGGGGGGGGCCGCCCAATCACCTTTCGGGGGGGGCGCCCCCCCCCCCCCCCCCCCCCCCCCCCGCTCGGGTGATGCTCCGACGGACCGTCAGACCTCCACGACCACAGGGAGGATCATCGGCCTGCGGCGATAGGTGTCCGAGACCCACTTGCCGAGGGTGCGCCGGATGAGTTGCTGGAGCTGGTGCGGCTCCACGACGCCGTCCTGGGCGGACCGCTCCAGCACTTCCGTGATCTTCGGGATGACGTCGGCGAAGGCCGAGTCCTCGATGCCGGAGCCGCGCGCCTGGACGTGCGGGCCACCGGTGATCTTGCCGGTGGACGAGTCCACGACGACGAAGACCGAGATGATGCCCTCGTCGCCGAGGATCTTGCGGTCCTTGAGGGCCGGCTCGCCGACGTCGCCGACGGAGAGGCCGTCGACGTAGACGTAACCCGCCTGGACCTTGCCGGAGATCTTGGCCTTGCCCTCGACCAGGTCGACAGCAACGCCGTCCTCGGCGATGACGATCCGGTCGTGCGGGACGCCCGTCAGCGCGCCCAGCTCGGCGTTGGCGCGCAGGTGGCGCCATTCGCCGTGGACGGGCATGAGGTTCTTCGGGCGGCAGATGTTGTAGAAGTACAGCAGCTCGCCCGCGGACGCGTGGCCGGAAACATGCACCTTGGCGTTGCCCTTGTGCACGACATTGGCGCCCCAGCGGGTCAGACCGTTGATGACCCGGTAGACGGCGTTCTCGTTTCCGGGGATGAGTGAGGACGCCAGGATGACCGTGTCGCCGTCGACGATCCGGATCTGGTGATCCCTGTTCGCCATCCTCGACAGCGCCGCCATCGGTTCGCCCTGGGAGCCCGTGCAGACCAGGACCACCTCGTGGTCGGGGAGGTCGTCCAGCGTCTTCACGTCCACGACCAGTCCCGGGGGCACCTTCAGGTACCCCAGGTCCCTCGCGATGCCCATGTTGCGGACCATGGAGCGGCCGACGAAGGCGACCCGGCGGCCGTATTCGTGGGCCGCGTCCAGGATCTGCTGGATGCGGTGGAAGTGGCTGGCGAAGCTCGCCACGATGATCCGCTTGCGGGCGCCGGCGAAGACCTGCCGCAGCACGTTGGAGATGTCGCGCTCGTGCGGAGTGAAGCCCGGGACCTCGGCGTTCGTGGAGTCGGTGAGCAGGAGGTCGATGCCCTCCTCGCTCAGCCGGGCGAAGGCGTGCAGGTCGGTGAGGCGGTTGTCCAGCGGTAGCTGGTCCATCTTGAAGTCGCCGGTGTGCACCACCATGCCGGCGGGGGTGCGGATGGCGACGGCCAGCGCGTCCGGGATGGAGTGGTTGACGGCGATGAACTCGCAGTCGAAGGGGCCGACGCGCTCACGCCGGCCCTCGGCCACCTCGAGGGTGTACGGGCGGATCCGGTGTTCCTGGAGCTTGGCCTCGATCAGGGCGAGGGTCAGCTTGGAGCCGATCAGCGGGATGTCCGGCTTCTCGCGGAGCAGGAACGGGACACCGCCGATGTGGTCCTCGTGGCCGTGCGTGAGGACGATGCCCTCGATGTCGTCGAGACGGTCCCGGACGGACGAGAAGTCCGGCAGGATCAGGTCGATTCCGGGCTGCTCCTCCTCGGGGAAGAGCACTCCGCAGTCGACGATCAGCAGGCGGCCGCCGTACTCGAAGACCGTCATGTTTCGGCCGATCTCACCGAGACCGCCGAGCGGGGTGACGCGCAGGCCGCCCTCCGGGAGTGGCGGAGGCGGGCCGAGTTCGGGATGCGGATGACTCAAAAGACTCTCCTCACCACACGCGCCACGTACCGGTCGGGCACGTGGCGCGTGAGACGTTCGTGCAGAAGCAG
This sequence comes from Streptomyces sp. NPDC001153, assembly GCF_053598315.1. Taxonomy (NCBI): domain Bacteria; kingdom Bacillati; phylum Actinomycetota; class Actinomycetes; order Kitasatosporales; family Streptomycetaceae; genus Streptomyces; species Streptomyces sp. NPDC001153. The sequence continues at coordinate 1,874 of NZ_JBSFJZ010000012.1, forward strand.
TTGTCGTTGTGGGGTGCGGGCACCGGTGGCCCGCTTCTTCTGTTGTTCTTCAGTTGCTCTTCAGTTGTGAAGCCCGTGTGGTGCCAAGTCCGTTGTCAGAGCTGTACCCCGCCGGCGGCAAGATCGATCTTGAGCTGGGCGATCTCCTCGGGCGAGCACTCGACCATGGGCGAGCGCAGCGGGCCCGCGGGCAGTCCCTGGAGGGCGAGCGCGGCCTTGGTGGTCATGACGCCCTGGGTGCGGAACATGCCGGTGTAGACCGGGAGCAGCTTCTGGTGGATCTCGGTGGCCTTGACGACGTCACCGGACGCGTACGCCTCGACGAGGGCGCGGAGGTCCGGCGTGACCAGGTGGCCGACGACCGAGACGAAGCCGACCGCGCCCACGGAGAGCAGCGGGAGGTTCAGCATGTCGTCGCCGGAGTACCAGGCGAGGCCGGACTGGGCGATGGCCCAGCTGGCGCGGCCGAGGTCCCCCTTGGCGTCCTTGTTGGCGACGATCCGGGGGTGCTCGGCGAGCCGGACGAGGGTCTCGGTGTTGATCGGGACGCCGCTGCGGCCGGGGATGTCGTAGAGCATGACCGGCAGCCCGGTGGCGTCGGCGACGGCCGTGAAGTGCCGGTACAGGCCCTCCTGCGGGGGCTTGTTGTAGTACGGCGTGACGACCAGCAGGCCGTGGGCGCCGACGTGCTCGGCCTGGCGGGCCAGCTCGATGCTGTGGTGGGTGTCGTTGGTGCCGACGCCGGCGACGACGTGGGCACGGTCGCCGACGGCCTCCAGGACGGCCCGTACGAGGTCCGATTTCTCCGCGTCACTGGTGGTGGGGGACTCGCCGGTGGTGCCGTTGATGATCAGGCCGTCGTTGCCTGCGTCCACCAGGTGCGTGGCGAGCCGCTGCGCGCCGTCGAGGTCGAGTGCGCCGTCCGCCGTGAAGGGCGTGACCATGGCGGTGAGGACCCGCCCGAAGGGGGTCTGCGGAGTCGAGGTCGGAGCCATGGGTAACACGCTACTCGGTGCTCCCTGTGCGGTCTGCCCTCGGGGGGTCGGGAAAGTCAGGACAAATGCGGAGCCCGGCACTGCCTGCTCGGGGGTTCAAGCAGTGCCGGGTCCGTTTGATCAGGCTAGATGAACTTCTCCAAATGCCGCAATACGGACACTTCGCGCGGCTGATCCGTACATCCGTTCCTGATGGGGGAACAGGGCTTCGTAGGCCTTTCTTACGGGGTCACGCACCCGTGCTTACGGAGCCACGCGCCCGTTCGCGTTGAAGGCGGCGTACGTCAGCGGCATGAGCTTCGCCCACTCCGCCTCCATCTTCTCGCCGACCATCTCGATCTCCCGCTGCGGGAAGGACGGCACCTTGGCCAGCTCGTGCTGGGTGCGCAGGCCGAGGAAGTGCATCAGGGAGCGGGCGTTGCAGGTGGCGTACATCGAGGAGTAGAGGCCGACGGGGAGGGCCGCGCGGGCGACCTCACGGGCGACGCCCTCGGCGAGCATCTTCTGGTAGGCCGTGTACGCCTGCTCGTACGACTCCCGCAGGGTGCTGGTGACCGCGTCGTGCTGGGCCGGGGTGCCCTCGACGAAGACGTACTTGCCGGGGCGGCCCTCCTGGACCAGCTTGCGGTCGGTGCCGGGGACGTAGAAGACCGGCTGGAGCTCGCGGTAGCGGCCGGACTCCTCGTTGTAGGACCAGCCGACGCGGTGCCGCATGAACTCGCGGAAGACGAAGATCGGGGCACTGATGAAGAACGTCATCGAGTTGTGCTCGAACGGGCTGCCGTGCCGGTCGCGCATCAGGTAGTTGATCAGCCCCTTGGAGCGCTCGGGGTCCTTCTTCAGCTCGTCCAGGGACTGCTCGCCGGCGGTGGAGACGCGCGCGGCGAAGAGGACGTCGGCGTCCGAAGCACTGGACTTCACCAGGTCGACGGTGACGTCACTGCGGAACGTGAGCGACTCGGGGGTGGTCACGGGGGTTGGGGTCCTTCCCATCACAGCTGTGGTTCGCGCCCACCTTACGGGGCGCCCGCCCGGGCCACGCAGTACCCGGCCACCCACGGCGGTACCGGACCTCAAAAATCCCACCACGGATTTTTTCCGACATGGGCACCTTTTGTGTCACTCGAGCGTCTGTACCGGTGACACCCAGTCGTTCGACCCCGAAAGGAGACGTACCGCGATGTTCCGTCGGCGCGAGCCCGTACCCTTCGCCTTCCTGGCCCAGACGGACAGGTTCCGCAGCAATGTCACTCCCCCGCCCCGTCCGCGGGCGTCCTTCGGGGAGATAGCCGGGCGCTCGCTGCTGGGGCTCACCCTCGTCGCCGGGCTGGTGGGGGCCCTGATCCTCGGTATGCCGGCGATGTCCACGCCGTCCAGTACGCCGACGCAGCAGTCCCAGGCCTCGCAGGGGCACTGACTCTTCCGGCTGCCCAGGGTGGTGGGCGGGAACAGCGGCGGATAACCTCACCGGGCACAGCCCACGCACGCATGCGAATGAGGACCAGCCGTGCCCCTGTCCTTCCTGACGGCCGACCGCACGTTCGAGGCCGCTTCCGAGAGTGCGCTGCCGTACGACGACCGGGAGCGCTGGCGGCGCCCCTACCGGCCCGGTCCCTGGCGTGTGGCTGTGGCGGCGCTGGTGCTGCTGCTCGCCTCCTTCGTGCTGTTCGCGGCGGTGGTCATCGCCCTGACCGGCTCGGTGTCCTCCGCCGGCGCGATCCTCGTCGCGGGGCTCGTGGTGATCGCCGGCGCACTGCGGCTGCTGCGCATGGGCGTGTGGGTGAGCGGGCGCGGGCTGCGCCACGTCGGCTTCCTGGTGACGCGTACGGTGCCGTGGGCGCGGGTGGTCTCGGTGCGGACGGTGCAGCAGCCGGTGCGCTGGCTGGGGCTGCCGCGGACGGTGCAGGGGCAGGCGCTGGCGCTGGTACGCAAGGACCGGCCGGCCGAGGACACCGAGCCACTGATCACCACGCACACCCTGGACTTCCTGGGCCGCCCGGTCGCCTTCGACCGTGCCGCGGACACCGTGGAGGCGTGGGCCGCGGAGAACCGCCCCCACTGACCCCGGACCATCCCGGAGGGGCGGTCCGGATGCTGCGGGGCGGCTTCCTTCGGCGTCCCGGGCCGGGGGCACGGCACGCAGGGCCGGTGGAGGCATCGGCCGTGAGGTGTTCACGCGCAGGGAAGGGAGACCGCTGTTGTCCGGACGTACCGTGCTGATCACCGGAGCGTCGAAGGGGATCGGCCTGGCCACCGCACACCGCCTCGCCGCCCGGGGACACCGGGTGCTGGGAGTCGCCCGCAGCGCCCCGGACGGTGATTTCCCGGGCGTGCTGCACGCCTGCGACCTCGCCGATGCGGAAGCCACCCGCGCGTTGCTGGAGACCGTGACACGGGCGGAGCGCGTGGACGCGGTCGTCAACAACGTCGGCATCGCCGTGCCGGAACCGCTGGGCGAGATCACGTTCGACACCCTGCGGGCCGTGTACGACCTGAATGTGCGCACCGCCGTTCAGGTCACCCAGGCCTGCGTCGGCGGGATGCGCGAGCGCGGCTGGGGCCGGATCGTCAATGTGACCAGCCGCTCCGTGCACGGCGCGCGCCGGCGCAGCAGTTACGCGGCGGCCAAGAGCGCGCTCGTGGGCCTGACCCGGACCTGGGCGCTGGAGCTGGCGGCGGACGGGGTGACGGTCAACGCGGTGGCTCCCGGTCCGGTGGAGACCGCCCTCTTCCGCGCCTCGCACCCCGTGGGCGGCGCGGAAGAGGCCAGGGTGCTGCGCTCGGTGCCCGCGGGCCGCTTCGGCCGCCCGGAGGAGGTGGCCGCGGCGATCGCCTTCCTGCTGAGCGAGGACGCCGGGTTCATCACCGGGCAGCAGCTCGGCGTGGACGGCGGGGGCAGCATTCCCGGGCGGTGAGAACCGGTGCCTAGGCCTCGGCCGGCCTGCCGTCGTGCAGGGCGATGGCCCTCTGCATCGCCTTGCGGGCGCGCGGGGTGTCGCGGGCGTCGTGGTAGGCGACGGCGAGCCGGAACCAGCAGCGCCAGTCGTCGGGGGACGCCTCGGTCTCGGCCTTGCGACGGGCGAAGACCTCGTCGGCCGAGTCGCGGTCGATCCGGCCGCTGGGCAGGCGTTTCAGCTCGTCGACCGGCAGGCCGCCCTGGGCGTCGAGTTCGGCGGCCAGGGCGTTGGCCCTGCGGACGAACTGGGTGTTCTTCCACAGGAACCACAGGCCGATGACCGGCAGGATCAGCACCGCGACCCCGAAGGTGACGGTGAGGACCGTGCCGGACTGGATGAGCATCACGCCGCGGCTGCCGACCAGGACGAAGTAGAAGACCAGGACGGCGGCCGTGACGAGGTAGGTGATCTTCGCGCGCATCGGAGACTCTGTACTCAGCTCAGGTCCAGGAAGTGCTCCAGGCCGAAGGTCAGGCCCGGAGTGGTCACGACGCGGCGGGCGCCGAGCAGGATGCCCGGCATGAAGCTGCTGTGGTGCAGGGAGTCGTGGCGGATGGTGAGGGTCTCGCCCTCGCCGCCGAGCAGCACCTCCTGGTGGGCCAGGAGGCCGCGCAGGCGTACGGCGTGGACCGGGATCCCGTCGACGCTGGCGCCCCGCGCGCCGTCCAGGGCGGTCACCGTGGCGTCCGGCGCCGGGGCCGTACCGGCGGCCCGGCGGGCCTCGGCGATGAGCTGGGCCGTGCGCGTGGCCGTACCGCTCGGCGCGTCCACCTTCTTGGGGTGGTGCAGCTCGACGACCTCGACCGACTCGAAGTACGGCGCGGCGATCTGCGCGAACTTCATCGTCAGGACCGCGCCGATGGAGAAGTTCGGCGCGATGAGCACACCGGTCTCCGGGGACTCCGCGAGCCAGCCCGTCAGCTGCGCGAGGCGCTCCTCGGTCCAGCCGGTCGTGCCCACGACCGCGTGGATGCCATGGTGCACGCAGAAGTCGAGGTTGTCCATGACGGAGTCGGGGGTGGTCAGCTCCACGGCGACCTGGGCGCCGGTCTCCGCCAGGGTCTGGAGCTTGTCGCCCCGGCCGAGGGCGGCGACCAGCTCCATGTCCTCGGCGGCCTCGACCGCCTTGACCGCCTCGGAGCCGATCCGGCCCCTGGCACCGAGGACCGCCACGCGCAGCTTGCTCATCTCTTGCTTCCTTAGGGGTGACCGGGAGGTGGTTAGGCGACGGCGTCGTGCAGCCGCGCGGCCTGCTTGTCCTTGAGCGGGCCGATGACCGACAGCGACGGGCGCTGTCCCAGGATGTCGCGGGCGACCGAGCGGACCTCGTCCGGGGTGACCGCCGCTATGCGGTCCAGCATGTCGTCGACGGACATCTGCTCGCCCCAGCACAGCTCGCTCTTGCCGATGCGGTTCATCAGCGCGCCGGTGTCCTCCAGGCCGAGGACGGTGGAGCCCTGGAGCTGGCCGATGGCGCGGGCGATCTCGTCGTCGGTGAGGCCGTTGACGGCGACGTGGTCGAGTTCGTCGCGGCAGATCTTCAGCACGTCGTGCACCTGGCTCGGCCGGCAGCCGGCGTACACGCCGAACAGGCCGCAGTCGGCGAAGCCGGAGGTGTACGAGTACACGCTGTAGGCCAGGCCGCGCTTCTCCCGGACCTCCTGGAAGAGGCGGGAGGACATGCCGCCGCCGAGGGCGGTGTTGAGCACGCCCATGGCCCAGCGGCGGTCGTCGGTGCGGGCGAGGCCCGGCATGCCGAGGACGACGTGCGCCTGCTCGGTCTTCCGGCCGAGCAGCTCGACCTTGCCGGAGGTGCGGATCGTACGGCTGCCGTCGCGCGGGCCGACGGGCCGTGCGTCCAGGTTCTTGAAGGCACCGGCCTTCTCGAAGGCCGCGCGGACCTGCCGTACGACCTTGTTGTGGTCGATGTTGCCGGCGCAGGCGACCACCAGGTGGGTGGGGTCGTAGTGCTTCCTGTAGAAGCGGCGGATGCGGTCGGCGGTGAGGGCGTTGACCGTGTCGACCGTGCCGAGGACCGGGCGGCCGAGGGCGTTGTCGCCGAACATGGTGTGCGCGAACAGGTCGTGCACACAGTCGCCCGGGTCGTCCTCGGTCATGGCGATCTCTTCGAGGATCGCGCCGCGCTCGACGTCGACGTCCTCCTCGACGATGAGCGAGCCGGTCAGCATGTCGCAGACCACGTCGATGGCGAGCGGCAGGTCGGTGTCGAGCACGCGCGCGTAGTAGCACGTGTACTCCTTGGCCGTGAACGCGTTCATCTCGCCGCCGACGGCGTCGATGGCGGAGGAGATGTCCAGCGCGCTGCGCTTCTGCGTGCCCTTGAAGAGCAGGTGCTCCAGGTAGTGCGTGGCGCCGTTCAGGGCCGCCGTCTCGTCGCGGGAGCCGACGTGCGCCCAGATGCCGAAGGTGGCGGAGCGGACCGAGGGCAGGGTCTCGGTGACGATGCGCAGGCCGCCCGGGAGGGTGGTCTTGCGGACCGTGCCGATGCCGTTCTGGCCCTTGATGAGGGTTTGGGTACGGGCGACGGCCCGCGCCTCCGAAGAGGGGCGGGCCGTCACCTTGGAGCTACGGGACGTCACTGCTCGGCGTCGTCCTTGTTCTCGTCGGAGCCTTCCTCGCCCTCGATCACGGGAACGAGGGAGAGCTTGCCGCGGGAGTCGATCTCGGCGATCTCGACCTGGACCTTCTGGCCCACGCCGAGGACGTCCTCGACGTTCTCCACGCGCTTGCCGCCGGCCAGCTTGCGGATCTGCGAGATGTGCAGCAGACCGTCCTTGCCGGGCAGCAGGGAGACGAACGCACCGAAGGTGGTCGTCTTGACGACCGTACCGAGGTAGCGCTCGCCGACCTCGGGCATCGTCGGGTTGGCGATGCCGTTGATCGTGGCGCGGGCGGCCTCGGCGGAGGGGCCGTCGGCGGCACCGATGTAGATCGTGCCGTCGTCCTCGATGGTGATCTCGGCGCCGGTGTCCTCCTGGATCTGGTTGATCATCTTGCCCTTGGGGCCGATGACCTCACCGATCTTGTCGACCGGGATCTTGACGGTGATGATCCGCGGGGCGTGCGGGCTCATCTCGTCGGGCCGGTCGATGGCCTCCATCATCACGTCGAGGATGTGGAGGCGGGCGTCGCGGGCCTGCTTGAGGGCCGCGGCCAGGACGGAGGCCGGGATGCCGTCCAGCTTGGTGTCGAGCTGGAGGGCGGTCACGAACTCCTTGGTGCCGGCGACCTTGAAGTCCATGTCGCCGAAGGCGTCCTCCGCACCGAGGATGTCGGTGAGGGTGACGTAGTGCGTCTCGCCGTCGATCTCCTGGGAGATCAGACCCATGGCGATACCGGCGACGGGGGCCTTCAGCGGCACACCGGCGTTCAGCAGCGACATGGTGGAGGCGCAGACGGAGCCCATGGACGTCGAGCCGTTGGAGCCGAGGGCCTCGGACACCTGGCGGATCGCGTAGGGGAACTCCTCGCGCGTGGGCAGCACCGGCACGAGCGCGCGCTCGGCGAGGGCGCCGTGGCCGATCTCGCGGCGCTTCGGGGAGCCGACGCGGCCGGTCTCACCGGTGGAGTACGGCGGGAAGTTGTAGTTGTGCATGTAGCGCTTGCGGGTCACCGGGGAGAGGGTGTCCAGCTGCTGCTCCATGCGGAGCATGTTGAGGGTGGTGACGCCCAGGATCTGGGTCTCGCCACGCTCGAACAGCGCGGAGCCGTGCACCCGCGGAATGGCCTCGACCTCGGCGGCCAGCGTGCGGATGTCGGTTACACCGCGGCCGTCGATGCGCTTCTTCTCCTTGATGACGCGCTCACGGACCAGGGTCTTGGTCAGCGAGCGGTACGCGGCGGAGATCTCCTTCTCGCGGCCCTCGAACTCCGGCAGGAGCTTCTCGGCGGCGAGCCCCTTGACGCGGTCCAGCTCGGCCTCGCGCTCCTGCTTGCCGGCGATGGTGAGCGCCTGGGCGAGCTCGGGCTTGACCGCGGCGGTCAGGGCCTCCAGGACGTCGTCCTGGTAGTCCAGGAAGATCGGGAACTCGCCGGTCGGCTTGGCGGCCTTGGCGGCGAGGTCGGACTGGGCGCGGCACAGGACCTTGATGAAGGGCTTGGCAGCCTCCAGACCGGCGGCGACGACCTCCTCGGTCGGCGCCTCGGTGCCGCCCTCGACCAGCTTGATGGTGTTGTCGGTGGCCTCGGCCTCCACCATCATGATCGCGACGTCGCCGTCCTCCAGGACGCGGCCCGCGACCACCATGTCGAAGACGGCGTCCTCGAGCTCGGTGTGCGTGGGGAACGCGACCCACTGGCCGCGGATCAGCGCGACGCGGACGCCGCCGATCGGGCCGGAGAAGGGCAGACCGGCCAGCTGCGTGGACGCGGACGCGGCGTTGATCGCGACGACGTCGTACAGGTGGTCGGGGTTGAGCGCCATGACCGTGCAGACGACCTGGATCTCGTTGCGCAGGCCCTTCTTGAAGGACGGGCGCAGCGGGCGGTCGATCAGGCGGCAGGTGAGGATGGCGTCCTCGGACGGCCGGCCCTCACGGCGGAAGAAGCTGCCGGGGATCTTCCCGGCCGCGTACATCCGCTCCTCGACGTCTACCGTGAGCGGGAAGAAGTCGAGCTGGTCCTTGGGGTTCTTGGAGGCGGTGGTGGCCGACAGCACCATGGTGTCGTCGTCCAGGTACGCCACGGCGGAACCGGCGGCCTGCTTGGCCAGACGGCCCGTCTCGAAGCGGATCGTGCGGGTGCCGAAGGCGCCGTTGTCGATGACGGCCTCGGCGTAGTGGGTCTCGTTCTCCACTAGCGTTTTCTCCGTTACATATCGTCTTTCGTCCCTTGGCTGCCCGTGTGGCAGGGGGACGGTGGTGGAGAAGCGCGCCGTCTGGTGCGGGCCGGTCTTCGATCGAAGCACCCGGGGCTCGCTTCCCCCGGGGGCCACTACCGAGGACCGGCGGCGGCGAGGTGCGCTTCTCGTCGTTCGTTGTCGTGCGTTGTCGTGCTGTGTCGTGCGTATTGCGTTGTGCTACCACACTACAAAGCGTGAGTGACACTCCGCACGTTTCCGCATGCGCGAGGAAGACCTCGCACGTACGACGAAGGGAGCGGTCCCGGGGTCCTGCCGGGAACCGCTCCCTTCACGGCGTCTTACTTGGCGCCAGCCGCACCACGGCGGATGCCGAGGCGGTCGACCAGCGTACGGAAGCGCTGGATGTCCTTCTTCGCCAGGTACTGCAGCAGGCGACGGCGCTGACCGACCAGGATCAGCAGGCCACGACGGGAGTGGTGGTCGTGCTTGTGGGTCTTGAGGTGCTCCGTCAGGTCGGAGATCCGACGGGAGAGCAGAGCGACCTGGACCTCGGGGGAGCCGGTGTCACCCTCCTTGGTACCGAACTCGGCGATGATCTGCTTCTTCGTAGCGGCGTCGAGCGACACGCGTACTCCTCATAGTCTGTTGAGTGCCACCGAGTGCCCCCGGTCTACGTCTCGGGGGAGCTTCCGTTACTCGGGAGGCGGGATCCGCTGGGCGCGGCCTCCAGAACCTTTTCGAAGGGCTCCGGGGGTGCGTACACAAACGGCCGTCACTCAGGGTACCAGCACGGTTCGGCCGTCCGTGTCACCGGTCGCGGTCGCCGGTCGCGTCGGGCGTTCCAGACCAGGAGGGCCGCGATCACGACGACCAGGACGACGACCGTTGTCCACACTCCTCCGGGCGTTGACCAGGCTGTTTCACCGTACGCGCGCGTGCCGTCCCAGTAGGGTGACAGCGCAACGCTGTCCGTGAGCCGAAGGGGGCCGCTTCACCATGGCCGAGACACAGGGCACGAGCGCCGGGGCACCGGCGCCGGAATCGCAGGAAGACGTCAAGGCGCGCAAGGAGCGGGAACGGGACGAGCTGTACGCGCTCGACATCTCCGGCGTGGAGTGGCACTGCGCGCCGGGCACGGAGGAGCACGAGGAGCGGGTCGAGATCGCCTACCTGCCCGGCGGGGCGGTGGCGATGCGCTCCTCCCTCGACCACGCCACCGTGCTGCGTTACACCGAGGCGGAGTGGCGGGCGTTCGTACTGGGGGCGCGGGACGGGGAGTTCGATCTGGAGCCGTCGGAGCGGAACGGGGGGCTTGCGGGGCAGTGAGCGACATCGCGAAGGGGGCGGCACGCGTGCGTGCCGCCCCCTTCGCACGTCAGTGCTTCAGCCCCGCACTGCCGACTCCGATCACCGACAGCACCGGGTTCTTCGGATGGACGACGTCGCGTGTCAGCATGCGGCGGGCGAAGAAGGCGTGTCCCTGTTCGTACAGGATGTCCGACTGCTCCGGGTCACTGAGTTCACCCTGGTCGTCCGCCGGGAGGTGGAACAGGAGGTACGGGGTCTCCTTGTCGGTCCGGAGGTTCCAGTCCACCACGGCGGCCGGCTGGACGTCGTCCTCGGTGGTACGAAAAATGATCAGGTCGTCGCCGTTCATGCGGACGGGAACGACCCGCTGGAAGGGCCGGCCCTCGAACTTGGCGACGGCGGTGCCCTTCTTGAGGTCGAAGGCGGTGATCTGGTTCTCGGGCTTCCTGACGACGTCCGCGGTGTCCTTGCTCATGACGAAGACCCGGTCGCGGCCGACCACCATGGCGTAGCACTTGTCGACGGCGTCGAAGTAGCCCTCGACGTTGCCGCCGCACTTGGGGTCGTAGCCGTTCATCGAGATGGTGGCCAGCCGCGCGCCGTTCTTCGGATCCAGAGTGATCAGGTCCGTGACCCGGTAGTCCCCCGCCTCGACGGCGATCACGGGCGGGTCGGCCGACGGCAGGTAGATGCTCCGTAGACCGTTGCTGACCGAGTACCGCCACAGAACCTTGCCGGTGCGCGGCTCGAGCTTCTCCACCCGGTAGGTGGGGGCGCTGGAGTCGCCGCACTTGACGAGGGCCAGCAGGGCCGCGCCGCCGGCGTAGGCCGAGTCGTGGCACTGGGACGTGCCGAGCGTGTTCCACAGCCGCTTGCCGCTGTCCATGTCGTACGCCACCGACCCCTCGCCCCAGGCGATGGCCACGACGCCCCGCGCCAGGGAGATGTCGGTGCTGGTGATGGAGGCGGCGTCGGCCGCCGGCACCTTCTCCTGCCAGAGCTTCTTGCCGGTGCCGAGGTCGACCATGAGCACCTCGTCACAGGCACCGCTCTGGGGGGTGTCGGTGTGCCCGGGTTCCACGGCCACGGCGGTCCGGCCGTCGGCGGTGACGTCGCGGCTGACGGCGCAGACGTGGCCGCCGAGTTGGAGGGTCCACGCCTTCGCGGTCCCGTCGGGGTCGGGCTCGATCCTGTAGCCCTCGATGCGGTCGGCGAGAGCCCGCGCGACGATCTTGTCCGTGGCCCAGGTGGCGGGCGCGAACCGCTGCTGGTTGCCGGTGAGGCCGCCTTCGTTGTGCTGGACGACGACCTGGCCCTCCGGTGAGACGGGGGCCTTCTCCACGGTCTCCCGTATCGCGTCCGGGGCCTGCTCGACCCCCGTGGTGTCGGTCCCCTTCGTGCGGCTGCCCGAGTGGTACCAGAGCAGGCCGGCGCCGATGCACAGGATCGCCGCCACCACCGCGGCGACCGTGCCGAGGACGCGCCCGCGCCGACCGGCCCGCGGCCGGTCCGCCGCCGGCGCGGACTGGGGGTGCATCGACGGAGGCGGGCCGAAGCTCACGCTGAAAGGTCCTTTCGGTAACGGCCGCGCAGATCGTCGCGGGTGACTACGCGGGTGACCGCGGTTGCGCCGCACGTGACCGGCGCGACGATGATCGCGTTCTTGTGGGGTCTCGGGTCCGAGGGCCTCGCGGCGGCATGAGCGGGCCCGCTTCGGAGGGCCGCCGGCGCCGAGTCTCCCCGGCGGCCCCGAGCGGATCATTTGCTGGTCATGGCCCGCGCGGTCGCGTACACGTTGAAGACGGCCAGGGTCAGCGGGATCAGCGTCAGCAGGACGAAGCCCTCGCAGATCTCCAGGAAGCGGCCCCAGAACGGGGTCAGGCCGCCGCGCGGCAGGATCAGGCCCACCGCGGTCACCACCGCGGTGGCCGCGGCGATGGCCGCGATCAGCCAGATGGTGCGGATGTCCAGGTCGGTACGGTCGCCGGTCAGCGCCTCGAGCACCACATGGCGCGGCGGGTCGAGGGCGAGGCCGAGACCGAGCAGGACCACGGAGGCGAGGCCCGCGGCGAGGACGGGGGCGACCTGGGCGGTGTAGCGGAAGAGCCCGGCGCGCATCAGCATCGCCACTCCGGTCGCCAGCGCGAGCACCTGGGCCCAGACGTCGTCGGAGAAGCCCAGCACCGCCGAGGCGCCGACGGCGAGCACGGCGCAGCCGCCGACGAGGCCGACGAGGAGTTCGTGGCCGCGCCGGGCCTGGGCCTTCACGCGCTCGGTGTCCACCGGCTCCGGCGCGGTGGACTCGGTGCCGTAGGCGGACCGGGCGGGGCCCGCGCTGCTCGGGTTCTCGAAGCCGATGGGCAGCCGGGCGAAGCGCATGGACATGCCGGGCAGGAACGCGAGCGCGCCCACGGCGACGGGCGCGGTCAGGGCGGCCATCTCGGTCGCGGACCAGTGGGTGAGCGTCGCGACGAAGACGACGACCAGCGCGATCCCCGAGGCGAACACGAAGGCGACGAACGGGCCGTCGCCCTGCGGGGAGCACAGGGCGAGGATCAGCGCCGCGACGAGGACAGCGGCGCAGGCCAGCAGGAACTGCAGTCTGCCGATGCCCTCGCCGTGGGTGAGCGGCAGCAGTCCGCTGCCGGCGACCCCGATGTTGGGCAAGGCGCCGAGGCCGAGGGCAACGGCCGAGCCGCGGTCGTCGTAGACGCGGGCGCGGATCGCGGCGAGCACGACCAGGAGGACACCGGCGACGGCCGCGAGGATGCCGGCCAGGCCGTGCATGTCGTGGCGCGGGTCGGCGGTCCAGGCGACGAACGCGAGCAGCGCCGGCAGCACTCCGCCACCGACGAGACCCGCGGCCCGGGTGAGGTCACCGCTCCACAGCTTGTGCTGCTTGGTGACGGCGGAGGCGACGGCCTCGGCGACGTCGTCGAAGACGGCCGGCGGCAGGGACTCCGCGAACGGGCGGAGGGTGAGAAGTTCGCCGTCGAGAATGCGCTGGGCGGCGAAGGAGCGGGCGCTGTCCAGCACGGTGCCGTCGGTGCGGACGAGGTGGTAGCCGACCGGGGCGCCCGCCTCGGGGCTCTGCTGGGACAGCCGGAGGATCTCCGGACAGAGGTCCGCGACCGGGACGTCGTCGGGCAGCGCGACGTCGATACGGCTGTCGGGCGCGACGATGGTGACCCGGCAGAAGCCGAGTCCGGTGCCGGACCCGGCGGGGGCTCCCGTCCCGGGTCCGCCGGTGGCGGCGGCCGTCATGCTCACCTGCTGCTCCCCCTCAGTGGTGGTGGTGCGTCTACTTCGTGAAAGTCTCGTGCCGGTTCGCCGCGCGGGCGGCGGCACGGGTGCCGTACGGCAGGGTTCCCGGGTCTTCCCGCCTGAAGATCAAGGGGATTGTCCCGGTATGCACAGCCTGCTCGGCGTGTGCTCACGCGAACATCCGGCACCCTACCGCTCACCGGTGTCCGGTGAACTCAGTAGGATCACGCGGCGGCCTGCGCTCGCCGGACACGGGGCGGCGAGCGGAAAGCCTGGGTCGGGCAAGGGAATTGGTGAGCAGTGAGCCAGATTGTCGTCAAGCGCCCCGCTAGAGCGCTGCCGTCCGAAGTGCCCACGGAAGACGTCGTTGTCCAGCCACCGCCCGAACTGCCCCGGGGTCATCAGGAGAGCGTCCTGATGCAGCTCCTGCCCACGCTGGGCATGGGTGGCTCGGTGGTGTTCTTCTTCACGAACGGTCAGCCGTTCATGAAGATCATGGGCATGATCATGATCGCCTCGACGGTGGCGATGTCCATCGCGATGGTGGTCCGCTTCCGCCGCGGCTCCCAGGGCCAACTGGCCGACATGCGGCGTGACTACCTCAGCTATCTGTCGCAGACCCGCAAGTCCGCCGTGGCGACGGCGAGGACGCAGCGGGACGCGCAGTACTACCTGCACCCCTCTCCCGAGCAACTGTGGGCGCTCGTCGCCGAGGGCAGCCGGGTGTGGGAACGGCGGCCCGGCGACGAGGACTTCGCGCATGTGCGCGTCGGACTGGGCCCGCAGCCGCTGGCGACCCCGCTCATCGCTCCCGAGACGGGGCCGGTCGAGCAGCTGGAGCCGCTGACCGCGGGCGCGATGCAGCGCTTCCTCGCCGCGCACCACACCGTCGGCGACCTGCCGATGGCGGTGTCCCTGCGCGCCTTCTACCACGTGACGGTCAGCGGCGAGCCGCAGTCCGTACGGTCCTGTGCCCGCGCCCTGGTCGGCTCGCTGGCCTCGCTGCACTCCCCGGAGGACCTGCTCATCGCGGTGGCCACGGGCCGGGAGGCGCTGCCGCACTGGGACTGGGCGAAGTGGCTGCCGCATGTACAGGCCACCGGCGAGGTGGACGGCGCGGGCTCCCGCCGGCTGATCGGCACCGACCCACGCGAGCTCGAGGACCTGCTGTCCGTCCGGCTGACCGGCCGCCCCCGCTTCCACCCCACCGCGTCCCCGCTGCTCGACGCGCCGCACATCGTGCTCGTCCTGGACGACATCTCCCTGCTGCCGGACTCGGTGCTCGCCAACCCCGAGGGCCTGCAGGGTGTCACGGTCGTCGAGGTCGTACCCGGCGAACTCACGACGGCGGGCGGCGACCTGTCCATCGTCGTGCAGCCGGGCATGCTGCGCCTGGAGTCCGGGCACGGCGAGGTCTACGAGGGCACTCCGGACGGTCTCTCCTACGAGTCCGCCGAGGCACTGGCCCGGCAACTGGCGCCGCTGCGCATGGCGTCCGGCGGCGATGACGACGAACCGCTGCTGGCGAACCTCGAGTTCACCGACCTCCTCGGACTCGGCGACGCCGCCTCGGTCGACACCAAGCGGACCTGGCGCCCGCGCGCGCTGGCGGAACGCCTGCGGGTACCGATCGGTCTCGGCGAGGACGGCCGCCCGGTCATGCTGGACCTGAAGGAGGCCGCGCAGGAAGGCATGGGCCCGCACGGCCTGTGCGTCGGTGCGACCGGTTCCGGCAAGTCGGAACTGCTGCGCACCCTGGTACTGGGCCTCGCCGTCACGCACTCCTCCGAGACGCTGAACTTCGTCCTCGCGGACTTCAAGGGTGGCGCCACCTTCGCCGGCATGGCGCAGATGCCGCACGTGGCGGCGGTCATCACCAACCTGGCCGACGACCTCACCCTGGTCGACCGCATGGGCGACTCGATCCGCGGTGAGCTGAACCGCCGCCAGGAACTGCTGCGCGACGCGGGCAACTACGCCAACATCCACGACTACGAGAAGGCCCGCGCGGCGGGTGCACCCCTGCAGCCGATCCCGTCGCTCGTCCTGGTGATCGACGAGTTCAGCGAGCTGCTGACCGCCAAGCCGGACTTCATCGAGATGTTCGTGCAGATCGGCCGTATCGGCCGTTCGCTGGGCGTGCACCTGCTGCTGGCCTCGCAGCGCCTGGAGGAGGGCCGCCTGCGCGGCCTGGAGACGTACCTGTCGTACCGCATCGGCCTGCGGACCTTCTCGGCGGCGGAATCCCGTGCCGCCCTGGGCGTCCCCGACGCCTACGAGCTCCCGAACGTCCCCGGTTCCGGCTTCCTGAAGTTCGGCACGGACGAAATGGTCCGCTTCAAGGCGGCGTACGTCTCCGGCGTCTACCGCTCGGGCCCGCAGCGCGCGACGCTGGGCGGCGGACCCCTGCCGGTGGACCGGCGTCCGGTGCTGTTCACGGCCACCGAGGTGCCGGTGCAGTACACCGCCGTCCCCCACCAGCGCACCGAGTCCGCCCCCGAGGTCGACGAGGCGCTGGCCGACACGGTCCTCGACGTGATCGTGCGCCGGCTGGAGGCACAGGGGCCGGCGGCGCACCAGGTGTGGCTGCCGCCGCTGGAGAGCCCGCCCTCGCTGGACGCGCTGCTGCCCGGCCTCGCGGCCGTACCGGGCCGCGGTCTGACCCAGCCGAACTACGAGGGCGCCGGCCGCCTGATCGTCCCGGTCGGCCTGGTCGACAAACCGTACGAGCAGCGCCGCGACCGTCTGATGCTCGACTTCTCGGGCGCGGCCGGCCACATGCAGATCATCGGTGGCCCGCAGTCCGGCAAGTCGACCCTCCTGCGCTCCATGATCTGCTCCTTCGCGCTCACACACACGCCGCACGAAGTGCAGTTCTACGGCCTGGACTTCGGTGGCGGCGGTATGGCGGCGGTGGACGGCCTGCCACACGTGGGCGGTGTCGCCTCCCGCCTCGACCCGGAACGCGTCCGCCGTACGGTCTCCGAGGTCTACGGCGTGCTGACCCGCCGCGAGGAGTACTTCCGCTCCGCCGGCATCGCCTCGATCGCCGACTACCGCAACCGCCGCGCCCGCGGCGAGATCTCGGTCACCGACCAGCCCTGGGGCGACGTCTTCCTGATCATCGACGGCTGGGGCAACTTCCGCACGGACTACGAGGCCCTGGAACCGGCGGTGCTGGACATCGCCGCGCGCGGCCTCGGCTACGGCATCCACGTGGTCATCACGGCGTCGCGCTCGATGGAGGTCCGGGCGAACCTCAAGGACCACCTGATGAACCGCCTGGAGCTGCGCCTGGGCGACGTCATGGACTCGGAGATCGACCGCAAGGTGGCGGTGAACGTCCCCGCCGGTGTTCCCGGCCGTGGTCTGTCCCCCCAGAAGCTGCACTTCATGGCCGCGGTGCCGCGCATCGACGGCCTGACGTCCGACACCGACCTCGCCGAGGCCACGGCGGCGCTGTCCACCGAGGTCGGCCGCCACTGGCAGGAGCCGGGCGCGCCCAAGGTGCGGCTGCTGCCGCGCCGGCTGGAGGCGGTCCAGCTGCCGCCGGGCGACCACTTCCCGAAGCAGGGCATCGCCTTCGCACTGGACGAGGACAACCTGGAGCCGGTCTTCCTGGACTTCGAGCAGGACCCGTTCTTCCTCGTCTTCGGCGAGAGCGAGTCCGGCAAGTCCAACCTGCTGCGGCTGCTGATCAGGCAGCTGTCGCTGCGGTACGGCGGCGACGAGGCGAAGTTCTTCGTCGTCGACAACCGCCGTTCCCTCCTGGACATCACGCCGGCCTCGCACCTGGCGGAGTACATCCCGATGTCCAGCCAGATGGACCACCACATGACGGCCCTGGCCGACCTCATGCAGCGCCGGACGCCCACGGGCGACGTCACCCCGCAGCAGCTTCGGGACCGCAGCTGGTGGCGCGGCCCGCAGGTCTTCGTCGTGATCGACGACTACGACCTGGTCTCCACGTCCAGCGGCAACCCGCTGGGCGGTCTGACGGAGATGCTGCCCTTCGCCCGTGACGTCGGCGTCCGCTTCGTCATCGCCCGCTCCTCCGCGGGCGCGAGCCGGGCCGCCTACGAGCCGTTCATGCAGCGCATGAAGGAACTCGGCGCCCAGGGCATCCTCCTGGCCGGCGACCCGGGCGAGGGCGACATCCTCGGTGGGGTCAGGCCGCGGCCGATGCCCGCGGGGCGGGGCGTCTTCGTGTCGCGGAAGCGGGGGAAGCCGTTGGTTCAGACGGGATGGGTGGACGTGGAGTACTGACGTCCACGGGTCTTGCCGGGTACGGCGGTCGCGCGAGCCGCCGTACCCGGTGTTTGCGGGAGGTCAGAAGACAGGCAACGCGACCAGGCTGTTGCCGCCGGTGACGAAGGCTCGGTTTCCGCCGACAGCAAGCTTGAGATCGAAGACCCAGCGAGGATCGTAGTACCAGGTGTCGGAGCCGTCTTTGACGCTCAGGGTGTGGACCGAGAGGCCGTCGTTCAGGTCCTCGAGCACCCATGCGCCGCTGCCCTGGAGCAGGACCGGACTCCCCTCGGTACCGCCCGGCGCAAACCAGTCCTTCTGGCCCTTACGGAGGCCGAGCCCCGCGATGAAGCCGCCGACGGTCGCATACACACGGTCGGCGGAGACCCACGCGGGACCCCATTCCGACGAGCTCCCCAATGCGTTCGTCCCACGCCAGACCTCCTTGCCGTCCGAGATTCTCCGGCCGGTCATTGTCCTGCCGTTGAGGTAGACCACACCGCTACCGGCCACCGGAACGAGCTGTGTCTTCTTCGCCTGGTCGTACACCGTCCACAGAGTGCGGCCGGTCTTCGTACTGACCGCCACCGCGTGTCCGCTGGTGGTCGAGACGACCAGTACGCCGCTGTCCACCGCGCCCTGGGGATGGAGGCCGGTCCTGAACCGCTCCGGCACCGACACGGTCCAACGGAGGCCCGCATCGGAACGACCCACCGAACGCAACCGGTGGTCCTTCGTCACGACATACACCGCCTCCTCGTCGACGGCCAGCAGCGCCTCGGCCTCGGCCTCCGCACTCCACTTGGGCTCGCCCGTGGACGGGACGAAGGTGTGCAGCGTGCCGTCCTTGTCGGCGGCCACGACCAATCGGTCGGAGAGCGACAGACAACCACTCGACATCTCCATGTCGGAGGCCAGCCAGCGGCGTTTGCCGTCGACGACGTTGAACGCCGCCATGCCGCCGGACTCGGCACCGGTGACGACGACGTCCCGGATCGGCAGCGGAGCCGGCGCATGCGTTCCCACCGCCCCATCGTGCCTCCAGAGCGGCTTGACGGGATCACCGACGATGAAGTCGCCGTCGTCGGCGGAAAGAGGGCGTGCCGCCGGCGTCTTCACCGCGGGCGGAATGGTGAACAGGTCCTTCCGGCTCGAGCCGCCGCCGCGCAGCAGCCACCATCCGGTGCCGCCGGTCGCCGCGAGCAGCGCGCCGCCGGCGGCGAATCCGGTCAGCAGCCTTCTCCGGCTCGGCCCGGCCACGGACTGCGTCGTCAGCAGGGGCGCAGTCAATTCCCGTACCTGACGCTCCCGCTCCCTGATCGCATCGGCCACGGGCCCGCTCTTCCACACCCCGTCGGACCGCCTGGACGGGGCGAAGGCCCCAGCGATCTGGTCGGGAGTGGGCCGCCCGGCCGCCTCCTTCGCGAGGCATGGCGCGATCAGAGCGTGCTGCTCGGGCGAGAGACCGTGCCAGCGCGGTTCACCGTGGACGACCTCGTACTGGACCGCGGCGACATGGGTGCCGCCGAACGCCCGGTGCCCGGTGGCCGCGTACACGAGAACGGCGCCGAGGGAGAAGACGTCGGCAGCCGGGGTGACCCGACGGCCGAGCACCTGCTCGGGGGCGCCGTACCCCGGCGTGACCGGGATCTGCCCGGTGGTGGTGAGCGTGAGACCGTGCTCGGGGCGGGCGATGCCGAAGTCGATGATCCGTGGGCCGTTCGAGGTGAGCACGATGTTCGGCGGCTTGAGGTCGCGATGGACGAACCCGGCGGCGTGGATGTCACGCAGCGTACGGGCGACGGAGGCGGCCAGGGCACGCAGTTTCACGTCGTCCAGCGGACCTTGCTGATCCACGATCTGGTCCAGGGTCGGCCCGGCGAGGAACTCCGTGGCGATCCACGGCCGTCCACCCTCGGTCTGGGCACCCAGCACCGCTGCCACACCCGGGCTCCGCACGGCCGCGGCCGCCACCGCCTCCCGCACGAAACGCTGGGCGAGGCCCGTGTCGTGGGCGAGTTCGGGCCGCAGCACCTTCACGGCGGCGACGGTGCTCGCATGGTCCTGCCCCACGTACACCTTGCCCATGCCGCCCTCGCCCAGCACACCGAGCAGCCGGTACGGTCCGAGCCGGATCGGGTCGCCGGTCCCCAGGGGCCTCATCGCTTGTCGTTCTCCGTTCTCCGCACCGGACGGTTCATCGCAAGGGGAAGGCCGCGAGGAAGTGCCCGCCGAGCGCGATGACCGCGCTTGCCTTCTCATGGATCATGAAACGGTCACCGGTGGTCCGGTAGGAGTGGGCCGGCTCGTGGGAGGACAGATCGATCGCCCACAATCGCGATCCTCGCCTGGTGTACGCGTAGTCGGAGCTGACCACGGGCGGGGCACTCAGGTCCGCGGCAGTGCCCTGCCCACCCTTTTCCTGCCACTTGACGCGCCCGCTCGCCGGGTCGAAGGCGACGAGCCCGAGCCCCTTCTCGACGGCGTACAGGGTGCCGTCCTTGATCACCGGAAGGCCATAGGTGCGACCCGGCCGTTCGGACGCCGAGTCCCAGGCCACACTCCCGTCGCCGAGCCGCAGTGCCCTCAGTCGGCCGGCACCCACGTACAGGTGCTGCGCGTCGGTGACCAGGGACTCCCGTACCCGGTCCGGGACGACGCCGTCCAGCTTGCGGTCCCACCGGACGGTTCCCGTACCCGTGTCGCGTACGACGGCGTGCACGCTGCCGTCGTTCGCTTCCTGAAGCGCCACGAGACGGTTCCCCACGACCGAGGCACCGAGGAAGAACAGGTGCGGGACCTCCTGGTGCCGACCGGGCAGCGGTGCCTTCCACAGACGCTTGCCGCTGCTGATGTCCACCGCGAACACGTACCAGGACTGGGAGGCGAGGAAGCTGAAGGAGAACTTGCCGTGCCCGGCCACCGCGTAGGCCACCCCGTCCGCGGTGCACAGCGCCTGGTTCAGTGCGAGCCCATTGAGGTCGGTGAACTGCGCGAAGGGCTCCCCGACCGTGCCGGCGCGGACGTCGATCGAGGCCAGCGCCAAGGGGCTCGCATGGGAGGAATCGGATCCGGTGTAGCCGTCGTTCACCTCCTTCACCAGGAACATGCGACCGGCGTCGGAGGCGATCTGCCACGGTACAGGCGAGTTGAGCGTCTTCCAGGCGACCTTCCCGCTCTGCGCGACGACCCCTTCCAGGAAGTTTCCGGCCATCACCACGACCATGTCGCCGACGGCCTGCAACGGCACCGGATAGGAGTCCAGGGGGCCCTCTGTGAAGCCCCCGTTGTACGTGTCCTCGACCTGGACCTGCCAGCGGGAGTCCAGCTGCTTCTTCGGCAGCTGGCTGTTGCTGGGCCCGGGCGCGGGTTGTGGCTTCGGGCCACCGGCTTGCTCGCTCCAGGCCCACGCCCCCGCCACTCCCGCGGCCGCGACGCCCAGTGCCGCGCCGCCGCCGGTGAGCAGCAGACGGCGACGGGACCACCGTACGGGCGCGGCCGTCGGCGCGGGGGCCGGCTCATCGACGGGAGCCGGCAGCCGCTGCGGCATGACCTGCCACACCTCGGTGGCCCGCCGCCCGATGTCGGCCAGGAGCACGTCCGGCAGGTGGTCGGCGAACTCACCGGTCCCGTCGTGCAGTTGGGAGGCGAGCCGACCGGTCGTCGGCCGCCGGAACGGGTTCTTGTCCAGGCACGGCGCGAGCACCGGTACCAGGCTGTCGGGCACACCGCTCAGGTCGGGCTCGGCGTACTGCACCCGGTAGAGCAGATCGGCCGCCTGCCCGTGCCCGAAGGGCGGATGCCCGGTGGCGGCGAAGACGAGCAGCCCGGCGAGTGCGAACACGTCACCCGCGGCCGTGTGCTCCTGCCCGCTCGCCTGCTCCGGCGACATGAAGGCGGGGGTACCGACCGCGACCCCGACACGGGTGAGGTGATCGTCACCGGCGGCGCGGGCGATACCGAAGTCGATGACCTTGGGCCCGTACGCGGTGATGAGGACGTTGGACGGCTTGAGATCACGGTGGACGACGTCCGAGGCGTGCAACTGCCCCAGGGCCCCGCACAGTGCGGCACCCAACGCCCGTACGGACGTCTCGGGCAGCGGACCGCACAGCTCCACGGCCTCGTCGAGGGGCGGTCCGAGCACGTACTCGGTGGCGAACCAGGGCGTGCCGGCTCGCGGGTCCGCCTCGACGACCCCGGCGCCGTATCGCTCCCCCACGACCCGTGCCGCGTCGGTCTCCAGCCGGAACCGGGTGCGGAAGGCCGGGTCGGAGGCGATCCGGGCGTGCATGGTCTTCAGCGCGACGGTACGGCCGCCTGCGGTACGCGCGAGGTAGACGGTGCCCATCCCGCCGCTGCCGAGGCGGGCGATCGGCCGGTAGGGGCCGATCGCCTGGGGGTCGTCGTGAGTGAGTGGGGAGGGCATGGGTCGTCTTCAGTGCGAGTGGGATACCGGGTCGGTGGACGATACGGGGGCGGCCTCGTTGGGGATCTCCGCCATGAGGACGGCAGCCGACTGATGGGCGAGGGCCGCGACGACACGCCCCGGGAGCCAGCCGGGGGCGGTGGAACGACGTTCCGTCCCGGTGTCACCGCCCAGGGCGTCGATCAGCTCCGCCAGCTGGGGGCGGTTGCCCGGGTCACGTGAGAGGCATCGGGCGATCACGGCACGGAAGGCGGCGGGAAGTTCGTCGCGTTCCGGCGTCGTGTACCCGGTGGCCGCGTAGGCGAGTGTCGCCCCGAGGGCGTACACGTCACCGAGGGGACGCGGGCGCCCGCCGGTCGCCTGTTCCGGCGGCAGGCTGCCCGGTTCGAGACCCGGCAGCCCTGAGCGGGAAGCACCGTCGGGCGCGGCCGCGCGCACGGCGCCGAAGCAGGAGAGGCGGGGCCCGTCGGCGGCGAGCAGGACGGCCGCCGGAGAGATGCCGGCGAAGGTCAGCCCCTGCCCGTGCACGACCGCCAGCGTCTCGGCGAGAGCGACGCCGAGCGTGCGTACGGTCCGCTCGGGCAGCGGACCGCCGTGTACGGCGAGGGCGGTGGGCAGCGGCAGGGCGGGCAGGTACGGGCGGCAGCACCAGGCGGGCTCACCTGGGCCGGCGACGGCGGAGACCGGCGCCGCGCAGCTGCCGAGGAGATAGCGGGAGGCCTCGGCTTCCGCCAGGAAGAGCTGGGGATCGCGGCCGGATAGGGGAAGGGAGAGCAGAACGGTGTGCTGACCGTCGGCACTACGGGCGATGTACCGCCGCTCCGGGACGGGCACCTTGGTGTGGGGATCGTCCAGCGCGGTGATCAGGTGGTACGGGCCCACCCGCCGCTGCGTTTTCGCGGCTCTGCCCGGTTCTTCCCCGGCGGCCACACCCGTGGCGCCACCTGTCGCCTGCATTCCCTGTCCTGGTTCTTCCGCTTTGCCGGGCCGGTACCCGGACGCGACTGGGGGTGGGCACCCTCCGTGCGTGCCCACCCCGCTACCGCGACGTGCCGATCGGTTCCGGCTGCCTACATGAAGTAGCTGGCGGCCTTCTTGTCGCCGCCCATGTAGTCACCGCCGGCGGCGTGCACGGCGTGGCCGATGGCGACCAGAGCCTCGTGGATGGCTCGGGCGTTGTTGTCCCACTCGGTCTGCTTGTCGATGTACGCCTTGTGGGCCTCGCCCTCCCACATGCCGGAGACCTTCTGGATCTCCCTCTTGATCTGGTCGAGGCTGGCCTCAAGGTTTTTGGCCTGGGTGCCGATTTCGGTCGCCATGTGGTCAAGACCGGCGTAGTGGACTTCTGTCACGCCATCGTTGTGGACGCTCATGATTCCTCCGTTGCTGAGAAGTGGTGGTCGGGCGCGGATCAGAGTTTGGTCAGCGCCGACGGCGCGCCGCCGAGGTCCACATTGATGCCCTGGACGCTGGCGCGGACCTGGTCCTCGGTGTGGTCGTTGATCTTCATGGTCTTGTTCATCGCATCGATGAAACCGACCAGGATGGTGCCGAGTCGGACCATGCGCTCATTGATCTCGGTCTGCTTCTGGTTGAACGCGCCGGCGCCGATGCCCTTCCAGTGCCCCTCGAGCGAGTCGATCAGGTGCTGGAGGCGCGCGAGCTGGCCCTTGATGTGGTCGAACTGCTGCAGAAGATTCTGCTCGAGGACTACGACTGAGTCTTTGGTGATCTTCTGAGTGCCTGCTGCCACTTCGATGCCCTTCTGTGTGAACTGACCTCGCCGGGTGCCGACTTCTGACGTCGGCACTGCCGGCAAGCGGACCTCTGCTCATTCGGCGAACGAGCAGCTGCGCGGGAGACCGGTCAGGCGCTACGGCGTGCACGCAGCACGGCGAAACCAGCGCCTCCGATGACTAGTACGCCGGCTGCGGCGCCGACGATCACCCAGGTTTGCGTGTCACCGCCGGAGCCCGAGTCCTTCGCGGCGGCGGAGGTGGGGCCGCCGGTGGTTCCGGTGCCCTTTGCCGATGTCCCGGAAGAGGGCGCGACCGACAGGCTCGGGGTGGCCATGATGTCTGCGTTCGCGTCGGTTCCGTTCTCGGCGTACAGGGGGTCCCTGTCGGCCGGACCCGGATCGATGTTCTTGTCGATCAGTACGCGGCGCGGGCGGATGAGACCGTAGCCGAGGTAGGTGCTGGGCTTGTCCTTCGGCCAGGAACGGCCCGCGGTGTCGAGGAGGGTCCGAAGGACCTGGTTGGCCGTCCAGTTGGGGTGAACCGACCAGACGAGGGCGGCGGAGGCGGAGGCGATGGCGGTGGACGGGCTGGTTCCATCGGTGTCGCAGTACTTGGTGAACGTGCCGTCGCACCAAGCGGGGATGTGGACGCCCGGGGCCGCGAAGTCCACATAGTTACTCTTTGTTGAGAACTTGGCCACCGTGCCGGACTTGTCGGTGGCGGATACGCCGACGACGTATGGGTAAACGGCCGGATAGGACTGCTTTCCCTTTTCTCCATCGTTACCGATGCCGGCGAACATCAGCTTGCCCTTGGAAGCGGCGTACTTGATGGCGTCTGCCTCGTCGGAGTCGGGGTACGGGCTGGCGAAAGACATGTTGATGATCTTGACGTCGCTGTCAGCGGCAGCCCGGATCGCTTCGGCGGAGTTGGCCAACTTCGCTTGATATTTGCGATCCGTCGATTCGTTCGACTGGACATGAAAGGGAACAATTTTAGCCCCCGGCGCCAGCCCCTTGACACCGCCTCCCGCTCCGGTACCAGCAATGATTTCAGCCATGCCCGTGCCATGACCGTCGTAGTCCTCACTCGCCTTGTAAGAAACAGACTTTGGCACCTGATCAGCCAGCACCTGACCCTTGAGCGTTGAGGTCGCCGGATTCACGCCCGAGTCAATAACGGCGACCTTCACCCCTTTACCGGTGCTGTGCTTCCATATCTCGTCGGCACCCATGGCTTTGAGATACCACTGCCTCGACTGAATATCCTCTGCCGCCGCTCCAGGAGCCAGCCCAGCCGACGCGATGGCCAATGTGCCGAGTGCCGAACACACTGCTGCCAGACGTCTCACATTGCACCTCGTCAGGAGGGCAGTACTTCTGCCGCGTCGGCCGGTCCCTGGCTTCATGCCTGTGCACGTCCTCGCTTGTGTTCAATCACGCTTCTGCGGCACATCGCGCCGCTGCTTCTGCGTCGGGCGGTGCTGTTGCTTCTCGGCAGGGCCGCCCTCGCGATCTGTCTCCCCGTTCACGCTCTGGCGGTTGCCGACCGTGCCGCGGCCGAGCCCTGCGCCACGGGCGCCGACCTCGGAGCCCCCGAGTGTCGATCCGGCGGAATTCCGGGGCGCACCGATCGCGCCTTCGGGATTACTTGCCGAACGCAGCACCGACTGGCCGGTGCCGGGATCCGCTTTCGCCGCAGGTACGCCGACAACTCCTCGCTGCCCGAGAGCGCCCTTCGGTTGCGCCGAGGAGACCGGCTCGTCTGCGCCGACGACCATACCCCGCGGAACACGGGAACTGGACGCCGCTCCCGACGTGCGGCCCGTGACAGGCTTGCCGCCCACGACGCCGTTGCGTGCTACGCCGACGGGGCCAGTCGCTCTCGCGTTTTCACCGGGCGTATTGGTCATCTTCGGCGTTCCACCGGTGACGCCACGCCCCAGAGGGGAACGTCCGGCCCCGCGCGCAGCAGCCGACTCACCGGCCTCAGTCGTACCCCCCACCGCGCGCGCAGCCTGCCCCGTGGGCCCCTGCAACACACGGCCGCCGGTAACGGCACGCCCTGCCTGGCCCTCGGGCTCCTGCGGCACTCGCCCACCCGCAGTGCCCGAAGGGCCGGTGCGCCCCTGCGTCGAAATCGGGAGCCGGCCGATCGGACGATAGCCCGTGGTACGCCCGACGGTAGGCGCGATCGGTGGCGTCATCGGTGCAGGCCCCAGCGGAGGCGCAGGCGTTTGCCCTCCACCGCCTGCAGTCGGAAGAGTGGGCGCGGGAGGGCTGGGCTGTGCGGTGTGTGCCGGGGGAGGCAGCGTGCCCACAGTGTTGATTTCCGTGCCGACATCGTGGCCGGTAGGCACGCTGGGCACGTGAACTTCCCTGAGGGGCGGTACACCGCCGCCGGCATCTGTTCCATGGGCCACAGGCGCCGCGTCATGGCCTTCCGCCACGCTTCGCCGGACCGTCGAGGCTGGTGTGGGCGACTCGGGGCTGATCACGCGACGCTGCTCATCAACCCAGCTTCCCGCTCGGGGCACCCCGAAGTCCGGAAGCTTGTCGATCTCGGCCATGGACGGCTTGGGCTCCGTGTGCAATGACCCGCCGGCCACCGAGTAGTAGGACCCCAACCGGACCATCTGGTTGATGGCCTCTTGCCGGTTCTTCTCGACCTTCTGCGCGAGCACGTACTCCGGGTTGCTCTCGACCTGCTTGGCCTTGGGCAGCAGCCAGGGCCGCTTCTGCTCGCCCACGGGCCGGGTGTCGCGGGGCGGCATATGTATGGAGGCCAGGCCCATGGCGGCGGTAGTGATCTCCGCACCGACGCTGTGCGCGTAGGCCTCGAACTTCTCGGCCCACTTGAGGAGTGATGTGGCGTACTTGTGGAAGGACGTGGCACCCTCGCCCTCCCAGTCGACCTTATCGACGTACCCACGCAGGTTCTTGGCGGCGTCATGAATAGCGTCGCGGGCATCCCAGATGGCCTTGCCCGCCATCTCCAGATGCTCGGGGTTGCCGTGCTCGACCAGGTCGATCATGTCGTTGAGGTCAGACTCGTCGAACTGGGTCCTGCCGAGCGGCGTGCCCCGGAACAAGTTCTCCACTGCGCCGAACGCCTCGGACGCACCGGCCAGCAGGTTCGCCTCTTTGTCGCCGCTGTTGTACGTGGGCTGCTGCTTCCCGTTGTCGCTCACTGGGAGCTCACCCCCGCAGACTTGTCACCGGAGTGCTGCCTCGTGTCCTTCGGGGGCTGCTCGTTCTGCTCGTGCTCCTTGGGGTGGGCCTTCTGGTACTCCTTGTCGAGCTGGGTCTTGATCTCCCAGAACCGACGCCGCACCTCGCCCTCGGTGTCGTCGTACGTGGCATCAGCCGATCGCGCCGCACACTGCAGAGCCTCCATGTGCAGGCTCAAGATTGTCGACATGTGTATGAGTCGGTCATGCACGTCCGTGTACTGCCCGTGCAGGTAATCCGCCTCCGGGAACGGGATCTTCGTACCACTGAACGACTGACGATCAAGCCCGTGGTGCCCGAGACTGGACGGGTTCGCCGGGGACTTCTCGAACGCCCCCAGCGCATCGCTCAACCCTTGACTGAACTTCGCCAGCGCATCGGCGCCGCGCCTCAGATTCGCGCTGCCACCGTCACTCACCGTGGCCCCTTCCCCGTTCCCCGTTGGTCGAGCTGTCGACGGACCGGGGAACCTCACCCGCACCCCTGGATCCATCGCTGACCACTGTAGTCACTGTGCAATTCGCGGCCAACTGAACTCTGCGACGGTTCAGTTGCAATGGTGTCCCGAAGTGACCGACTCGGGGGCAACCAAGACCGACAAGGTGGTCAATAACGACAGAAGCGCCCGTGCATCTGCGCAGAAATTTCACACACGGTCGGCTGCTCGAGCTCTGCACGTCATAGGGGCAAGATCTTTGCAACCACAAAACCAAGCCATGAAGCACTGACTGTGACCGCCCGTGAGGTGGCGCAACCGCCGGCCCGCGACCAGCCAGCCGGGTTGGTGGAGACGGTGGGGGGACGGGGGAGACCACCGGAGCGCCCGCACAGGGATGCAGTCAGGTGGCCAAACGCCTTGGCATCGACGCGCGTTCTGCCGGGGCCAGGCGCCGGTCGTCACCCTTCTGCTCGCCTCTCCAGTGCACCACGCCTGCGGCGGGCGTCCCGCAGGGCCACCGCGCCTCCGCTCAGGCCCGCCACCAGTACGGCCACGCCGATGGCCACGTACGTGGCGATGCGGGCGGTGCGTTCCTGAGGGGTTTCGCCGAGGGTGAGCTTGGCCGGGGTCGGGGCCTCCACATGGGTGAGGCCGGCGTCGGGGCGGGGGGCCTCGATCGGGTGGTCGTCCTCGGTGAGGGCGCGGACCGGGTCGACCACGCCCCAACCCACCAGGCGGTCATGGCCGTTGATCGAACGCTCTGCCGTCTGCTCGATCTGGGCCACGACCTCGCGGGCCGTCCAGTCGGGGTGCTTGGCCTTGATCAGCGCTGCCACGCCGGCAACGTAGGGCGCGGAGAAGCTCGTGCCGTTGTCGGAGCAGTGGCCGCCCTCGGGCACCGTCGAGATCATGTCGACGCCCGGGGCGGCGACGCCGACCCAGCTTCCGGACTGGGAGAAGGCCGCGCGTTCGTTGTTGCGGTCGGAGGCGGCGACTGCGAGGACGCCGTCGTAGGAGGCGGGGTACGTCCGCTTGGTGTTGCCGTCGAGGCCATCGTTGCCCGCCGACGCCACCACCACTATGCCTCGGTTCAGGGCCTCGTTGATCGCGTTCAGCAGCTCGTCGCCCGGTGCCACGGCATTCGTCGTGTCCTGGGAGATGTTGATGACCTGGGCCTTGACGTCGATCGCGTGCTTGATCGCCTTGGCGAGGGTGGAGGACGTGCCGTGGCCCTCGGCGTCGTTCTGCTTGATCGGGATGATCGTGGCCTCGGGGGCGAGCCCGACGAACCCGGTGCCCTTCATGGGGCGGGCGGCGATGATGCCCGCCACGCGGGTGCCGTGGCCGACCGTGTCGGTCGTGGGCTTGGACTTGGCGCCGTCGACCGGCTTGCCCTTGCTGTCCTTGGGGGGCAGGAGGTTCGCGCCCAGGGACGCGTCCACCGCGGGGGTCAGCTGAGGGTTGGCCGTGTCGACGCCCGTGTCGATGACCGCCACCTTCACGCCCTTGCCCTTGGACTGGCTCCACAGTTCATCGAGGTTGACGCGCTGCAGGGCCCATGGTGTGCCGGCGTACTTGTGGTTGGTCCTGGAGAACGTGCACTGGTCGGACACGGAGTCCGCGGCGGCCATCGGTGCCGCCGGCAGCGAGGCGGCAAGGGCCAGCGCCGTCGCCAGGATCGTACGGGTGCGCAGCGTGGATCGCATCGGCGTGCCTCACGAACCCTGCGGCTGGCGTGCCGCCGCCGTCGACAGACGTGGGCCCGTCGGCAGGAACTCCGACCAGGCGGCCGGGACGGGAGCCGGGGTCACACCGGCGTAGCCGAGGCGGGTCTGCGCCAGCTGGGCCTCCTGCTGGAGTTCCTTGCGCTGCTGGGGCGTGATACCGATGCCCTTGTCGTCGGTGGCGCTGTCGTCGTTGGACTGCAGGGCATAGCGCAGGCCGGTGTCGGTCACCAGGAAGACCGGGCCGTCCTTGGTCGCGGTGCCCTGGAACTGGCGGTACAACTGGCCCGAACCGGCGGTGACGTAGGCACTCGAGGAGCCGGTGGGCAGGACCGCCGGGAAGTCCTTGCCCGCCCAGGTGGTCAGCGTGGTGTTCCCGTTGCCGGGATCGACGTGGTTCAGGACGTTGCAGATCGTGCTGCGGCTGCCGTCGGCGGTGGAGGCGTCGTTGACCGCGCTGGGCTTCTGCGTCGGCCATTTGTGTTCGGCAGCGAACGGCGTGCCCCGGGTGATGGCGCCTGCGCTGACCTCCTGGGCGTGACCGGCCTGGCCGAGCTTGACGAGGTCCCTGCTGGCCAGCAGCAGCTGGGCGACGAAGTCCGAGACGGGCGCGACGCGGCCCGGCAGCACGACGAAGTACTGCTCCTGGCCGTTGACCGGCGCCCTGAGGACCATGCCGACCTTGTTGGCGTCGCCGAGCTCACCGGGCGCGTTCGCGGCGGCGCCCGGGACGCCGGTGATCTGCGGGAAGCTGATGCGGTCGCCGAGGTGGAGAGTGTCGATCCACGCCCTGGTCACCTGCTGCGGCTTGCGGTCAGCGCCCACGAGGGTCTCCAGCAGGAGCGGGTCGGACCCGTCCAGCGGGTACGCCGTGCCCTGCGCGTCGACCACGTACTGCTTCTTGTCCGTCGGAGTGGTGACGTAGAGAAGTTCGCCGCCTTGCAACTTCTCCGGCCCGTCGGTCAGCTTCTGGTCGCGCTTGGCCAGGACGAACGCGGCCTTCTGGATGGAGCTGCCGCTGCCGCTCGGCCGTTCGCAGACGGCCCACTCCTTGGTCGCGCCGGCTTCGCTGTCGGAGGGCAGGCGGTCCGGGGCATAGGGGATGCCGATGGTGACGCCGTGCGGGATCTTGCCGTTGTCGAGGATCGACTCGTCCACGGTGACCACGCTGACGTCGTTCTGGCTGTCGAGAACGAGCTTGGCGGACGCCATGTTGAGGACGGGGTGCAGTTGCACCTTGCCCTCCGTCTTCAGCACGACGTACCGCGTGGTGGACTTGCTGGCGATGATCACATTCTGCCCGGGCTTGTCCCAGCCCTGCGGCGCGGTCGGCTTGAACATGCCCCAGGCGCCGAACGCGGCGAGGACGACGACACCGACGATGGTGCCGGGCAGGACGGCGCGCAGCGGCCGCGGCGCCCCCTCGTCGGAGGCATCCGGCGAGGACTGCACGAACGACGCGAGCATGCGACGCTTCGCGAAGGTGTAGGCGTTGAGTTGGTCCCGCCGAGATGCCATCTGTGCCTTTTTCTCCCCGTGACTCACGCGGAGGGCGCCCGGGGACCACACTCCCCCGCCCTCCGTTGTCGGACCCGGCCCCTACTATGCCTGGTACGGAGCGGGTCTCGTGGAGCGGGTAGGGTACCTGGGCCCTCAAGGGCCTTGTTGAGTGGCCTGATTCCAGCGAGTTGTGAGCAAATCGGGGGGATGCCGTGATGGCTTCCGGAACGCGGTCGCGTACGCGCGACCGATCGGCGGCACGAGGTCGTGCGGCTCGGTCCGCAGCGCCGGCGCGCGGGGCTTCCGTCCGGAGCGACGCGGCGCAGCAGCCGGTCGCGTTCGGCCTCAGGCCCCGGCCGGGCCAGGCCGGTTCGTTCCGTTTGCAACGGCTCGTACTGGTAGAGCTGGCGGCCGCATCGCTGGTCGTCGGCCTCGCCATCGGGATGGTGGCCCTCGTGCCCGCCGCGGTCGTGGCCGTGACACTCATCCTGCTGGCCTTCGTACGGCGGCGGGGCCGGTCGCTGCCCGAGTGGTTCGCCACCGCACGGGAGTTGCGGGCACGCCAGAAGCGGGCCGCGAGCACCCCGATACCAGCGGGCACGGAGCCGGGGCTGGTCCCTGCCGTGGAGTGCGAGCCCGCCCTGCGCACGTACTCCCACGGCCCGCGTGACCGGCGCCCGGTCGGCATCATCGGCGACGGGACGTTCGTCACGGCCGTGCTCCAGGTCGAGGCCGACGCGACCGCGCTGCGGGCCGAGCGCAGCCGGCAGCCGCTGCCGGTCGCCCTGGTGCGGGACGCGCTGGAAGTGGACGGGATCCGGCTGGAGTCGGCCCAGATCGTGCTGCACACCCAGCCGGCGCCCGCACTGCACCTGCCCCAGCAGTCCGTCGCCGTCTCCAACTACCTTCCGTTGCAGGAGCAGACGGGTGCCCCCGCGGTGCGCATCACCTGGATCGCGCTGAAGCTGGACCCGGAGCTGTGCGCGGAGGCCGTGGCCGCGCGCGGCGGCGGACTGCTCGGGGCGCAGAAGTGTGTCGCGCGGACCGCGGACCATCTCGCGAGCCGGCTGACCGGCGCAGGCTTCCGGGCGCGCGTGCTCGACGAGGAGGAGCTGGTCGCCGCGCTGGCCACCTCGGCCTGCGCCAACCCGCTGGTCACCGCCGAGGCGGGACGCAGCGAGAACCGGGAGCGGCGGACGGAGGAGTCCGGGCGCAGCTGGCGCTGCGACAACCGGCGGCACACGACGTACTGGGTCAGGCGCTGGCCCCAACTGGGCGGTGGCCGGGGCGAGTCGCTGCCGCACTTCGTCGCCCGGGTCACGGCGATACCGGCGCTCGCGACCACGTTCAGCCTCACTCTCGCCCACGGCGAGCGACAGGAAGTGATCCTGTCCGCGCATCTTCGGGTGACCGGGCGCAGCGACGACGAACTCGTGGCGGCGCGACGCGCGCTGGAGAGCGCCGCCCGGCAGGCAGGGGCCGGTCTGGCCCGCCTCGACCGGGAACAGCTGCCCGGCATGCTGGCCACACTGCCCCTCGGAGGTGCGCGGTGACGACGATTCCGACGACGTCCTCGATGCCGGGCACGGAGGCCCCGGCGGCGTCCGGTCCGCGCCGGATGGGCGAGCTGCTGCGGCACGGACTGGGCCTGATCGGGCCCCGGCACGGGCGGCACGGACTGCTCGCGCAGCAACTGGAGGCGCTCGCCCTGCCCATCGGGGACGACGGCGTGGTGGCCGGCGTCGACGCCGAGGGCCAGCCGGCCGTGCTGGGCATCAACCGGCCCACGCCGTACGACGTCGTGCTGATCGGTGGCCTGTGGACCGCCCAGGTACTGGCGCTGCGCTCGGCGGCCACCGGCGCCCGGGTCGCGGTGGAGACCGGCCGGCCGCAGGCCTGGATCCAGATGGTGCACGCGATGGGCGGCGGGCAGAACGGGCTGTCCGTGTACGACGTCGGTCGCGTGCCACCGCAGGGCGCCTCGGCCGGTACGCCCGTACTGGTGGTGCGGGACTGCGGTATGCGGCCGCCGCGGGGTCGCGTGGTGTCCGGTCCCTGGCAGTCGGTGCTGACCCTGCTGCCGTATCTCAGCCCGGTCGCGCCCCGGCTGTTGCGTCAGGCGCGGCTGGCCGGCATCCAGCGGGTCTCGCCGGACGAGGCCGCCGAACTGGGGCGCACCATGGGACTGACGCGGACCGAGGTCGAGTCGCTGCCGGCGCTGCCCGACGGCGTCACCCTGTGGTGCACGGATCGTGACCGGCAGTACGTGATGACCCAACCCACCGACGCCGAGATCGGATTGTTGGGCACACCTCGCCGGATGGACTGAACTGCCCTTCCTATCCGTTTTGTTCGCGGTAACCGTGTTCCCCGTTCGTCCGTTGTCCGCCGATTCGACCTCAATTCCTCTGTCAGGCAACGCGGCAAACGGGCCGTTCTGGCTGCGCTGTGACCCGGTGGATGTGTGCTCAGAGGCGGGCGGGCCTGCCGTGGGACGGCTCGTGGTGATTAGGCTGGGAGCGGGCGCGATGGCACGACCCGTGACCGGGCGATCGGTGTCCCAGGGGGAGAACCGTCGGCTCGGACTGCCCCGAATGACCACGGACGACTCGGAACGACACGACATGGTCGCCCCGGCACGGCATGAGGGTGTTCGACCACACCAGGAGGAACTGTGAACAGCGATCGGGACGGGATCCGCGGGGGCTGGGAGACACCCGACGACGACCAGACCGACGCGGAGTCCGCCATCGAGATGACGGGCGAGTTCACCATCGACTACGCGCCGCCGGCCTGGTACACGCAGAACGCGCAGAGCTCGTCCGGTGCGCCTTCGCCGGCTTCGGCGCCCCCGCCGCCCCCGCCGGCGCACGGCGCGCCCTACACCCCGCCTCCGCCTTCCCAGGGCGCGCCTTATGCCCCGCCTTCGCCGGCTCAGGGCGC
The DNA here is from genome assembly GCF_053598315.1 of Streptomyces sp. NPDC001153. Lineage (NCBI taxonomy): Bacteria > Bacillati > Actinomycetota > Actinomycetes > Kitasatosporales > Streptomycetaceae > Streptomyces > Streptomyces sp. NPDC001153. The sequence goes on from NZ_JBSFJZ010000012.1 coordinate 35,472, forward strand.
CCCCTACACTCCGCCTCCGCCGGCCCAGGGCGCCCCCTACGCCGCGCCCATGCCGCCCGCGCCGCCCGTCGGGAATCCCGTCCCGATGCCGCGGTTGCCCGAGGGTTTCGAGGCGCAGCAGCCGCAGGCCGCCCAGCCGGCTCAGCAGGCTCAGCCGGAGGCCCCGGCGCCCGCGGTCGAACCGGAGACGAGCAACGGGGACCTGGAGAGCGGGGCCACGATGCGGTTCTCCGCCGTGGCCCTGAAGCGCGAGATCGCGGAAATCGCCGAGCGCACGGCCGCGATGCGGGACGACGCGGGCGAGGAGGGCTCCGCGGAGGGTACGGCCACGGGCTCCGCCGGTGCTGAGGGCGGCACGTCCGAGGCGTCCGGGTCCGAGGCGTCCGCGTCCAAGGCGTCCGCGTCCGAGGGCGCCGAGGAGCGGTCGGGTGCGACCCCCGTGGCCCCCGTGGCCCCCGTGGACGCGGTCTCCGCGGACGCCGACTCCGACTCCGGGGAGGGCGCGGCCGGTTCTGCGGCCGATGCCGGTGAGGACGAAGGTGACGGCGAGACCAAGGCCCAGGCCGACGTCGAGGTCGAGGTCGAGGACACGGCCGAGGGCGACGCCGATGCCGAGGCCGCGGAGACGGACGGCGCCCGGGACGGGTCCACCGTCAGCGCCGAGTCCGACGGCACCGTGGCCCCGGATGCGGTCGCGCAGGACGCCGTCGTCGCCGACGCCGCCACCGACGCCGCCACCGAGGCCGACGTGCAGGACGGCGTGCCTCAGAACGAAGTAGCAGCGGCGGACGGCGCACAGCCGGACGGCACCGCGCAGACCGGCGCGCCCCAGGACGCCGTACCGCCCGCTCCCCCGGCCCCCCAGGATGCCCAGCCCGGCTGGGCGCCGCCACCCGCGCCGCACAGCGGGGTGCCTCCGCTGCCGCCCTCCTACCAGCCCGCGGCGCCCGCCCCTGCGGCCCAGTGGCCCGCGCAGCAGCAGCCGTCGGCCGCGCAGGGCCCCGGTGGCGGGCCCGGCCAGCAGCCGCCGTTCCAGCCGCAGGCCCCGCAGCCCGCGCCCGCCGCCTGGAACCAGCCGAACCAGGCCGGCGCGCCCTTCGCACCGCAGCCCGGTCAGCCGAACCCGGCGGGCCCCAACGTGTCCAGCGGTTACGGCTTCCCCCAGCCCGGTACCCCCAACGCGCAGCCCCAGCCCCAGCCGGGCGGTTACGGCTTCCCGCAGCCCCCTGCGCCGCAGCCGAACCCCAACGACCCCCACGCATCCGGCGGTTACGGCTTCCCCCAGCCCAGCGCTCCCAACGCCCGGCCCCAGCCCGGTGGTTACGGCTTCCCGCAGGGGCCGGGCGGTGCGCCGGCAGCCGAGGGCCAGCAGGCCCCACATGCGCCGCAGGCTCCGCAGGTACCGCAGGCCCCGGTCGATCCGCGGTCCGGTGCCGCCTGGCCGCAGCCCGTCCGGCACGACCAGCGGCAGCCGACCAACCCCGGTGCCGCGCCGCTCGGTTACACGGCCGCCGTGGAGCTGTCCTCGGACCGGCTGCTGAACAACAAGAAGCAGAAGGCGAAGAGCGGACGGCCCGCGGCGGCGGGCGGCAGGTTCAAGCTCGGTGGCAAGAAGGAGGAGGCCGAGCGGCAGCGCAAGCTGGAGCTGATCCGCACCCCGGTGCTGTCCTGCTACCGGATCGCGGTCATCAGCCTCAAGGGCGGCGTCGGCAAGACGACCACGACCACCGCGCTGGGCTCCACCCTCGCCACCGAGCGGCAGGACAAGATCCTCGCCATCGACGCGAACCCGGACGCCGGTACGCTCGGGCGGCGCGTGCGCCGGGAGACGGGTGCCACCATCCGTGACCTCGTGCAGGCGATCCCGTACCTGAACTCGTACATGGACATCCGGCGGTTCACCTCGCAGGCGCCCTCCGGTCTGGAGATCATCGCCAACGACGTGGACCCGGCCGTCTCGACCACGTTCAACGACGAGGACTACCGGCGCGCGATCGACGTCCTCGGACGGCAGTACCCGATCATCCTGACCGACTCGGGCACCGGTCTGCTGTACAGCGCCATGCGCGGGGTGCTCGACCTCGCCGACCAGCTGATCATCATCTCCACGCCGTCCGTGGACGGCGCCAGCAGCGCCAGTACGACGCTGGACTGGCTGAGCGCGCACGGATACGCCGACCTGGTCTCCCGCTCGCTCACCGTGATCTCCGGTGTCCGCGAGACCGGCAAGATGATCAAGGTCGAGGACATCGTGGCGCACTTCGAGACGCGCACGCGCGCGGTCGTGGTCGTGCCCTTCGACGAGCATCTGGCCGCCGGTGCCGAGGTCGACCTCGACATGATGCGGCCCAAGACGCGCGAGGCGTACTTCAATCTCGCCGCGCTGATCGCCGAGGACTTCGTACGGCACCAGCAGGCGCACGGGCTGTGGACCAGCGACGGCAACCCGCCACCGGTGGCCGCCCCGCCGATGCCGGGCCAGCCCATGCCGGGCCAGCCGTACCCGCAGGCACCCGGCCAGGAGCTGTACACCGGGCCTCCGCAGCAGCCCTATCCGCCCCAGCAGGGACAGCCGCCGTATCCGCAGGCGCCGGGGCAGCAGCCGTACCCCCAGGCGGCGCCGGGCCAGCAGCCCTATCCGCAGGCCGCGCCGGGCCAGCAGCCCTATCCGCCGCAGCAGCCCGCCCAGCCGTACGGCTATCCCCAGCCGCCGCAGGGGCAACAGCCTCCGCAGGCCCCGCCGCCGCCACAGCAGCAGCAGCAGCAGTAAGTGAAAGGGCGGCGGTGCTCGTCGCACCGGCCGCCCTTTCGTGCTCGTAGAGTCGTCGAAGGCCTACTCCTCCGCCGCCACGATCTCCCGGCACCGCTTCACATCCGCGGCGATCTGCTCCAGCAGGGCCTCCAGCGTGTCGAACCTGGCCTGGCCGCGCACGTAGGCGAGGAAGTCGACGGCGACGTGCAGGCCGTACAGGTCGAGGCCGACGCGGTCGATGGCGTACGCCTCCACCGTGCGCTCGGTGCCGTCGAACTGCGGGTTCGTGCCGACGGAGATCGCGGCCGGCATGGCCTCGCCCTCGACGTGCAGATAGCCGGCGTACACGCCGTCGGCGGGGATCGCGGTGTGCGGGAGCGTCTCGACGTTGGCCGTCGGGAAGCCCATGTCGCGGCCGCGCTGGGCGCCGCGCACGACCACGCCCTCCACGCGGTGGGGGCGGCCCAGGATCTCGCGGGCGCCCTCCACGTCGCCCTCGGCGACCAGGCGGCGGGTCAGGGTCGAGGAGAACGGCAGGCCGCCGCCCGCCTCGCCGGTGACGTACAGGTCGACGACCTCGACGTCGAAGTCGTAGGTCTTGCCCTGCTCGGCGAGGAACTCGACGTTACCGGCGGCCTTGTGGCCGAAGCGGAAGTTCGGGCCCTCGACGACCGCCTTCGCGTGCAGCTTGTCCACCAGGACCTTCACCACGAAATCGGCGGGCGAGAGCTTCGAGAACTCGGTGGTGAAGGGGAGGATGAGCACCGCGTCCACGCCCAGGTCCGCCATCAGCTCGGCGCGGCGGTGGTGCGGGGCGAGCAGCGGAGGGTGGCTGCCGGGGCGGACGACCTCGCTGGGGTGCGGGTCGAAGGTGACCACGACGGCCGGGACGCCCAGCTCGCGGGCGCGGTCGACGGCGTGCTTGATGATCAGCTGGTGGCCGCGGTGGACGCCGTCGTAGGAACCGATGGTGACGACGCTGCGCCCCCAGTCCTGGGGGATGTCCTCCAAGCCACGCCAGCGCTGCACTGTGACCGCTCCTCGAACCCGTGTCCATAACGACGCTTAAGACTTGCGCAGGTCTAAGGGTGCCATGCCGGGTGCCCCGGGCTCGCATCGGTATCGGGGCTGTGACCGGGCGCACGTTCCGGGCCGTCTTCCCAGCCGTCTCTTTTCGCCGCCGCTCAGGCCGTACTTCCATGCCGCTCACGCCGGTACCCGGACGCCGGCGAGGTTCTCCAGCATGCGGCGGGTGCTGGGGCCGACGACGGCGGCCCATTCGTCCGGTGTGGCGGCCAGCCAGCCGGCCATCCGCGCGGCGAAGCCGGGCACGTGCCGGCCCAGGTCGACCAGGCCGCGGTCGAAGCGGGTGGCGCCCTCGGGAGTGCGGACGAGGAGCAGCCCGGTGCGGTGGACGAGACCACGGATCTCCTCCTCGCGACCGTCGCTGTCGCAGTCGCAGTCGCAGTCGCAGTCGCCGTAGCCGTCGCTGGCGCAGCCGCCGTGACCGTCGCCGTAGGCGTGGCCGCCACCGTCGCAGTCGCCGGGTTCGGCCACCGCATGCAGGACGGCGTCCAGCACGGACGGTTCCCGTTCGCGGGCGAGCAGCACCTCCAGGAGCTCGCGGCGCAGCGGGCGGGAGGCGGGGGTGCCGGCGCCGGCGAGGACGGTGGCGAGGGCGGCGCGGAGCTGTTCGGGGGCGCCGTCGAGCAGGCCCGTGACCAGGGGCAGCAGGACCGGGCGGACGGTGGGGCCCTGGGCCAGGCGGCGGTCGACGTGGGCGGCGAGGCGGCCGGCGGTCTGCGGGCGCAGCCGTACCGCCTCCTGGATCAGGGCCGCCACGCGGCGGGCCAGGGCCGGGGTGGTGACGTCGGTGAGGGTGCCCAGGGCCTCCTCCGCGTGCGGGCCGCGCAGCCGGGCCTGGAAGGCCTCCAGGACCGGTTCGGGGTGAGTGGTCAGGGCGGGGGCCAGGGCGCCCGGCGGGACCTGCGGGTCGCCGTCGGCGAAGTGCCGCAGGGCCGCGGCGAGGTGCCGGTCACGGGTGTGCGGGTCGCGGACCAGCAGGGCGAGGGCGCCGCCGTGCAGGGTGCAGTCGGCGGGGCGGGCGAGCAGGGCGAGGGCGGCGTAGCGCAGCAGCTCGCGGTCGGCGTCCGAACGGACGTGGGGCGCCACGCGCAGGCCGAAGGTCACGGCCGCGACCCGGCGGGCGGGGCGCTCGTCGTGTGCCCAGCGGTCGACCGCCCGGCAGACGGCCGACGGCTCGTCCTCGGCGAGGGTCGCGAGCAGTTCGTCGGCGCGCCGGTGCGCGGCGGCCACCAGGATCTCGGTGAGGTCGTCCAGCGCGCCGTGCCGGTGGGTGTGCAGCAGCGCCTGCGCGGCGGTCGCCACGGTGGCGTGCGGAGTCGCGGGCAGCGGCCGTTCGTCGTCGAACCAGCAGGTCAGCCGCGGCTGTACGACGGCGGGCGCGGCCGCGAGCAGCCGGGCGACGGCGTCCAGGTAGCGTTCGCCGGCCTCCGGGGGCGCCGGGTCGGCCAGCACGAGCCGGCGCAGCAGCTCGAGCCGCTCGGTGTCGCGGACCGGCAGCTGGGTCCAGAAGCCCGGACCGAAATCGGCCGGCACGGGCCGCTGTGCGCGGCGCCAGGCGACGATCCGGTCGGCGAGCACCCGCAGCACCTGGGTGTACGGCATCGCGTCCGGGACCTGCAGCAGGGTGCCGGCGAGCAGCCGGGCGGCCCACCAGGAGCCGGGGTCGCGGTCCAGGGCGTCCGTCAAGTCCCGCAGGCGGGAGGCCAGTTGGTGTTCGCCGTGCTGCCGGGCGAGGAGCAGCAGGGCCTGGACGACGGGGCCGATGCGATGGTGCGGCACCGGCACGGGAGCGGTTTCGCCGTCGGCACGGGGGCGGTGGACCAGGGCGCGCAGGGCCTCGTCGAGGTCGAGGTGCATGCCCTGGATCCAGTCGGCCAGCTCCTCGTGCGCGAAGCGGTAGCCCCGGCCGGCCGGGACGAGCAGGCCCTCGGCCAGTACGGCGGACGCCCAGCCGGTGCCGCCGCCGAGCCGGGCGGGGGCGGGTCCCCAGGGGAACACCGCCTCGAACGACGCCCGGTCCAGCTCCCCCTGTCCGGGCCCGAGGCTGCGCCGGGCGGCCTCGTGGACCTGCCCGGCCACGCGAGCGGCGAGCCGGCGTACGGCGGTGCCGCGCAGGCCGCTCTCGGCGGCGAGCCGGACCGCGATCCGCAGGCACATCAGGTCCAGGTGGGCGGCGAACACCTCGTGCCGGTCGACCGGCCCCGCGATCTCCGCGTCCGGGGTGGCGGCCCGGACTTCGGACAGCAGCCGGAGGGCGAGCGGATGCCGGGCGTCGCCCTCGGCGAGGGCGCCGTCCGGGATCGCGTAACGCACGCGGGCCAGACGGGCCTCCTCGGCTGTGAGGTCGGGGAGGTGCAGGCAGGGTGGGAGGGGTGCCGTGGGCCTGGTGGGGGCGGTGCAGGGCTCGGTGGGCGTCGGGGGGACTGCCTGAGCGGCGGGATCGGCAGGAACGGCATGAGGGGGATCGGCAGGAACGGCAGACGCGGCGGGCGCTGACGCCCTGGGCGGGGTGGCCGGGGCCTCGGGAATCCCCGGCCCCGCAGAACCGGTCGGGGCCGTACAACCGGTCGGGGCCGCGGAAGTGGCGAGAGCGCCCGGAGCCGTGGAGCCGGTCGAAGCCTCAGCCGCGGCGGACCCCGCCGATACCCCGGAAACAGCGGACCCCTCCGAACCCGCGCAATGAGCGACACGGGCTGACGCCGCCGGAGCCGGCGGGGTGGCGGTGGCCGCAGGAGGCGTCGGCGTGTGCAGGAGGTCGGCGGGGAAGTGTGCTCCCGCCCGCTCCCAGTACTCCTCCCGGCAGGCCACCGCCAGACGTGCCCCGGTGCTGCGCAGCCAGTCGGCCGTCCCCCTGGTCCAGTCGGGGAGGCGGTGGGCGAGGACGGGGGGCATCTCCTCGGGGCCGTCCAGGAGGAGCAGGAGCGGGCGGCCGGCCCGGGCGGCGAGGTGGGCCAGGTGTTCGGGGGTGAGGTCGCCGAGTGTCTCGGGGCGGACGGAGCGGGCGGCGGCGACGATTCTGGCGGCCCGTTCGAGGGTGCGGCGGGCCGCGTCGGCCACCGAGTCGTCGGCATCCTCCAGGTCGGCGCCGCGCAGCCACAGCGTCGGGGCGGGCCGCTCGCCGTGGGCCCGTCGGGCGGCGAGGTCCGCGAGTGCCGTCGTACGGCCGCTGCCGGGGGCGCCGACGAGCCCGAGCACGGCCCGGTCGCCATCCGTGAAGGCGGCCAACTCCCGTGCGACTCCGTGGCGTTCGACCGGTTCCACGGCACCGGCGAGAAGGCCCTGCGGGCCGTCCTGGCCGACCGAGGTGGCGGTCAGCTGCAGGATGCCGGCCAGGTTGAGGTCGGCGCCGTAGGCGGGCGCGGTGGCCGCGTTGCGGGCGAGCAGCTCGGCCAGGGGGCCGTCGGCGGGCCGTAGCGGCACCGCGAAGCCCGTGTCGCGCTGGGCGGAGTGCAGGGCGCTGCCGAGGACGCCGATCACCGCGCCGGTATCCGCGTCGAGCACCGGTCCCCCGGCCGAACCGCCGCCCAGCCGCAGCGCGTCCCGGCCGGCGGTGCCGATCGCCAGCTCCAGCGCGTCCTGGAGGAGGTGGAAGCGGTCGGTGGCGGTGTACGTCACCTCGGTCGCGTCCAGCACCCGCGCCTGACGCCAGCAGCCCGCGGGGATCCGTACATAGGTTCCGGCGTCGATCCGCTCCCGTACGGACAGCGGCAGCGGGTCCAGCCCGAGGCCCTCGGTGCGGACCAGGGCCAGGTCGCGCTCGGGCAGCGGGGTGACGGCGTCGGCGGCGACCACGCAGGTCCGGTCGCCCCCCGCGACCTGCAGGACGAGCCGGGGCAGGCCGTCGACCGTCTCGTGGCTGGTGAGCAGGGTGCCCTGGTGATCGGCGAGGAAGCCGACGCCGCGGAGCCGGCCGGCGAGGTCGCGGATCTGGACGAGGGCGGGATCGGGGCGGGGGCCGACGAGGTGCGTGCCCGGGGCGGCCGCGGTGTCCGGGTGGCCTGCGGTGGAGCTTGCGTGGCCTGCGGTGGGGTTCGAGAGGTCTGCGGTGCCACCGGTGCCTGTGGTGCCTGTGGTGTAGCTGGTGGCGCCGGCGCGCCTGTCGACCGTACGGTTCCGGTGTCCCCGCCGGAAGCCGTCCGCCGCCTCCCCCGTACCGTCCGCCACCGCCCAGCGACCGCTTCCGGTGCGCGGGCCCCGTCCCGCCATGGCCGTACCTCCCCGCCTTGCCCGTGCCCTGTCTCACGACGGTAGGCGGGCGATGATCGGCGGGACAGATCGTGTGGCGAACGCGCCCCCTTCCGCTCCCCCGGTTCACTCCGAGCGCCTGCCCGGTCGGGTGAATGGACGGGTGCCGCTGGATAACCCTAGGGATGGGGGAACCGAGGGGGGACCGTGGAGCGGCGGCAGGGGCCCAACCCCGTGGCCGGCCGCCGCTCCACGGGCAGTGCCCATGGCAGGTGTCCCGGCCGAGGACGGCCGGGCCTCAGCCGAAGACGGCCAGGCTCTTGGCCTTGCCCTTGTGCTGCTCGACCAGTGCGAGGAAGCGGTCCTCGGGGTCGAAGACGGCGACGGGACCGGCGCCCGCGTACTCGTCGGGCATCTCCAGCCGGACGCCGTTCAGCAGCAGCCGGGCGCGCCGGGCGTCCACCTGCCAGCGCGGGAACGCGGCCCCGGCGGCGTCCGCGATCGGCATCACGGTCAGCTCCTTCTGGAGCTGGTCCAGCGTCCTCGCCGTGTCGATCTTGTACGGCCCGACGCGGGTCCGGCGCAGCGCGGTGAGGTGGCCGCCGACGCCGAGGCCGGCGCCCAGGTCGCGGGCGAGGGCGCGGATGTAGGTGCCGGAGGAGCAGACGACGGAGACGACCAGGTCGAGGACCTGGGTGCCGTCGTCGGCGACGGCGTCCCGGACGTCGTACACCGAGAAGGAGGAGACGGTCACCGGCCGGGCGGGGATCTCGAAGTCCTCGCCGTCGCGGGCCCGCTTGTACGACCGTACGCCGTCGATCTTGATGGCGCTGACCTTGGACGGGACCTGCATGATGTCGCCGGTCAGCTTGGCGATGCCGGCGTCGATGGCGTCCCGGGTCACCTTGGACGCGTCGGTGGCCGAGGTGACCTCGCCCTCGGCGTCGTCGGTGATCGTGTTCTGGCCCAGGCGGATGGTGCCCAGGTACTCCTTCTCCGTGAGGGCGAGGTGCCCGAGGAGCTTGGTGGCGCGCTCGACACCGAGGACCAGGACGCCGGTCGCCATCGGGTCGAGGGTGCCGGCGTGGCCGACCCGGCGGGTCCGCGCGATGCCGCGCATCTTGGCGACCACGTCGTGCGAAGTGAAGCCCGACGGCTTGTCGACGATGACGAGGCCGTCGGGCGTGGTGTGCTTCTGGGTCATTCCGCGGCGTCGCCGTCCGTCTCGGCCGTGTCGTCCTCGGCCGGCTTCTTGTAGGGGTCCGCGCCGGCGGCGTACGCCGCGCCGGTGGCCGCCTCACGGACCTTGGCGTCGGACTGCCTGGCCTTGTCGAGGAGGTCCTCGATGGTCCGGGCGGTGTCCGGGAGGGCGTCCGCGACGAAGGACAGGGTCGGCGTGAACTTCACCCCGGCCGCGCGTCCGACCTCGGAGCGCAGGATGCCCTTGGCGCTCTCCAGGCCCGCCGCCGCGGCCTTCCGCTCCTCGTCGTCGCCGTAGACCGTGTAGAAGACGGTCGCCTCCCGCAGGTCACCCGTGACCCGGGTGTCCGTGATGGTGACGTGCGAGCCGAGCCGCGGGTCCTTGATCCCGCGCTGCAGCTTCTGGGCCACCACCTCCCGGATGAGGTCCGCCAGCCTTTTCGCCCGCGCGTTGTCGGCCACTGGTCCGTCTCCCGTTCTTTCTTCTGCTTGCGTTGGTGTTTGGGTCCGGTCGTCAATCGTCTTCGCCGTGGAAGCGCCGTCGTACGGACAGCAGCTCCACCTCGGGGCGGGCGGCGACCAGCCGTTCGCACCGGTCGAGTACGTCGCTGACGTGCGCCGCGTCGCCGGAGACCAGGGCGAGGCCGATGACCGCTCGCCGGTGGAGGTTCATGTGATCCACCTCGGCCGCGCTCACCGCGTACTTGCGCTGGAGTTCGGCGACGATCGGGCGGACGACGGAGCGCTTCTCCTTCAGCGAGTGGACGTCGCCGAGGAGGAGGTCGAAGGACAGAGTCCCCACGTACATGTTGTGTGCCGGGTTTACCCGCCGGTACGGGATCGATGGCCTGGGAGCCACGTTACCGCCTGGCCGTCGGTGGCTCGAGCGGGTTTCCCGGGCACCGTCGGCCGCGGTGCCGCCCGGGGGCGCCGGCCCCCGGAACGGCGCGCTGGCCGGCAGGACCGCAGTCCCGCCGGCCAGCACGAACCGTCGGCCGTTACGCCCGCGGCTTCTCCCGCATCTCGTACGTCGCGATGACGTCGTCGACCTTGATGTCGTTGAAGTTGCCGAGGTTGATACCGCCCTCGTAGCCTTCGCGGATCTCGGTGACGTCGTCCTTGAAGCGACGCAGGCCCTCGATGGTGAGGTTCTCCGCGACCACCTTGCCGTCGCGGATGAGGCGGGCCTTGGTGTTGCGGCGCACCTCGCCGGAGCGGATGAGGACACCGGCGATGTTGCCCAGCTTGGACGACTTGAAGACCTCGCGGATCTCCGCCGTACCCAGCTCGACCTCTTCGAACTCCGGCTTGAGCATGCCCTTGAGGGCCGCCTCGATCTCCTCGATCGCCTGGTAGATGACCGAGTAGTACCGGACGTCCACACCCTCGCGCTCGGCCATCTGCGCCGCGCGGCCGGCCGCGCGGACGTTGAAGCCGATCACGATGGCGTCGGAGCCCATCGCCAGGTCGATGTCGGACTCCGTGACCGCACCGACGCCGCGGTGCAGGACGCGGATGTCGACCTCTTCGCCGACGTCCAGCTGGAGCAGCGAGGACTCCAGGGCCTCGACGGAACCAGAAGCGTCACCCTTGATGATCAGGTTCAGCTGCTGGACCTCGCCGGCCTTGAGCACCTTGTCCAGGTCCTCCAGGGACACGCGGCGCGTGCGCTTGGCGAAGGCCGCGTTGCGCTCACGGGCGGCGCGCTTCTCGGCGATCTGACGGGCCGTACGGTCCTCGTCGACCACCAGGAAGTTGTCACCCGCACCCGGGACGTTGGTCAGGCCCAGGACCTGGACCGGCGTCGACGGGCCGGCCTCGGCGACGTTGTTGCCGTTGTCGTCGAGCATGGCGCGGACCCGGCCGTAGGCGTCGCCCACGACCATCGTGTCGCCGACCCGCAGCGTGCCTCGCTGGACGAGGACCGTCGCCACGGCACCACGGCCGCGGTCGAGACGGGACTCGATCGAGATGCCCTGCGCGTCCTGGGCCGGGTTGGCCCGCAGGTCGAGCGAGGCGTCGGCCGTGAGGATCACGGCCTCCAGCAGCGAGTCGATGTGCAGACCCTGCTTGGCGGAGATGTCGACGAACATGGTGTCGCCGCCGTACTCCTCGGCCACCAGGCCGTACTCGGTCAGCTGACCGCGCACCTTGGTCGGGTCGGCACCCTCGACGTCGATCTTGTTGACCGCGACCACGATCGGCACGTCGGCCGCCTTGGCGTGGTTGAGCGCCTCGACCGTCTGCGGCATGACGCCGTCGTTGGCCGCGACGACCAGGATCGCGATGTCGGTCGACTTCGCACCGCGGGCACGCATGGCGGTGAACGCCTCGTGACCCGGGGTGTCGATGAAGGTGATCTTGCGCTCTTCGTCGTTGACCTCGGTCGCGACCTGGTAGGCACCGATGTGCTGGGTGATGCCGCCGGCCTCGCCCGCGATGACGTTCGTCTTGCGGATCGCGTCGAGCAGTCGGGTCTTACCGTGGTCGACGTGACCCATGACGGTGACGACCGGCGGACGGACCACCAGGTCCTCCTCGTCGCCCTCGTCCTCGCCGAACTCGATGTCGAAGGACTCGAGCAGCTCGCGGTCCTCCTCCTCCGGGCTGACGATCTGAACCGCGTAGTTCATCTCGTCGGCGAGGAGCTGCAGCGTCTCGTCGGAGACGGACTGCGTCGCGGTGACCATCTCGCCGAGGTTCATCATGACCGCGACGAGCGACGCCGGGTTGGCGTTGATCTTCTCCGCGAAGTCGGTGAGCGACGCGCCGCGGGAGAGACGGATGGTCTCGCCGTTGCCGCGCGGCAGCATCACGCCGCCGACGCTCGGGGCCTGCATGGCCTCGTACTCCTGGCGCCTCTGCCGCTTCGACTTGCGGCCACGACGCGCGGGACCGCCGGGACGGCCGAAGGCGCCCTGCGTGCCACCGCGGCCACCGGGACCGCCGGGACGGCCGCCGAAGCCGGGACGGCCACCGCCGCCACCGCCGGGACCACCACCCGGACGGCCGGCGAAGCCACCGCCGGCGCCGGCACCGGGACCACCGGGACGACCGGCGAAGCCGCCACCGCCGCCACCGGGACGGGCGAAGCCGCCGCCACCCGGACGACCGCCGCCGCCACCGGGACGACCGCCGCCACCGGGACCGCGGCCACCGGGACCACCGCCGCCGGGACGCGGGCCGGCAGCGGGACGCTGCGGCATCATGCCGGGGTTCGGGCGCGGACCGGACGGGCCGGGACGCGGACCGCCCTGCGGGCGCGGCATGCCGGCGGGCGACGGACGGGAACCGCCCGGAGCCTGCGGACGCGGACCGCCGCCCTGCTGGCCGGGGGCCTGCGGACGGGGACCGGCGCCGGGAGCACCCGGACCACCCGGACGCGGGCCGCCCTGCGGGCGCGGGGCCTGCGGACGGGCCATGCCGGTGGAGCCACCGGAGGTGAAGGGGTTGTTACCCGGACGCGGACCGGCCGGACGGGCACCCGGACGCGGGGCCTGGCCACCGGTACGCGGGGCACCCTGGCCGGGACGGGCCTGGCCCTGGCCGGGACCACCCGGACGGGCACCGCCGGGCTTCGGGGCACCCGGACGGGCGCCGGAACGCGGACCCTGCGCGGCCGGGGCCTGCGGGGCCTGCGGGGCCTGCGGGGCCTGGGCGGCCGGCGGAGCGGTGAACTCCGGGGCGGCCGGAGCCGGACGCGGCGCGGGCTTGGGACCCGGAACCGGACGGGGGCCCGGGGCCGGGGCGGGCGCCGCAGGGGCCGCCGGGGCGGCCGGCTGCTGGGCAGCGGGCGCCGTCGGAGGCTTGGGGGCCAGCGGCCTCGGGGCAGCCGGACGGGCCGCCTGCGCCGCAGAGGGCGCGGCGGGCCTGGGGGCAGCCTTGCGCGGGGCGGGCTTCACGGCGGACTTGCCGCTGCCACCGCCCTGGAAGGCGTCGGTCAGCTTGCGTACTACGGGCGCTTCGATGGTCGAAGACGCCGAACGGACGAATTCACCGAGCTCCTGGAGCTTGGCCATGACGACCTTGCTCTCAACGCCGAACTCCTTGGCGAGTTCGTAGACCCGGACCTTAGCCACTTCGCTCCTTTGAGGTCCGGGTGAAGCCGGACCGTCGCTAGTTCATGGGCGTACTCATCGCGTACTCATCGAGTGCTCATCGCAATCTCGACCTGCTTTCGACTCGCGAGGTACCAGGCCGCACGGGGTTCCGTACGGCTCGTCTTACGGTGTTGCCTGCTCGGCAACTGTTGTCTGCTCGACGTATCGGCGCAACGCCTTTGTGTCGAGCGGCCCCGGGGCGCGCAGTGCCCGCGGGAACGCCCGGCGGCGCACCGCCTGGTCGAGACAGACCAGGGCGGGGTGTACATAGGCACCCCGGCCGGGCAGCGTACCGCGAGGATCGGGGGCGCATGCGTCCTCGATCCTCACGATCCGCAGCAGATCGTTCTTGGCCGCCCGCTCCCGGCACCCCACACAGGTGCGTTCAGGGCATGCTCCGGCGTGCGTCCGGCCAGACACGGTTAAGTCTACCTCCCCGTACCGACCTCACCCCTTTGGGGCAAAGATCGAACGGCTGTTGTCGTAAACCAAGCGACCTGCGGCTTGGATCTATTCCCCGGGCCACCGGGCTGCCCGGCATCACCCGGCGTTACCAGAGTGTTACTCGGCGGCCTGTTCGGTGTCGGGCCGGATGTCGATCCGCCAGCCGGTGAGCCGGGCGGCGAGGCGGGCGTTCTGCCCCTCCTTGCCGATCGCGAGCGACAGCTGGTAGTCCGGCACGGTCACCCGGGCGGAGCGGGCGGCCAGGTCGACGACCTCCACCTTGCTCACCCGAGCGGGTGACAGGGCGTTCGCCACCATCTCGGCCGGGTCGTCCGACCAGTCGACGATGTCGATCTTCTCGCCGTTCAGCTCGCCCATCACATTGCGCACCCGGCCGCCCATCGGGCCGATGCAGGCACCCTTGGCGTTCAGACCCGAACGGGTGGACCGTACGGCGATCTTGGTGCGGTGACCGGCCTCACGGGCGATCGCGGCGATCTCCACCGAGCCGTCGGCGATCTCCGGCACCTCCAGGGCGAAGAGCTTCTTCACCAGGTTCGGGTGCGTACGGGAGAGGGTGACCGACGGTCCGCGCACGCCCTTGGCCACCCGGACGACGTACGACCGAAGGCGCATGCCGTGGGGGTAGGTCTCGCCGGGGACCTGCTCCTGCACCGGCAGGATGGCCTCCAGCTTGCCGATGTCGACCAGCACGTTCTTCGGGTCGCGGCCCTGCTGGACCACGCCGGTGACGATGTCGCCCTCACGGCCCGCGTACTCGCCGAGCGTCGCGTCGTCCTCGGCGTCGCGCAGCCGCTGCAGGATGACCTGCTTGGCGGTGGTGGCGGCGATCCGGCCGAAGCCCGACGGGGTGTCGTCGAACTCGCGGGGCTCCTGACCCTCTTCGAGGTCCTCGGGATCCTCCTTCGCCCACACGGTCACATGCCCGGTCTCCCGGTTGAGCTCCACGCGCGCGTGCCGGCGGCTTCCCTCGGTGCGGTGATAGGCGATGAGGAGGGCCGACTCGATCGCCTCGACCAGCAGGTCGAAGGAGATCTCCTTCTCCCGAACCAAGCCCCGCAGGGCGCTCATGTCGATGTCCACGGCTACGCCTCCTCCTCTTCCTTCATGTCCTTCTTGACCTTGTCGTCCTTGCGGTTGAACTCGACCTGCACGCGCGCCCTGCCGATCTCCGGGAAGCCGAGCCGGCGGGTGGTGGCCTTGCGGCCCTTCACCCCGGGCACCTCGACGTCGAGGCCCTCGTCGTCGACCTTCAGAATCCTGGCGACCAGCTCGCCGCCCTCGGTCAGCTGGAACCTCACGAGCCGGTCGGTGGCGCGCACGAAGTGCCGGTGCTCGGTGAGGAGGCGCTCCGCGCCGGGGGTTCCGACCTCCAGGTCGTACGCCGCGTCACCCATCGCGTTGGTCTCGTCGAGCTTCGCCGAGAGCGCGCGGCTCACATCGGCGATGGCGTCCAGATCGGCTCCGGTGTCGGAGTCGACGACCACGCGCAGCACCCGCTTGCGTCCGACGGAGTCCACGGCGATCTCCTCGAGATCCAGCCCCTGGGAGGTGACGAGCGGTTCCAGCAGCTCTCGCAGCCTCTCGCTCTGGGTGGTGCTCATCCGGGTGACTCCTCGGCCGCGTGTGCTGTTGTGGGATGGGTCGCGTGTCTGGTCAAAGGGTATCCGGTCGCGGGGGGTGATGCCGTCCCCTCCGGGGGTGGCGCGGGGCGCCTGTGAGCTCGGGGGTCCGGGTCTTCGGGCGGGTGCGGGTCGTGGGGCTGTTCGCGCCCACGCGGCGGAGCGGCGCATCGATACGGTCCCGCGCCCCTCGGGTGGGTCCACTGAGCCGGTGACATGGGGCGAGGGGGTGCGCGGGTACCGTGATCACCGGCGGGTGTCTTCCCGCCTGTGTGTTCGTACGAGGCCCCGAGGACGTCAGCCGTGCCGTACTCCCCACCCATGCCCGCCCCCTCGGGGCCGCGCAGAAGATCCCTGCTCGCCTCGGCCGCCGGCGCCGCCCTGCTGGTGGGCTGCTCCGCCGATCCGGACTCCGGCGGCAACAGCGCCTCGTCGGCGGCGGAGCGGGCACGCACGCGTGCCGCGCGGGACAGCCAGGGGCTGCTGGAGCGGTACGACGCCGTCCTCGCCGCGCACCCGGGGCTGGGGCCGCGGCTGGGCCCGCTGCGGGCCCAGGTCGCCGCCCACGCCACGGCCTTCGGAGGCACCACGACGCCCGCGTCCACCAAGCCCTCGGCATCCCCCTCCCCCGTGCCGGCCACCGACAAGGACGCCCTCGCCGCCCTGGCGGCCGCCGAACGCGCCCTCGCCGACCGGCGCGCCCAGGCCCTCCTGGACGTGCCGGGCGAGCTGGCGCGGCTGCTGGCGTCGGTCGCCGCGGCCGGGGCCACGCACGCGTACCTGCTGACGGAGGGGGCGAAGTGAGCGACAAGGCGAAGCCGGCCGAGCTGAGCGCGCTGCAGGCGGCGCTGGCGGCGGAGCACGCGGCGGTGTACGGCTACGGTGTCGTCGGCGGCCGGATCGGTGCGGCGCGCCGCACCGAGGCGCGGGCGGCGTACGACGCCCACCGGGCGCGCCGCGACGCGCTGATCCGCGAGGTCCGCGACCTGGGCGGGGAGCCGGTCGCCGCGAACGCCGGGTACGCGCTGCCGTTCCCGGTGGCGGATGCGCCCGCCGCCGTGCGGCTCGCCGCGCGGCTGGAGGAGCGGGTGGCGGGCGTCTACGCGGACCTGGTGCGGGCCGCGACGGGCGCGCGGCGCGGCGCGGCCGCCGCCGCGCTGCGGGAGGCCGCGGTGCGCGCGGTGCGCTGGAGCGGGGAGAGCGTAGCCTTCCCTGGGCTCGCCGAGCGGTCCTCCGGCGAGGGGACCGGCGCGGCCGGCACGACACCGTCGGCCTCCGTCTCCGCCTCGGTGTCCCCGTGACCGCATAAGGCGCCCCTACGACAGGACCCGGACAGGAAGGGAACGACTCGCGCATGGCTTTCGAACCGCCGCCGCGCCTCGTACGGGCGCTCGGTGAGACGGCACCGGCCGGGGACGACTGGCTCGCGGAGCTGCCCGTGACCGCCGAACAGGCCGTTGCCAGGCGCGAGTTGACCGTGGAGCGGGTTCAGGTGCCGGGCGGGCGCAGCAGCCTGGTGGTGCTGGTGCGGCGGGCCGACGGCACCCCCGCGGTGCTGAAGCTGGCCCCGCCCCGGGCCCGTCCGGAGAGTGAGCGGGCCGCGCTGGCGCACTGGGGCGGGCTGGGCGCCGTACAGCTGCTGGAGGCGGACGCGCGGGACGGTGCGCTGCTGCTGGAGCGGCTGCACCCGGATGTGTCCGTGCGGTCGCTGCCGGAGGCGAAGGCGCTGCTGGAGGCGGCGGGCACGCTGCGGCGGCTGTGGGTCGAGCCGCCGGCCGGCCATGCCTTCGAGACCGTCGCCGAGCGCACGGACCGCCAGGCGACGGCGATGCGGGCGGGCGCGGAGACCGGGCCCGAGGTGGCGCCGCTGGTCGACGCGGCGCTCGCGGCCCGCGAGGAGCTGCTGGCCGCGCCGCCCGAACACCGGTTGCTGCACGGCACGTTCCGGCAGAGCAAGGTGCTGGCCGGGGAGCGGATGCCGTGGCTCGCGGTGGGCCCCGATCCGGTGGTCGGCGAGTGCGCCTTCGATCTGGCGCGGCTGGTCCGGGACCGGGTGGAGGACCTGATCGCGGCACCGGCGGGTGCGGCGACGACACGACGGCGCATCAAGCGGCTCGCCGAGTCGCTGGAGGTGGATCAGGAGCGGTTGCGGGGGTGGACGTTGTTCCGGGCGGTGGAGTCGGGGGTACGGGCCCGGCGCGTCGGCCGTGAGAAGGACGCGGAGCTGCTGCTGGAGTTCGCGAGCTGGCTCTAGTCCGGCTTGCCGTTGAGTTCACGAACGTAGATGTCCCAGTACGGCGGCGTGACACCGTGCAGTGGACCCTTTCTGCCGACCCTGTGCCATCCCAGATGCCGGTAGACGCTTTGCGTGGCGAGGGCGGTCGGTTGCACCGAGAGGATTCCCCGCTGCTCGTTGCGGCGCCGCAGGAGTTCTTCCATCAGGTACTTGCCTGTGCCACGACCACGCCAGGCGGCGAGGACACCGAGGCTGATGACGGCGAAGGTCCGGCCTTCCCACTCGCGCACGAGATCGGCGGGAAGCGGGTGGGTGAAGTCGCGCCACCATCCGTGATCGACGGCGAGTGGATGGCCGTAGACATATCCGATGAGGCGGTCTTCCTGCTTCGCAACGACTGCGCTGAAACCCGGAACAGCCATCAGACTCTCGAGTTCTTTTTTGTGTCCCTGCGACATTTCTGACGCCCACGCGAACGGTGCGACGGAAAAGACCGTGTCGTGGATGGTGCAGATCTGGTGGAACCAGGCCGCAGCCAGCTCCCGGCCGCCTCCCTCGAACACGAGCTCACGACCGTCCGTCATCTTCGCCTCCGTTCGATGCGTCCGAGGCGCTCGCGGCACGTTCCCGGAGTTCCTCGGAAACCGCGTCACCAAGCTCCTCGTACATCACTGCCGCTTGCGTCCAGAAGTCGCGAGCGGCGGCCGGTTCCCGGCGCGCTGCGCATACGTCACCCAGACGGGTGAGTGCAGACGCCTCACTTCGCCGGTCCGTGAATTCGCGGAAGGTCTCCAGAGCCCGCACAAGGTGATCCTCGGCATCTTGGAAATCACCGAGTTCGCTCATACTCGCTGCCAGCGGGAGTGCCGCCCAGGCCTCGCTCCATCGGTCGTCGATCGATTGGAAGATTTCAACAGCCTGCTGGCACAGTGCAACGGCCTCGGGAAAGGCACTGCGGGAGCGAGCACACTCCGCGAGGCTCAGCAGGCTCATTCCCTCGCCCCGGCTGATGCCATGTGTCCGGAACACGGTGAGCGCGGCTTCGAAGTGCTCCTGGGCTCCGGAGTCACCTTGCTCGATCGCCACGAGCCCCAGACCGCGCAGAGAGAATCCCAGTAGCCAGGCATCATCGATGTCCTGACTGATCTCCACTGCGTGACGATAGTGCTCGGCAGCGGTGTCGTACGCTCCCGACCGCCAGCCCACATCTCCCAGGCAGAGCAGGTTCGACGCTTCCCCCAACCGACTGCCGACCAGTCGGGCGGCATCCAGCCCAAGCTCGTGGATATATTTCCAGTCCGTCCAATGTGAGCCGAGCTCGAAGAATCCGTCGGCAACCACAGGCAACATCCAAGCGATGTCATATTGACCCCACTTGACTGCCTGTCTCAGTGCGGAGAGTAAGTTGTCACGCTCCGCCTCGAACCACTGCATCGCCGCGGCGGCCTCATGGAAGCGCTCGACTTCCTGCACCTCTCCGGCCGGCACCAGGGGGATGGCATGGGAGTGCGGCAGGATTGCTCTTCGTCCCGCATCGGCACTGAGCAGGTACCAGGTCAGGATTCGACGAACCGCGCGGGTTCTTTCCGCCTGTGAAGATTCGTCGGCCAGCCGCTCCAACGCATAGGCCCGAAGCAGGTCGTGCATGCGGTACCGGTCCCTGGCGATTTCATGCAGCAGATGGACGTCGGCGAGTTCGCTGATTCTGCGACGAGCCACCGCCGGGGCGACCGCCAGAAGCGCTGCGGCGGAACCGCTGCCCAGAAATTTCCCCTCATGCAGTCCCAGAAGACGAAAAGCCGCCCGTGTCTGGTCCGGGAGGGCTCGGTAGGACCAGGAGAAGACTGCACGCACATCGCTGAGCTCGTCTTCTCGATCGGCCAGGGCGTCGAGAAAGTCCTGCTCTCGAATCAGCTCGTCCACGAGTTCCGTCAGGGAGAGCAGCGGGCGGGCGGCCGCTCGTTCACCCACCACGCGCAGCGCCAGCGGGAGACACCCGCAGAGCTGAGCCACCCGTCGGGCGGCCTCGGGTTCCGAATCGACCCGGGCGGGGCCGATCACTTCACGCAGGAGCTGTACCGACTCCTGGGGTGACAGTACGTCCAGAGTCACACGTGCCGCTCCCTCCCGCGCCACTAGGCCGGACAGCCTGCTTCGGCTGGTGATCAGCACGAGACTGGAGCGCGAGGCAGGTATCACCTGTCTGATCTGCTTCACCGACGAAACATTGTCGATGAATATGAGGATTCTCTTCCCGTAGAGCAGCGAGCGGAACAACGCGGCACGCTCCTGCTCGTCGATCGGGATACGGTCCGCCTCCACGCCCAGGCCTCGCAGAAAGGAGTCCAGGGCATGGTCGGGCCCCAACGCGTTGCCGCTGTTGTAGCCGCGCATGTCGATGTACAGGTCACCGTCGACGAAGCGCCGACGGATTCTGTGCGCCCAGTGCAGTGCCAACGCGGTCTTCCCCACGCCCGGCCCTCCGGTGATCGCCGTCACGACGGCCGGCGAACCGTCAGGGTCCTCGGGAGCCAGTGGGTACAGAGTGTCCAGCACGGTCAGCTCCCGCGCGCGGTTGACAAATCCTGGCACGCCGTAGGGGAGTTGACGGGGCGGAGGGAAAGAGTGGCTGGGACCGTGCACGTGGACGCCACCGTACACGGTCCCAGCTTGGACCACTATGTCGCTCTCTCCGCCGGAGAACTCATTCGAGACAGATTTCGGCTCGTCAGCCATACGCCTTCCCCCGGTCCCGAATGGCGTTGCGCAGTCATTCAGCCCGGGACGTGAAGTTCGTCTCGGTACTTGCGCGCGAACTCCCGATAGGGGATCGCGGACGCCTGAGCCGCATCGCGCCAGTAGTTCGCCTCGACGATCCGTTGGGGGTCGTCGATGATTTCAGCGGCTGAAAAGCTTCCGTCCTCCTCGTAGTACATGGCCACGAGCTGCGTCGAGTCGAAGAGCCAGTAGTCGTGGTGTGGCAGTTCCGACGGCCACTCCTGCTTCGACACAGGGAGGATCCGTACGTCTTCTCCGGCCTCGACCGTGTGCTCGTACGCCCAGGCACATTCGAAGCGGACGTAGTCCGTCAGCGGGAGTTCCACCACGTGGACCCGGCTCAGAACTTTTCCGGCCGCCACCGCCTTCGCGACAGTGCCGTCGATCCATTCTGCGATGCCGGGGAACTCGCCCCTGGCTTCGCCCGAGAGGAAGCGCGCGAACTCATCCTGCTCGTAGGACACGTCGTACCGCTGGAGAGACTCCAGACGGTACGCCGTGAACTTGAATTCGGTGAAGAGGCGGTTGAATTCCTCATCCGCCAAGGAGTAGAACTTGCGCCCCACCTACCGCCCCTCACTGTGCTGACTGTAGTACTGCTCCATGGCGCCGGCCACGACCTCCGGGGCGATACGAACGGCACCTTCTCCCGGGAGGACATTCTCCAGTTCCCCGAACGTCGCACTGTCCACCGTGTACCCTTGTACGACAAGCTCGCCGGACTCGCCGAGGTAGACCGTAGGGCATCCATTTCCGCCTGAACCCTGGTCTTTGTACAGCTTGGTGAGCTTCATTCTTGCCCCCTTCTGGATGACGACCTCGGTTTGCGTAAGGCTAGAGACGAAACCTACAATCCGTCAAGGCTGACGCAGACAAGTCGGCAGCTCAATCAACTTTGGCTTATTTAATTCCCCGCCAGACGGGGCCTGATTGCATGAAAGCATGCACAGGTTTCAGAAGTGGGTTTCGGTTGAGCCCTGATGCAGTAGTTAATTCGATTCAGGCTTCCTGCGCGGGAGAAATCCCGAACGTGACAGGGTCATGCCCGTCCGCGTTCCCTCCGGCCCCGCTCACCAGCGCCACGAGCAGCCCTGCTGATGTTGGATCCACCCCACCCCCCTGCCACTACACACCGTATGGGTTGTATAGCACTTCGTAGGGGGCCTGTCTCGCGCTCCCGTGAACCCGTCAACCCGCTGCCGCCGCGTCACCCTGCTCATGCGCCAGGAGACGCCCTCTGGCACGGGGACCCCGGCCGGTCGCACGATGTGGAGGCACCTGGCGTGACCGGGGCCCGCGGTGGGCCCCGGTCACGCCGGGCCTCTTACGCCGTCAGGCGGGCGATCGCCTCGTCGACCGGCAGTTCCTCGCGCTCGCCGGTCCTGCGGTCCTTCAGTTCCAGGACGCCCTCGCCGGAGCGGCGGCCGGCGACCAGGATCTGGGGGACGCCGATCAGCTCGGCGTCGGTGAACTTCACGCCCGGGGAGACGCCGGCCCGGTCGTCGACCAGGACGCGGACGCCCGCGGCGGCCAGCTTCTCGGCCACGTCGAGGGCCAGCTCGGTCTGCAGGGCCTTGCCGGCGGCGACCACGTGCACGTCGGCCGGGGCGACCTCCTTGGGCCACACCAGGCCCTTGTCGTCGGCGCTCTGCTCGGCGATGGCCGCGACCGCGCGGGAGACGCCGATGCCGTAGGAGCCCATGGTGACGCGGACCGGCTTGCCGTTCTGGCCGAGGACGTCGAGCTTGAGGGCGTCGGTGTACTTGCGGCCGAGCTGGAAGATGTGGCCGATCTCGATGGCGCGGTCCAGCTTCAGGCCGGTGCCGCACTTCGGGCAGGGGTCGCCCTCCTGCACCACGACGACGTCCACGTACTCGTCGACCTCGAAGTCACGGCCGGCGACGACGTTCCTGGCGTGCGTGTGCTCCTTGTTGGCGCCGGTGATCCAGGAGGTGCCGGGGGCCACGCGCGGGTCGGCGATGTACGTGACCTTCTCGCCCAGGCCCTGCGGGCCGACGTAGCCGCGGACCAGGTCGGCACGGCCGGCGAAGTCCGCCTCGGTGACCATCTCCACGACGGCCGGGGCGAAGTGCGCCTCGACCTTGCCCAGGTCCACCTCGCGGTCGCCGGGCACGCCGACGGCGACGATCTCGCCGTCCACCTTCACCAGCAGGTTCTTCAGGGTGGCGGAGGCCGGGACGCCGAGGGAGGCGGCCAGGGTCTCGATGGTCGGGGTGTCGGGGGTCGGGATCTCCTCCAGGGCGGGGACGGCCGAGCCGTCCACCGGCCGGAGCGCGTACGCGATCGCCTCCGTGTTGGCGGCGAAGTCGCAGTTCGGGCAGTCCGCGAAGGTGTCCTCGCCGGCCTCGGCCGGGGCGAGGAACTCCTCCGACTTCGAGCCGCCCATCGCACCGGCGGTGGCCGCGCAGATGCGGTAGTCGAGGCCGAGGCGCTCGAAGACGCGCTGGTAGGCC
Organism: Streptomyces sp. NPDC001153; assembly: GCF_053598315.1. NCBI lineage: Bacteria > Bacillati > Actinomycetota > Actinomycetes > Kitasatosporales > Streptomycetaceae > Streptomyces > Streptomyces sp. NPDC001153. Next base: position 58,370 of record NZ_JBSFJZ010000012.1, read on the forward strand.
TCGCGGTGCAGGGCGTACGAGTGCGCGAGCCCCTCGTCCGCCAGGTCGAAGGAGTACGAGTCCTTCATCAGGAACTCGCGGCCGCGCAGGATGCCGGCGCGGGGGCGGGCCTCGTCGCGGAACTTGGTCTGGATCTGGTACAGGATCACCGGCAGGTCCTTGTAGGACGTGCACTGGTCCTTGACCAGAAGCGTGAAGATCTCCTCGTGAGTCGGGCCGAGGAGGTAGTCGCCGCCCTTGCGGTCCTTGAGGCGGAACAGCTCCTGGCCGTACTCGTCCCAGCGGCCGGTGGCCTCGTACGGCTCGCGCGGCAGCAGGGCGGGGAGGGAGACCTCCTGGGCGCCGATGGCGTCCATCTCCTCGCGGACGATCCGCTCCACGTTGGAGAGGACCTTCATACCGAGGGGCAGCCAGCTCCAGATGCCGGCGGCCGTGCGGCGGACGTAGCCGGCGCGGACGAGGAGCTTGTGGCTGAGGACCTCGGCGTCCGCCGGGTCGTCGCGCAGCGTCTTCGCCATCAACTGGGACATGCGCTGGACCGGTGCGTTCGCCATGATTCTCGTACTCCTGCCGGGAAAACAGTGATGGCAAGGAGGTTAGCCGGGCTTGCTGCGGGGGTGGAAATCGGTTAGTTCCTGCGCAGGGGCAGGTGGGCACCCATCACCGCGTACGGCCGTGGGGCGCTCGGGAAGTGGACCTGGCGGGCGAGGTCGACGTACCCGAGGGAGAAGTACAGGCCACGGGCGGGGCTGTCGGTGTCGATCGCGGAGAGGATCGAGCGGGGCTCGGCGGCAGTGTCGGTGATCATGGTGATGAGCCGCCGCCCGATCCCGCGGTTCTGGTGGCCGGGGTGGACGTGCAGCTCCGTGATCACGAAGGAGTCGTCCAGCCAGAAGTCGTTGCCGGTGGCGCGCAGGTACGGCTCCACGACGGTGGACCACCAGTGGGTGCGGGAGTTGGGCATGCCGTACACGAATCCCACGAGGTGATCGCCCACCGTGGCGCCGAGGGCCCGCGCGCCCGGGAACTGCATGTGGCGCTGGACGATCTGCCGGCGTACGGCGACCTCGTCGGGGCCCAGTCCGAAGGCCACGGCCTGGACGGCAAGGGCCTCGTCGACGCGGGCAGCGAGGTCCAGGGAGCCGATCACGAGGTCCATGCCCGGAGCGTACAGCGGGTTCAGAAAAGGACGCTCATGAAAGCGCCCACCTCCTGGAAGCCCACCCTGTGGTACGTCCGCCTCGCCGCCGTGTTGAAGTCGTTCACGTACAGGCTGACGACGGGGGCCACGTCCGCCAGGGCGTAGCGGAGGACGGCCGCCATCCCCGGTGCCGCCAGGCCCCTCCCCCGGTACTCGGGAGCCACCCACACGCCCTGGATCTGGCAGGCCTGGCCGGTCGCCGCGCCGATCTCCGCCTTGAAGACGACCTTGCCGTGCTCGTCGAAGCGGGCGAAGGAGCGGCCGGCACCGACGAGTTCGGCGACGCGGGCCTGGTAGAGCAGCCCGCCGTCACCCGCCAGCGGCGATACGCCGACCTCCTCGGTGAACATCGCCACGCACGCCGGCATGACCGCCTCCATCTCGTCCTTGCGGACGCGGCGGACGTAGGGGTCCGGGGCGATATCGGCGGGCATGCGGTCGGTGACCATCAGGGGCTGACGGGGGCGGACCTCGCGGGCGGGACCCCAGTGGGGTTCCAGCAGGCGCCACAGCGCGGCGGTGGATTCGGCGGGCCCGACGATGGAGGAGCAGCGGCGGCCGGCCCTTCTCGCCCGGTCCGCGAAGGCGCGGACGGCGCGCGGGGTGGCGCAGACCGGGACCAGGTTGGCGCCCGCGTAGCACAGGGACGTGAGCATGCCGTCCTCGTACCAGCCCCACATCTCACCGCCGAGGCGCCACGGGTCGAGACCGGCGACCTGGACCCGCGAGCTCACGAAGGCGTTCGCGACCGGCTCGCGGCCGAGGACGGCGAGCGCGGCGTCAAGGTCGCTCGGTTCGAGCACCCGAGAGGTGGTCTGGGTCAACACGTGCGGGGCCTCACCCTGGGGTTCTGCTGGTCCCGGCACTGTACCTCGTGCGATTGTGCGGCGCCTCGGAGCGGGAAAAAGGCGACCTACCTGCGAAGGAGCTCGCGGCGCAGCTCTTCCCGGACCACGTCCTGGGCCCCCGGCGAGCACAGCAGCACGACGGCGAAGGTGATCTTCTCGTGCCCCGGCAGCGCTGCTCCTCCCGTCCAGAAGGTCACGGCGTCGTCCAGGGCCCGCCAGAGGATCCCGCGTTCCTCGGGGGTTTCCGAGAGCACGGCATCGGCGTCATCGATGGTGACGAGGAGGCGAGCGGGCTTGAGCCAGTGAAGATCACGCAGGCAGTCGCGCAGCGCGTCCCAGTTCCAGCCGAAGTAGTCGGGCAGGCGCAGCGCCTCGTAGAACTGGGTGAACACTCCGTCGGAGTCGCGCATCTCCCGGCCCTGCATCCGGGCCGAGTGGATCAGGCCGGTAGGGGGCAGGGCGCGTGCCACAGGAAGTGTGGCGTCGGCCGAGACGACACGGATTCCGGCTACCCAGCCCATGACGGCACCGATCGGAGGAACTCCCTGGAGACGACCCAAATGAGGAACTTCACGGCGATCGGGGAATCAACGACAGCCAGGCAGAGAGCTGTGGACGCAGCGGGTCATCCGCTGAGAATACATCCACCATGTACCGCAGCGGCGTCAGCCATCTTTTTATGTACCGCAGACGGAGCATCTCTTGCGTGGGGAGAGACCGCCAGTCAGCCGACTCGACAGCCACCTCTTCCGGCGTTTTTCCAATGCACCGGAATACCGTTTCGCACAGGTCGCCAGGGTCGCGGGCGTCGCGTTCGAAGGCCGTCACCTCGCCCAGGGCGTTCCGGCGGGAGGTCAGGCGGCCCGCCGGGTCGTAGACGTACTCCCACGTCGGCCCTGAGGGTTCGTCACCTTCGTCAGGCGCAGTTCCGCGTCGTGGGTGAACTCGTAGCGGACGCCGTCCGGGGCTGTGCGGGCCGACAGCAGGTCGAAGTGGGTGTATTTCGAAGTGGGTGACGCCGCCGATCGGGTCGGTGTGGCTGGTGCAGTTGCCCTCGCCGTCGTAGGTCCAACTCTCCGTCGTGCAGTCCGGGGCCGTACGGCGGGCCAGGTGGCCTTCCACCGTCCGTTCCAGGTGGGTCGTCGCCCGTCGGGTCCGTGATCGCGATCGGGCGCCCGAAGGCGTCCCGTGTGTAGCGGGTGACCGCGCCGAGTGGGTCGGTGACCTCGATCGGCAAGCCCGCGCGATCGCACAGCACCCTCGTCGTGTGGCCCAGCGGATCCCTCACCGATGTCAGGTGGCCGGCCGCTGTGAAGGTGAAGTGCGTTGCCTGGCGGGCTCCCGGGTCCGTCACCGAGGTGCGGTTGCCCCGCTCGTCGTACGTGCGGCGGTGGGTGTTGCCGTCGGTGCCGGTCACCGCACTCGGGAGCGGCACCGAAGGGGCAGTAAAGCTCCGCTCAAGCTTGCACAAGACCGAGGAACGCCTGCCAGGCCGCGGGGGGCAGGGCGAGGGTGGGGGCCGTGGTGGGGCTCTGCTTGGAGTCTCGTACGTGGATGGTGGTGGGACTGGTGGCTACTTCCACGCACTCGCCGCCCTCGCCGTCGCTGTAGCTGCTCTTGAACCACACCAACCCGGTCGGCTCTTCGACGTTCATGTCTCTCCCAGCAACTTCTCTACGAGGGCCAGTGATTCACGCGGGGACAGGGCCTGTGCCCGTAGGAGACCGTACCGCTCCTCCAGTTCCCTGACCGTCGAGCGATCGATGAAGAGGCGGCTGCTCTTGTACGCCTCCACGTACGCGATCCTGCGCCCTTTCGTTGTCTCGATCAAGGTGAATCGTCCGGAGAGGGCCGCATGCTCCTCGCGACGGTCCGGCATTACCTGGATCTCCACGTTGGCCCGTTGACCGATGAGCAGGATCTGCTCCAACTGGCCCCGCACCACCTCCCGTCCACCCAGCCCTTTCCGCAGAACCGCCTCCTCCATCACGAAGCTGATGGTGGGCATCGGTTTCCGCCCGAAGATCTCCTGACGGGCCAACCGGGCCGTCACCCGCTGTTCGATCGTCGCCTCGTCCAGTGGGGGACGCCGGACGGTGAAGACCGCCTGCGCGTAGTCCTCGGTCTGAAGCAGACCGGGCACGGTCTGCACGGCGAAGAAGTGCAACGCGACAGCCTTCTTCTCCAGCGCCGCCGCATCCTGGAAGAACGCCGGATACTGCGCCCTCTCCATCTCCTCGATGAAATCGACCAGCACCCCCTGCGCACCCAGCACCTCGTCGGCCCGCATGATGAACCTCGCCGGTGCAATGCGCCTGCCCTGCTCGAACGACGCGATGGTCGCCGCCGAGTACCCGGTACGGGAGCCGAGTTCGGCGCGCTCCATGCCCGCCTGAGTCCGCAGCCGCTTCAACAACCGCCCGAAGAGGAGCGGGACCACCGAATCCGCCCCGGACTCCCCCTCCGTCTCGGGTACTTCAGGTTCTGCCTGTACTTCCTCGCTCACGTACACCCCCAATACCCTCGCGCCGCCGTCAGTCACGGGGCGCACGCCGACAGCGGCACCTCACGCTCGTACAACGCGTGTTGGTCATGGTGCAACCGCTGTTCAACGTTACTGAGCGTGCGCGAGCGTAAGCGGCATGAAGTCGGAAATCTCCACCCGCGAATTCGCCATGCGCTTCACCTCCACCCCACGCGGCGCACGGCTCGCCCGGCGGCTCGTCTCGCTCCGGCTGGACGAGTGGGGGCACGCCTACGACGGCCCCGTGAACGAAGCCGTCACACTGATCGCCGCCGAGCTCGCCGCGAACTCCGTCCGGCACGGGCACGTACCCGGACGGGACTTCCATGTCCGGCTCACCGAGTCGTCCGGCACCCTGCGCCTGGAGGTCTGCGACACCCGTACCGAGCGGCTGCCCGAGCTGCGGGTCCCGGCCGACGAGTCCGGGCGGGGGCTGATCCTCGTGCGGGCGCTCGCCGACAAGTGGGGCGTCACGCCGCTGCAGCCCGGCAAATCCGTCTGGGCGGAGGTATGGCTGAGTCCCGCCACCCAGCGGTGACGGGACTCACGAAAGCCGAAAAGATCAGCCGGCCACCGACACCGACGGCTCGCCGGAGGCCACGCCGTCCTGCTCCATCTGCTCGGCCAGCTTCATGGCCTCCTCGATGAGGGTCTCCACGATCTTGGACTCGGGGACGGTCTTGATGACCTCGCCCTTGACGAAGATCTGGCCCTTGCCGTTGCCGGAGGCGACGCCGAGGTCGGCCTCGCGGGCCTCGCCGGGGCCGTTGACGACGCAGCCCATGACGGCGACCCGCAGCGGGACCTCCATGCCGGTCAGACCGGCCGTGACCTCCTCCGCGAGCTTGTAGACGTCCACCTGAGCGCGGCCGCAGGACGGGCAGGAGACGATCTCCAGGCCGCGCTGGCGCAGGCCGAGCGACTGGAGGATCTGGAGGCCGACCTTGACCTCCTCGACGGGGGGAGCCGAGAGAGACACTCGGATGGTGTCGCCGATGCCCTGGGAGAGGAGCGCGCCGAAGGCCACCGCCGACTTGATCGTGCCCTGGAAGGCGGGGCCCGCCTCCGTCACGCCGAGGTGGAGGGGGTAGTCGCATGCCTCGGCGAGCTGGCGGTAGGCCTCGATCATCACGACCGGGTCGTTGTGCTTGACGGAGATCTTGATGTCCCGGAAGTCGTGCTCCTCGAAGAGCGACGCCTCCCACAGCGCCGACTCGACCAGGGCCTCCGGCGTCGCCTTGCCGTACTTCTGGAGCAGGCGCCGGTCCAGGGAGCCGGCGTTGACGCCGATCCGGATCGGGGTGCCGTGGTCCTTGGCGGCCTTGGCGATCTCCTTGACCTTGTCGTCGAACTGCTTGATGTTGCCGGGGTTCACCCGGACCGCCGCGCAGCCCGCCTCGATCGCCGCGAAGACGTACTTCGGCTGGAAGTGGATGTCCGCGATCACCGGGATCTGGGACTTCTTCGCGATCGTCGCCAGGGCGTCGGCGTCGTCCTGGGTGGGGCACGCCACGCGCACGATCTGGCACCCGGACGCCGTCAGCTCGGCGATCTGCTGGAGGGTGGCGCCGATGTCCGACGTACGGGTCGTGGTCATCGACTGGACCGAGACGGGCGCGTCTCCGCCGACCGCCACGCTTCCGACCTGGATCTGCCGGCTCTTCCGGCGCTCGGCGAGCTTGGTCGGAACGGACGGCATGCCGAGAGAAATCGCAGTCATCTGCTGTGCAACCCCAAGTCGTGGATCAAGGTCCGGTCCCGTCTACGGGCGGGCTCCAGGCTTCGAGATTACGGCACGGGCCTCTGCGCCAGCACATCCCACCCGGTAAACCCACTCGATGGAAGGCGGCCCGGAACAACGCGTTCCGGGCCACCTCCAACGCCGAATGGCTAAGAGATTTTCACGGGGTTAACGACATCCGCCACCAGGACCAAGATCGTAAAGCAGACAAAGATCCCCGCCACCACATACGCCACCGGCATCAGCTTCGCCACGTCGAACGGGCCCGGGTCCGGGCGGCGCAGTACCCGTGCCACGTTCCTGCGCAGCGCCTCCCACAGCGCGCCCGCGATGTGTCCGCCGTCGAGCGGGAGCAGCGGGAGCATGTTGAACAGGAACAGGGAGAGGTTGAAGCCGGCGAGCAGCATCACGAACATCGCCACCTGCTGGGAGGCGGGGATGTTCAGGGTGGCGATGTCGCCGGTGATGCGGGCGGCGCCGACGATGCCCACCGGGGAGTCCGGCTGGCGCGGGGCGTTGCCGAAGGCCGCGTCCCACAGGGCCGGGATCTTGGCGGGCAGTGCGGCGAGGGAGTCGACGGCGTCGCCGACCCGGTCGGTCATCCAGGTCACGGACTGGCCGAAGTCCTGGTGGACGACGCCGGTGGCGGCGCTGAAGCCGAGGAAGCCGGCCTTGACGTACTTGCCCTGGACGTACTGGCCGCTGGAGTCCTTCTTGGCGACCAGGTTGGTGGCGATCCTGGCGTGCAGGGTGACCTGCTTGCCGTCGCGCTGGACGACGATGGGGACGGTCTTGCCTGCGCTGTCCCGGATCAGGTCCGACAGGGTGTTCCAGTCCTTGGTCGGCCTGCCGTCGAAGGAGACGATCTTGTCGCGCTTCTTCATGCCGGCGGCCTCGGCCGGGGACGCGGGGTCGGACTTCTTGCAGCTGTCGCGGTTCTCGCTCTGTGCGATGACGCAGGGCGAGACGGAGGCGACGGTGGTGGTCTGCTGCTGGATGCCGAAGCCCATCAGGACCGTGAAGAACAGGGCGATCGCGAGGATCAGGTTCATGAAGGGGCCCGCGAACATGACGATGACGCGCTTCCACGGCTTGCGTGTGTAGAACATGCGCGTCTCGTCGCCGGGCTGGAGCTCCTCGAAGGCCGCCGAGCGGGCGTCCTCGATCATGCCGCGCCACGGGGAGGTGGAGCGGGCGGAGACGCGGCCCTGGTCGTCGGGCGGGAACATGCCGATCATGCGGATGTAGCCGCCGAGCGGGACCGCCTTGACGCCGTACTCGGTCTCGCCCTTCTTCCGCGACCAGACGGTCGGGCCGAAACCGACCATGTACTGCGGGACGCGGATGCCGAAGAGCTTGGCCGTGGACAGGTGCCCCAGCTCGTGCCACGCGATCGAGACGAGCAGGCCCACCGCGAAGACCAGTATGCCGAGGATGAACATCAAGGTCGTCATGCACGCGCCTCCGCGGTCGCCGTCGTGGCTGTGAGTTCGCGGGCCCGGGCGCGGGCCCAGGTCTCCGCTTCGAGGACGTCCGACACGGTGAGTGAGGTTCCCGTGGCCGGGGTGCCGTGTTCCTCGACCACCCGGGTGACGGTCTCCATGATGCCGTTGAAGGGCAGTGCGCCGGCACGGAAGGCCTCGACGCACTCCTCGTTGGCCGCATTGAACACCGCCGGGGCGGTCCCCGCGAGCCGCCCCACGTGCCGGGCGAGGTTCACCGAGGGGAAGGCCTCGTTGTCCAGCGGGAAGAACTCCCAGGTGGAGGCCTTGCTCCAGTCGAAGGCGGGTGCCGCGTCGGGGACGCGTTCGGGCCAGCCCAGACCGATGGCGATGGGCCCGCGCATGTCGGGGGGCGTCGCCTGGGCGATCGTGGATCCGTCGGTGAACTCGACCATCGAGTGGACATACGACTGGGGATGCACGACCACCTCAATGCGGTCGAAGGGAATGTCGTAGAGGAGGTGTGCCTCGATGACCTCCAGGCCCTTGTTGACGAGGGTCGCGGAGTTGATCGTGATCACCGGGCCCATCGCCCAGGTGGGGTGGGCGAGGGCGTCCTCGACGGTCACCTGGGCCAGGTCGGCCTTCGTACGGCCGCGGAAGGGGCCCCCGGACGCCGTGACGACGAGTTTCCGCACGTCGGCCCGCGTCCCCGAAGCCAGCGCCTGGAAGAGCGCGGCGTGCTCGGAGTCGACGGGGATGATCTGTCCCGGCTTGGCGAGTGCCTTGACCAGCGGTCCGCCGACGATCAGGGACTCCTTGTTGGCGAGCGCCAGGGTGCGGCCGGCCTCCAGGGCGGCGAGGGTGGGCGCGAGGCCGATGGAGCCGGTGATGCCGTTCAGCACGGTGTGGCAGTCGGAGGCGGCGACCTGGGTGGCGGCCTCCGCTCCGGCGAGGATGTCGGGCAGCGGCTCGCCCGGGCCGTACTCGGCGGCGAGCGCCTCGCGCAGGGCGGGTACGGCGTCCTCGCGGGCGACCGCGACGGTCCGCACCCGCAGTCGCCGGGCCTGCTCGGCGAGGAGGGCGATGCGGCCGCCGTTGGCGGACAGGGCGGTGACCCGGAACCGGTCGGGGTGGCGCAGCACGAGGTCGATGGCCTGGGTGCCGACGGATCCTGTGGAGCCGAGGATCACCACGTCCTTGGGGCCGTCGCCGGCGAGGGGGTCGTAGACGAGGTGCGGATCCGCGAGGGGCGTCGGATGGGCGAGGCTGTCGGTCATCCCCCCATTGTTGCCGCAACCGGTGACCGGCAGGACAGGGCGTCCCCCGGGCGGGTGCGTGAACAGGGTGCGTCGTGGGGTGGAGGGTTTTCCCGTCGTGAAGGCGTGGTGAAGATCATATTTCTGAAATGCGCGCGCTTTCGGCCACCGGTGGTGACATCCTTCCCGTGGCGTCCTTCGAGGAGGGCGCTTTCAACTGGGGGAACGACAGGGGGAGGAACATCACCTTGAACCGCATGCGTACGACCGCGGCCACGCTGGCCACCGCCGGTGTGCTGGCAGCCACTCAGCTCGCTTTCGCCGGGGGCGCGGCCGCCGCCACCCGGGCTCCGCAGAGCACCGGCTGCCCGCTCGACATCGTGTACCCGAGCCGCTTCTACTACGACTCGCACGGCTGGGTCACCAACGGGGGCCTGTACTTCGGCATCAAGAGCAAGACGGGCACGAGCTTCAAGAACGTCACGTTCAGCGTCACGAACGTCAAGAACCTCCGCTTCGGCAAGGCCAAGCCCACCGGCGGCAGGATCAGCCACAACTCGTCGACCTCGGTGTCCGCCTACACGGGGACGTTCAAGGGCAAGGCGAGCCTGGGCATGAGGATTCCCACGCATCTGCTCAACACCCACAGCTACCAGCTGAAGTTCACCCTGCACGGCTCGGGCTGGAACTGCGCCGTGAACCAGGGCACCTGGGGCAACTGAACGACCCCAGGCACCCGGTCGGCAGGCGGGAGAGCGGCTCAGTCCCCGAAGGGGCGGCGCTCGCTCTCCCGCGTGGAGGGGCCGGGGGTCGCGTCGGCGATCCACGGGCCGTCCCCGGACGGGTCGACGACGCCTTCCTCCAGCCAGGTGTAGGCACCGCCGAGCACGCCCTTGACCACCTTGCGGTCGAGGGCGTCGGTGTTGGTCCACAGCCGGTCGAAGAGTTCCTCGACCCGGATGCGGGCCTGCCGGCAGAAGGCGTCGGCCAGCTGGTAGGCCTCGCGTCCGTGTTCGTCCCGGCTGCGCAGCAGCTCGGCCCGGACGCAGGCCGCGCTCATCGCGAACAGTTCGGCGCCGATGTCGACGATCCGGCCGAGGAAGCCCTGCTTGGTCTCCATGCGCCCTTGCCAGCGGGACATGGCGTAGAAGGTGGAGCGGGCGAGTTTGCGGGCGGTGCGCTCGACGTAGCGCAGATGCCCGGACAGATCGACTCCGTGCTTGAACTCGCCGTAGGACATGGGTAGTTGGCCTGGTCCGGCGACCAGCTTGGGCAGCCACTTGGCGTAGAAGACACCCGCGTTCGCGCCTGCCTTCGCCTTGTCGGAGAAGGACTTTTCGGGGTCGATGAGGTCACCGGCGACCGAGAGGTGGGCGTCGACGGCCTCGCGGGCGATCAGCAGGTGCATGATCTCCGTGGAGCCCTCGAAGATGCGGTTGATGCGCAGGTCGCGCAGGATCTGCTCGGCGGGGACCGCCCGCTCGCCGCGGGCCCTGAGGGACTCGGCCGTCTCGTAGCCGCGTCCGCCGCGGATCTGGACCAGTTCGTCGGCCATCTTCCAGGCCATCTCGGAGCCGTAGAGCTTGGCGAGGGCGGCCTCGATGCGGATGTCGTTGCGGTCCTCGTCGGCCATCTGGGAGGACAGGTCGAGGACGGCCTCCAGGGCGAAGGTGGTGGCCGCGATGAAGCTGATCTTGGAGCCGACGGCCTCGTGCAGCGCGACCGGCTTGCCCCACTGCTCGCGCTCCGCCGACCACTCGCGGGCGATCTTCAGGCACCACTTCCCGGCGCCCGCGCACATCGCCGGCAGCGAGAGCCGGCCGGTGTTGAGGGTGGTGAGGGCGATCTTCAGCCCCGCGCCCTCCGGGCCGATCCGGTTGGCGGCCGGGACCCGCACCTGGTGGAAGCGGGTGACGCCGTTCTCGATGCCGCGCAGGCCCATGAAGGCGTTGCGGTTCTCGACGGTGACGCCCTCCGAGGTCGCCTCCACCACGAAGGCGGTGATGCCGCCCTTGTGCCCCTCGGACTTCGGCACCCGCGCCATGACGACGAGCAGGTCGGCGACCACGCCGTTGGTGGTCCACAGCTTCACCCCGTCGAGGACGTAGGTGTCCCCGTCGGGTACGGCGGTGGTGGCGAGGCGGGCCGGGTCGGAGCCGACGTCCGGCTCGGTGAGCAGGAAGGCGGAGATGTCGGTGCGGGCGCAGCGGGGCAGGAAGGCGTCCTTCTGCTCCTGGGTGCCGAAGAGCTTCAGCGGCTGGGGTACGCCGATCGACTGGTGGGCGGAGAGCAGCGCGCCGACGGCGGGGCTCGCGGAGCCGACCAGGGCGAGGGCCTTGTTGTAGTAGAGCTGGGTGAGGCCGAGGCCGTCGTACTTGGGGTCGATCTTCATGCCGAGGGCGCCGAGTTCCTTCAGGCCGGTCACGACCTCGTCGGGGATGCGGGCCTCGCGCTCGATGCGGGCGGAGTCGATGGTGGACTCGCAGAACGCGCGCAGCTTGGCGAGGAACTCCTCGCCGCGCCGGACGCTGTCGGGGTCCGGGAGCGGGTGGGGGTGGATGAGGTCGAGCCGGAAGCGCCCGAGGAAGAGTTCCTTGGCGAAGCTGGGCTTGTGCCAGTCCTGCTGCCGGGCGGCCTCCGCCACCCGGCGGGCCTCGCGCTCGGTGACGTTGGTGCGTGACTTGGTGGGGGCGGACATTGAGGCTCACCTCGCCGCGAAGAGGGACGAATTTGACCGTTCGTTACCGACCAGTGCTACTGGATCGTTGGTACCCGAAACGGGCCGACCCCACCACCCCTCGCGCGTCCATCCGGCCGAAAGGTCTGCCGGAGCCCGGCCCCCAGGTGTGTACTGCTGCCGGCGGCACGTTCGGGATATCGGCCAGGATGTCGACCAGGATGTCGGCCAGCGAAAAACTGTCGAAGCGCTTCGATAGCCTCTGGACACCCGCCCCGGCTGAGGCTAGTGTCAATCACACCCTCACTCACCCCCGTCAGAGACGCGCGATCAGTCGAAGCGCTTCACAAAGCTTGGAGCACGGATGGTCACCCTTGCCGAGGTCGCCCAGCACGCCGGAGTCTCGGCGAGCACGGTGAGCTATGTCCTCAGCGGCAAGCGGTCCATCTCCGCGACCACCCGGCAGCGGGTCGAGCAGAGCATCCGGGACCTGGGCTACCACCCCAACGCCGGCGCCCGCGCCCTGGCCGGCAAGCGGTCGAACATCATCGCGCTGATGATCCCGCTGCGCACCGACATGTACGTGCCGGTGATGATGGAGATCGCCATCGCGGTGGCCACCACGGCCCGCAACCACGGCTACGACGTCCTGCTCCTCACCGGGGAGGAGGGGCCGGACGCGGTGCGCCGGGTGACCGGCAGCGGCCTCGCCGACGCGATGATCCTCATGGACGTCGAGCTGGACGACGAGCGGCTGCCGCTGCTGCGGGAGACCGACCAGCCCTCGGTGCTGATCGGGCTGCCCGCCGACACGGACGGCCTGACCTGCGTGGACCTGGACTGGAGTGCGACGGGCGCGCTGTGCGTGGAGCATCTGGCGGGGCTCGGTCACCGTGACATCGCTGTCATCGGCGAGGCCCCGGCCGTCTACGAGCGGCACACCGGTTTCGCCGAGCGCACCCTCGACGGGCTGCGTTCCCGGGCCCGCGAGACGGGCGTACGGGCGCTGCACCGCCCGTGCGACGGCGGCTACGACGCGATGGCCGTGACCCTCGCCCGGATCCTCGACGAGCGCCCGGCGACGAGCGGGTTCGTGGTGCAGAACGAGTCGGCGGTGGAGCCGCTGCTCGCGCTGCTGCGCCAGCAGGGCCGGGCCGTGCCGGAGGACGTCTCCGTGGTCGCGATCTGCCCGGACCAGGTCGCCGTGCAGGCCTCGGTGCGGCTGACCTCGGTCGCCATCCCGGCGCAGGAGATGGGCCGGTACGCGGTCGAGCACCTGGTGGCCAAGCTGGACGGGCGGGGCGGCGACGAGGTCGTGCTGATCGCGCCCGAGCTGACGGTACGGGCGAGTTCGGGACCGGCGCCGGCCGCGTCCTGACGTACCTTCCCGTGGCTCCGGTGCGTCCGGGGCACGGCTCTGCCTGCCTTGACCCTGTCCGCACTGCTTCAGGAGCACGCCGTGAACCAGCATGCCGTCGCGCAGCCCAAGGTCAGCCTCGCCCAGTCCTCCCCCACCGTCGGCACCTTCCGTGAGCGGGACGGGGCGCTGGAGTGGAGCGGCCGTCAGGAGACGGTGCGGATCGAGCCGTGGGGGCCGGACGCGGTCCGGGTGCGCGCCCGGCTCGGCGGCCCGGTGCTGCAGGACCTCCCGGGCGCGCTCCTCGACTCCCCGCCCGCGCAGGACGCCGGGGTCGAGATCGGTGGCGGCGAGGCGCGGCTGACGGTCGGCGCGCTGACCGCCGAGGTGAGCGCCGAGGGCCTCATCCGCTTCGTGCGCACCGAGGACCGTACGGAGCTGCTCGCCGAGGAGCGGGCCCACTTCTGGTGGCCCGGGTCGCGGCTGTACACGGCGGTCGGCAACGGCCACCACCGGCTGGAGCAGCGGTTCGCCGCCTACGAGGGCGAGCGGCTGTACGGCCTGGGCCAGCACCAGCACGGGCGCCTGGACCAGAAGGGCCTGGTGCTGGACCTGGTGCAGCGCAACGCCGAGGTGAGCGTCCCGGTGCTGGTGTCCAGCCGGGGCTACACCCTGCTGTGGAACAACCCGGCGATCGGCCGGGTGGAACTGGCCGGCAACGGCACCCGCTGGGTCGCGGACTCGGCCCGGCAGATCGACTACTGGATCACGGCGGGCACTCCGGCCGACGGGCAGCGCGCCTACAGCGCGGTCACCGGTCGGTCGCCGATGCTGCCGGAGTGGGCGGCCGGCTTCTGGCAGTGCAAGCTGCGCTACCGCACCCAGGACGAACTCCTCGGCGTGGCACGGGAGTACAAGCGCCGGGGCCTGCCCCTCGCGGCGATCGTGTGCGACTTCTTCCACTGGACCCACCTCGGCGAGTGGCGGTTCGACCCGAAGGAGTGGCCGGACCCGGCGGCGATGGTCCGCGAGCTGGAGGAGCTGGGCGTCAAGCTGGTCGTGTCCGTGTGGCCGTCGGTCTCGCCGCTGTCGGAGAACCACCGGCTCATGGAGCAGCGCGGCTACTTCATCGGCACCCAGTACGGCCCGATGGCGCACGCCGACTGGCCGGACAAGGAGGTGGCGGCCACGGTCCAGGTGGCCTTCTACGACGCCACCAACCCCGAGGCGCGGGAGTTCGTGTGGTCCCGGATCCACGACAACTACCTTGCGCCGTACGGCATTTCGGCCTTCTGGCTGGACGCCTGCGAGCCGGAACTGAAGCCGGGCTTCCCGGAGAACCTGCGTTACTGGGCGGGCCCGGGTCCGGAGGTCGGCAACCTCTATCCACGCGAGAACGCCCGTACCTTCCACGAGGGCCTGCTGGCGTCCGGCTTCGGCGAGGACGACGTGATCACCCTCAACCGCTCGGCGTGGGCGGGCAGCCAGCGCTACGGCGCGGCCCTGTGGTCCGGTGACATCGGCACCGACTTCGCGACGCTGCGCCGCCAGATCGCGGCCGGCCTCAACACCGCACTGTCCGGCATCCCCTGGTGGAACACCGACATCGGCGGCTTCCACGGCGGCGACCCGGACGACCCGGCGTACCGCGAGGTGATGATCCGCTGGTTCCAGTTCGGCGCGCTGTCCCCGCTGATGCGGCTGCACGGCTTCCGCGACCCGGGCATGCCGCTGGGCCCGGAGATGACGGGCGGCCCCAACGAGGTGTGGTCGTACGGCGAGGAGGCCGGCGCGATCCTGGAGAAGTACCTGCGCCTGCGCGAGCGCCTGAGGCCGTACGTCCTGGCCGTCATGCGGGAGGCGCACGAGGAGGGGCTGCCGGTGCTGCGCCCGCTGTTCCTGGAGTTCCCCGACGACCAGGCGGCCTGGTCGGTGGAGGACGCGTACCTCTTCGGCCGGGATCTGCTGGTCGCCCCGGTGCTCACCGCCGGCGCGACCGTCCGGACGGTCCGCCTTCCGGCGGGCGCGCGCTGGACGGACGCGTGGACGGGTGAGACGTACGAGGGCGGTGCGGCGGTGACGGTGGACGCGCCGCTGGACCGCATCCCGCTGTTCCTGCGGGACGGGGCAGAGCTGCCGGTCGCGGAGTGAGGAGCGGAGTGAGAGAAGTGGGCCGGCCCCGCACGGGACCGGCCCCACTCCCGCGCCCTAACTGCTGCTGACGCTCTCGCTGTTGACGGAGAAGTCCAGTCCGCCGGCGGAGGAGGTGATCTCGAAGCCGAACTGGAGGTCACCGATGGTCACGTCGCCGAACCAGCCCTTGGTGTCCTTGATCCACTTCAGGATCGGCAGGATGTTCACCGTGCCGGAGCTGGAATTGGAGCTGCGGACGAAGGAGAAGACGTCGTTGGAGCCGTTGTTGCCCTTGTAGACGGTCCAGGTGGAGCCGCCGAGGCTCACCGTGCCCTGGGAGGTGCCGAGCGGGCCGACGGCGCCGGTCCTGTTGACCCAGAGCATGATCTCGTACTTGTGGCCCGTGTCCCAGATGTCGTACGCCGTCTCGTACGCGCCGGACGACGGGACGGTGACGTTGTAGCTGCTGGTGAGCGACGAGAGCGAGGTGACCGACTTGTTGATCACCTTCTTGGCGTTGGGGTAGGACTTGATGCCGCCGGTGTCGGGGTGGTTGGCCCAGACACCCCAGTTGGTACCGGAGTTGGCCCAGATGCACTGGCTGCCGGCGCCGGAGCCCCAGATGTCGTTGTAGAGGGTGTAGCCGTTCAGCGTGGTGCTGCCCCACTGGTCGCAGGAGCTCCAGACGGCGGCGGAGGCGGGGGCCGAGGCGAGGCCTGCGGTGGCGCCGAGGGCGAGGGCGGGGGCGATCAGGGCCTTGGCGACCCTGCCGAGCGTGCGTGTTGCCATGGTGTCCCTTCCATGGGTGGGGGGAATCGCGGGTTCTCTTCGGTCACCGCGCCCCCCAGGGTGAGGACGCGGTCTTCTCCGGCGACGAGGTCGAGCGGCTGCGCGCCGGAGGAAGTCCGCAGCTCGATGCGGTGGGTGCGGCCGGGCCTGAGGACGGCTCGGGCGCCGTGCGGGCTCCAGGCCAGGTCGATCCGCGCGCCGAACCGGGTCCGCACGCCCCGGAGTTCGCCGTGGGGGCAGCTGTCCGGGACGGCGGGCAGCAGGACGAGCCGGTCCGGGGTGGACTGCACGAGCATCTCGATCAGGACGCCGGGCAGGGTGTGTGCGGCGTCCGCGTTGTAGACGTCCCGGTGCGGGTAGTGGGCGCTCATCAGCGAGGTGTGGAAGAAGTCGCCGTCCAGGACCTGGCGCAGGGCCTGGGCTGCGCGGGGGCCGTCGCCGAGCCGGGCGGCGACGAGGGCGTGGTGCAGATGGCCGTGGGCCGAGTCGTTCTCGGCGCCGCGCAGTTCCAGGGCGCGGTGGGCGGCGGCGGCCGGGCCGGGGGTGTCGTGGGGGTTGATCTCGTCCAGGGGCCAGACGCCGTAGAGGTGGCTGAGGTGGCGGTGGTCGTAGGTGTCCTCCAGTCCGGGCCAGGCCCATTCGGCGAGGGCTCCGTCGGCGTTGGTCCGGTGGGGCGGCAGCCGGTCCGCCAACGCCCGCCATTTCTCCGCCTGTCGGGGGTGGTAGCGGGCGGCGGTGAGCAGGGTGTGCCGGGCGGCGGAGAGGTCCATGGCGGCGTTGAGCGCGCCCCAGCTGCCGTTCGCGGGACGGTTCTCCGGCGAGTAGGAGGGGACGACGACCAGCCGGCCCTGGGCGTCGGCGCGGGTGAGGAAGTCCTCGTAGAACAGGGCCGCCTCGGCGAGCGCGGCGGCGGTGCCCGGGTCCCGGCTGCCGTGGATCTCGTCGTGGTCGACGAGCGGCTTGAGCAGCCAGTCCGCGCCGGCCGTCCACAGCTGGTGGGGGTACTCGCGGTCGAAATGGTAGGTGTATCCGGACTCGCCGTCGGTGTGGGTGGGAGCGACCACGCCCCGGGTGCCGAAGATCGCACGGGCGTTGACCCGCCAGTCCGGCAGCTGCCGGGCGACGAGGGCGGCCAGCGCCTCGGTGACCTCGGGCAGGGCCGCGGCGGGCGCGGAGGCGGTCTGGAGGTTGAGGTTGGCGTTGGTGGTGAAGGCGCCTGACCAGGCGGTGTCCCAGTCGCCGGTCCACAGGCCGGTGAGGCGGGGCGGCAGCAGGCCGCTGCTGGAGAGCAGGTGGTAGCGGCCGGCGGCGAAGAGCCGTTCCAGCAGCGCCGGGACGTGCGGGCGCCGCAGCAGTTCGGAGCCGGGCAGGGCACGCTCGGCCGGGTCGGCGCCGAGGTCCAGTGTCACCCGCCGGTAGGCCGTGCGGTGCCGGTCCAGGTGGCGGGCGAGGAGGACGTCGTACGGCCGCTCGGCGCCCTCGGCGAGGGCCTGGAGCAGCCGGGCCTCGGCGACCGTGTCCGCCTCGCCGGTGTGCCGGCGCACGCGGGTGAGCAGCAGGACGTGGTGGGCGCCGGTGACGCGGACGCCCGGCGGGACGAGTTCGGTGCCGCCCCCGCGCACGGCGACGAGGGTGACGCCGGTGTAGGCGCGGTCGCTGTCGGGGTAGCGGGCGCGCAGGCTCAGCAGGGCGCCCTCGGGGGTGAGCAGTGTGCCGTGACCGACCCGCAGCCCGGCCGGTGCGCCCGGCAGCCGGTGGTCCAGGGTGATGTCGAGCTCGGCCGCCGTGACCTCGTGCACGATCACGTCGTCCGCGCGGGAGACGAAGACGCGGCCCGCGAAGTCGGCGCAGGAGGCCGTGACCTCTCCGGTGGTGAAGTCGACGGCCCGGCGGTAGCCCTGCCCGCTGCCGCCGCCCGGCCTGCGCAGCCGCACCTGGAAGGCGGGGTGGAAGGGCTGCACCCACTGCAGCGGGCGGCCGTCGGTGAAGCCCTCGGCGGCGGTGAGGTCGCCGGCGAGCAACCGGTCCTGGAGTGCGGGGAGTTCGGCGGCCAGGTGGGGCGGCCGGGCGCGCTCGCCGCCGTTGGGCCGGACCAGGGTGTGATGCGTGACGATGACCCGGTCGTCGTTCGGATCACCGAACACAAGGACGCCGTGGTGGCCGTTCCCGGCCAGGAAGGCGTCCTCCCAGCGGGCCGCCGGGGCCGGCTCCCAGGTTCCGTGAACGGGTCCGCCGCTCATGGCCGCAGCACCGCCACGCCGTAGCGGCCGAGGGTGACCGAGCCGGTGACGGCCGTGCCGCCGGTCACCGCGTTGCGCCAGCGGTATCTCTGCGAGGCTTGGGCGGTTTGGGCCGCTTGTGCCTGGGTGGGGAGGCCGAGGCGGGCTGCGGTGGCTGCGGTGGCGGTCAGGACGGTTCTGCGGGTGGGTGTGGGCATGGGTACCTCGGTGGACGTGGGTGGGTGGGCGAACCGGCGCTGGTGCCGGCGGGGGTCGGGTCGCTCGCCGGCGCCGGCGCAGGCTGCGCGCCTCGAAGGGGCGCGGGGAACTGCGCGAGCGACCACGGCGGACCCGCAGTCGCCGACGAGACAGCCCGCCCCCGTTCAGAGGGCGCCGCTCACCCCTTCACCGCCCCCGTCAGCATCCCCTTCTTGAAGTGCTTCTGGACGAACGGTGACAGCACGGCGACCGGCAGCAGGGCCATCACCATGACCGCCATCTGCACCGCGAGACCCGACAGCTCGCCCGTCTTGATGGCCTGGCCCAGCCCCGTCGGTGCCTGCTGCTTCTGCACCAGCTGGATCATGACGTTCTGCAGCGGCATCTTGTTCTGGTCGTTCAAGTACAGGGACGCGTTGAACCACGCACTCCAGTACCCGACCGCGTAGAACAGCGTGATGACCGCCAGTACCGCCCTCGACAGCGGCATCACGATCTGCCACAGGATCCGGAAGTCCCCCGCGCCGTCGATGCGCGCGCTGTCGACGAGTTCCTGCGAGATGCCCATGAAGAAGCCCCGCAGGACGAGGATGTTGAAGACGCTGACCGCGCTCGGCAGGATCAGGGCCAGGTAGCTGTCCATCAGGCCCAGGGACTGCACCAGCAGGTACGTCGGGATCAGGCCCGCGCTGAAGAACATCGTCGCCAGCAGCAGCATCAGGAACCAGCGGTGACCCAGGGAGCCGATGCGCGAGAGGCCGTAGGCGCACAGGACGGACACTGTCATCGAGAACAGCGTGCCGACCAGGGTCACCAGGATGCTGATGACCGCCGCACGGGTGACCTGGCCGCCGCTCAGCAGCTCCCTGTACGCGACGAAGGTGATGCCCTTGGGGATCATGACCAGGCCGCCCGCCCGGTCGATCGTCCTCCGCGAGGACAGGCTGGTGACGACCACGATCCAGAGCGGGAAGAGGATGCCGAGGCAGGCCAGGGTGAGGACCAGGCCCTTGCCGGCCACCCCCGCCCTGCTCGGCTCCTCCTCCCACACCGGGCGCGGCGGCGCCGCCCCTCGCGGGGGTCTGCTCCTCGGCTCGTCGAGAACGGCCGTCATTTCCTGTACACCCCCTGCTCGCCCATGAGATGGGCCACCTTGTTCGCGGCGAGGACCAGTCCGAGGCTGACCACGCCCTTGATCAGGCCGGCGGCGGCCGCGTAGCCGAAGTCCTGGTTGCGGACGCCGTTCCACCAGACGAAGGTGTCGAGGACCTCCGCCGCGCCCGGCCCGACGGCGTCGCGCTGGAGCAGGATCTGCTCGAAGCCGACGGTCAGGGCGTCGCCCACCCGGAGGACCAGCAGCAGCGCGATCACCGGGCGCAGCGCGGGCAGCGTGACGTGCCACATGCGGCGCCAGCGGCCGGCGCCGTCCATCGCGGCGGCCTCGTACAGGTCGGGGCTCACCGAGGCCAGCGCGGCCAGGAAGATGATGATTCCCCAGCCCGCGTCCTTCCAGATGCCCTCCGCCGTGACGAGGAACTTGAAGGTGGACGGGTCGGTCATGATGTCCAGCCCGTTGTACCCGTGTTGGCGCAGGAGTTGCGACAAGACGCCCGCCCCGCCGAAGAGTTGCTGGAAGACGGAGATGACCAGTACCCAGGAGAAGAAGTGCGGGAGGTAGAGGACCGCCTGGGCGAACGCACGCACCCTCGGCCGTACCACGCTGTTGATGAGCAGCGCGAGCAGGATCGGGACGGGGAAGAACAGCACGAGCTGCAGGACGAACAGGACCACCGTATTCTGCACCGCGTTCCAGAAGGCCGAGTCGGCGAAGATCCGCTGGAAGTTCTCGAAGCCGACCCAGGGGCTGTGCAGCATCGAGACGATGCCGTTGTCGCTGATGTAGGGGTCGTAGTCCTGGAAGGCGACGATGTTGCCGAGGATCGGCAGGTAGTTGAAGAGCAGGAGCAGCAGGACGGCCGGCAGCGTCATCAGGATCAGGACGCGGTCGCGTCTGAATCTGAGGCGCAGGCCGAGCCTTCCGGTCCTCGCCCTCCTGCGGTTCTTCCGTGATCCGGTGGCGTCGCCGGAGGTCACCGGGGTCTTCCCCGGCCTGTCGTCTGCCTCGGCCCTGCTGCGAGGCACCGTGCTGTGGGACACGGCCTTCTCCTTGCCTCGGTGTCTCGCCTCAGCCGGCCGCGGGGCCGTTCTCGTCGAGGAGCTTCTTGTACCAGTCGCGCAGTTCGTCGCCGCCCTTGCTCTTCCAGTCGGAGACGGCCTGCTGCATGTCGCTGATCTTCTTGCGGCCGCGGGTGATGTCGTCCTCGAGCTGCTCGAAGTCGTTGCCGAGGTTGGTGTAGCGGGAGGGTTCGGTGATCATCTGGCCGTAGAAGCTGGACTTCCTGGTGAAGGCGCCCATCCGCTGCTGCCACTCGACCTGGGCCCTCGCGACGTCGGGGAAGTCGGGGTGGGCGATGGTGGCGGCGGGGCTCGCGACCATGACGTAGGCGTTGAGGACCTCGTTGTTGCCCTGGGTGGTCTTGACGGGCACGCCGTTCCTGACCGTGTAGTCGGCGCCCTGGACGCCGTAGTTGGTGAGCATGTACTCCTTGGTGCCGTACGGCGCGGCGGTGACGTCGGCGACGGCCAGAACGTCACGGATCACGGACTCGGAGGCCTTCTTGTTGACGAAGGCGAAGATGCCGGCCGGCTGTTCGGCCCACAGCCGCGGGCTGCCCCCGTCGTGGCCGAAGACGTCCATGCCCCAGATCTTGAACTGCGGGTTCTGGGTGGCCTGTTCGGCGGTGCGGCTCCACCACTGGCTGATGTTGTTGGGGTAGATCAGGAACTCGCCGGCGGCGAACTTGGGGCCCGGGTCGGGGGCGTTCTTGCCCATCATGGCGTCGGGGTGGACGTATCCGGCGGCGAACAGCTTGCGGGTCCACTCCAGCGCTTCGAGGTACTCCTCGGTCTCGATGCGGTTGATCAGCTTGCCGTCGACGAGGTTCCAGCCGAGCGGTTTCTCGCTGCCGGAGAGCACGCCGAAGGCCTGGAAGGCGGTCCACTTCATGTCCATGCAGGCCCAGCGCCTGGCCTTGGCGTTGGTGATCTCCTTGGCCAGGGACATGAACTCGTCCGCGGAGCGCGGGACCTGGTAGCCCTCCTTGTCGAAGACGTCCTTGCGGTAGAGGGGCACGATGCCGGTGACGTACGGGGAGGGCTGCGGCAGTCCGCGCAGCTTGCCGCCGATGATGCAGCGCTGCCAGGCGTCGGTCGGGATGGCGGCGAGGTTCGGGTAGTCCTTGACCTTGTCTCCCGACAGATACGGCCCGAGGTCGGCGAACTTGCTGATGATGGCGGTGGGGATCCTGCCGCCCATGTTCCAGCTCGGGACGACCACGACGTCCGGTACGTCGCTGGAGGCGAGGACCGCGCCGAGCTTCTGGTCGTAGGTGTTGCCGTCCTGGTTCTGCCAGACGACGTCGACGCCGATGAGGTCGTTCATCGCCCTGTAGTAGGCGTTGTCGCCCTTGGGCGGAGTGCCCCAGAACGGCGACATGACGGTGACCTTGCCGCCCTTGCCGAGCTTCTCGGGCACCGAGGTCTTCAGGGTCGCGAGGTCGAGCTTGCCGGTGAAGCCGATCGCCGAGCCGTTCTTCGCGGGGATGTCCGGGGTCACCACGTTGTTCGCCACGTAGGACGGCAGCAGGCTCTTCTCGCCCTTGCCGGCGGAGGAGCCTCCGCTCGACCCGCTGTCCGAACCTCCGCAGGCGGTGAGCATCGGCATCCCCCCGGCGACCGCCGTGGCGGCGACCGCGGTGGAGGCGAGGAAGCTCCTCCGGCTGGGGGAGCTTCTCCGGCTGGGGGAACTTCTCCGGCTGGGCGCGGAGGATGCGGAGGCGGCGTTCGGCGTCATTGCGTCAACCCTTCATGGCACACCAGGACACCCGGCGGTGGCCGTCGGCTGCGGTGTCTCGAGTGGATCTGGCTGAGCGGAAGCGCGCTTCGACGAAGGCGGAAGCCGGTCGACATGAGGTGGCGAAGGCGTCGAAGCGCTTCGATGTTGCTGCGAGATTAAGTGAACACCCTGGGGCACACAAGGGTCGCTTCCAAGATTCCGCACGGGAACTTGACATCCGAGCCTCCGCCGATCGAGCATCGAAGCGCTTCGAAAGATCCTCGTCGCTCCGTTCGCAAGGGGAACCGCTCGTGACCGTTGACGTGCCGTCCATGCCGCCCTTCCGCGATCCACAGCTGCCGTTCGCGAAGCGCATCGACGACCTGCTGGAACGGCTCACGCTGGACGAGAAGACCGCCTTCCTGCACCAGTTCGCGCCCGCCGTGGAGCGCCTGGGCATCGCCGCCTTCCGCACCGGCCAGGAGGCGCTGCACGGCGTCGCCTGGATGGGGCCGGCCACGGTGTTCCCGCAGGCCGTGGGGCTGGGCGCGACCTGGAACCCGGAGCTGGTGCGGCGGGTCGGCGAGGCGGTGTCCAAGGAGGTGCGCGCGATGCGGGCCCGGGACGACCGGGTCGGCCTCAACGTCTGGTCGCCGACGGTCAACCTGCTCCGGCATCCGCTGTGGGGCCGTAACGAGGAGGGCTACTCGGAGGATCCCGAGCTGACCTCGGCGATCGCCACGGCGTACACGCGCGGCCTGCGCGGTGACCATCCGGTGTACTGGCGCACGGCCCCCGTCCTCAAGCACTGGCTGGCCCACAACAACGAGACCGACCGGGCCACGTCGAACGCCTCCGTCCGGCCGCGCGTGCTGCACGAGTACGATCTGCGCGCCTTCCGGGAGACCGTGGAGGCCGGTGCGGTGGCCGGGGTGATGCCGGCCTACAACCTGGTCAACGGCCGCCCCAACCACCTCTCCCCCTACCTGCGCTCCGAGCTGCGCACCTGGACCGACGACGACCTGCTGGTCTGCTCGGACGCGGGCGCGCCCTCCAACCTGGTGGACGCCGAGCACTACTTCGACACCCACGAGGAGGCCACCGCCGCCGCCCTGCTGGCCGGCGTGGACAGCTTCACCGACCACGGGACGGACAGCTCGCAGATCGTCGGACGGGTCAGAAAGGCTTACGCGCATGGCTTGTTGACGGAGGCCGACATCGACACCGCGGTACGCCGCCAGCTCTCCGTCCGGTTCCGGCTCGGCGAGTTCGACCCGCACTACGACCCGCACGCCGGCACCGGCGAGTTCGACACCCCGGCACACCGGGCGCTCGCCCGGGAGGCCGCCGAGCAGGCGATCGTGCTGCTGAAGAACGACGACGACCTGCTCCCGCTCGCGCCCGGCACCCGGATCGCGGTGGTCGGCCTGCTCGCCGACGAGTGCAAGCTCGACTGGTACAGCGGCAGCCTGCTGCACCGCTCCACTCCCCTGGAGGGCCTGTACGAGCGGTTCGGCGCGGACCGGGTGGAGTTCGCGGAGGGCGTGGACCGCGTCCGGCTGCGCACCGCCGCCGGTGCCTTCCTGCACGTGCCGGCCGCGGACGCGCCGGAGGAGGTGCGCGGCGCCGAGGGCGCCCTGGACCCGGCCCTGCTGCGTGGCCGTACCGATCTGCCGCCGCTCACCGTGGACCCCGTCGGCACCGAGTTCGCGCTGGTGGACTGGGGCGAGGGCGTGCTGACGCTGCGCGCGCCCGACGGCCGGTATCTCTCGGTCGCCGAGGACGGCTTCCTGCGCGCCGCCGCCGACCAGCCGGGCGGCTGGGTGGTCCAGGAGACCTTCCGCCTCGCACCGCACCGCAGCGGTCACCTCCTCACGCACCTGGGCACGGGTCGTCAGGTGCGGGTCGCCGCCGACGGCGTGAAGGTTGCCGGGGCCGAGGATTCCGGCGACGTCTTCGAGGTGATCACGGTCGAACGGGGCGAGGAGGCCGTGGCCCGGGCGGCCGGGCAGGCGGACGTGGTCGTGGTGGTCGCGGGCAACGACCCGCACATAGGCGGGCGCGAGACCGAGGACCGTACGACCCTCCGGCTGCCCGCGCACCAGCAGCGGCTGCTGGGCGCGGCCCGGGCCGCGAACCCGCACACCGTACTGGTGCTGACCTCGGCCTATCCGTACGCGGTGGACGTGGCACGGCTGCCGGCGGTGCTGTGGACCGCGCACGGCGGCCAGGCGGCGGGCACGGCCCTCGCCCGCACCCTGGCCGGTGACGTCTCCCCGGCCGGCCGTCTCCCCCAGACCTGGTACGCCTCCGACGCCGACCTGCCCGGCCTGCTCGACTACGACATCATCGGCAGCCGGCAGACCTACCTCTACTTCGAGGGCACCCCGCTCTTCCCCTTCGGCCACGGCCTGTCGTACGCGTCCTTCGCCTACGCCGGCCTGGCGGCCCGTGCCGAGGACGGCTCGGTGCGTGTCTCGTGCGCGGTGACGAACACCGGGGACCGGGTGGCGGACGAGGTGGTGCAGCTCTACGGCCGGGCCGTGGACCCGTCGGTGGCCCGCCCGCGCCGCGAGCTCCTGGCCCACCGCCGTGTCACCCTCGCCCCCGGCGAGACGGCCCCCCTCTCCTTCGAAGTCCCGCTGACCGCCCTGGAGTTCTGGGACGTGGCACAGGGCCGCCGACGGCTGGAGGGAGGGCCGTACGACCTGTTGCTCGGCGCGTCCAGCGAGGACATCCGCCTGCGCACGACCGTGCACCTCGACGGCACGCCCCCGGCCCCGCGCGCCGCCCGGCAACGCGGCCTGCCGGCGGCCGACTTCGACGAGCAGTGCGGCGTGGCCGTCGTGGACCGGACGAGGACGGCGGGCGACGCGGTGACACCGGCGCACGGCGGCACGGCCGAACTCCTCTTCCGTGCCTGCGACTTCGGTACGGGGGTGAGCGAGGTGACGGCACAGGTGGCGGGCGAGGGCGCACTGGAGGTGTCCCTGGACGGCGGCCCGGTGCGGGCCGTGCTGACCCTGGACACCCCCACGGCCGACTGCTACGCCTACACGACCCTGGCCGTCGCGCTGGTCGTCGACGGCGTGCACGACGTCCGCCTCAGGCTGCGCGGCCCGCTGCGGCTCGCGCACGTCGGCTTCTCCGGTTGAGGGTCCGGATCAGCCGACGACGGGAAGGGGCCCGACACCGAAAGGCAGCGGTGCCGGGCCCCTTCTGCAGGACGGGCAGCGCCCTGCAGAGCCTGAAAGCGGTGACCGTCAGTGGTTCCTGGCCAGGGCGGACACGAACCGCAGGGCGTCGAGCGTGCCCACGCCGGTGGCCATGTCGTAGCCGTTGACGGCCTTGTAGCCCGTGACGCCCTGGTAGCTGTTGTCGGTGCCGTCGTTGACGTCGACGATGCCCGGGTTCTTCTGCTTCAGCAGGGTGTAGAGCGCCGGGTTGAGGTCGCCCAGGCGGTGGCCGGCCGCCTGGTCGGCGAGGGCGACGATGCCCGAGAACAGCGGGCTGGCCTCGCTGGTGCCGCCGGAGACGTCCCAGCCGGTGGCGGTCGGGTCGTAGCTGGAGTACACCCAGGCACCGCCGTTGACCGCGGCGGCCATCGAGATGTCCGGGGTGCCGCGGCGGGTGCCGACGACGTTCTTCACACCGTCCTGGAAGGACGGGCGGTTGAACACGTGGGACTGGCCGCCGCCGCCCGCGCCGTTGTCGTTGTAGACGCTGTCCGGCTTGACGCGCCGGCCCTTGTCGTTCAGGTGGAGCTGGGTGCCGCCGATGGAGGTGACCAACGGGTCGGAGGACGGCCAGGAGTTGACGCGGTACTTGTAGAACGTCTTGCCGTCCGCCATGGCGTCGGTGGCGCCGCCGTCACCGGAGGAGCCGAGCACGGTCACGTGCTTGCGCTGCGCGTCCTCGTAGGCGTACCGCAGCTTCTTGATGCTGGAGAAATCGCCCTTGTCGAAGCCCGGGAAGGTGTTCTCGGTGGCGCCGAAGCTCTGGCTGATGACGTCGCCGACCCCGTGGTCGATCATGTACTTCTCGGCGGACATCATCTCCGGCAGACCGGTGGTGCCCTCGGTCTCGGCGACCGCCGTCTCCACGAGGACGATCTTGGCGTCGGGCGCGACGGCGTGGGCCATCTCGACGTCCAGCGAGGTCTCGCCGGCCCAGCCGGTCATGTCGGGGTTCTTGGGGTCGAACTTCGGGACGTGACCCCACTTGACGACGTTGACCTTGGTGCTGGGCAGCCCGAACTGCTTGCTGTAGACGTCCAGATCGTGCTGGACGGTCGGGGACCCGAAGGAGTCGACGATGACGATCGTACGGCCCTTGCCCGTGATGCCCTTCTTGTACAGCGGGTTCAGGTTGTACGCGGTGCGGTACTGCAGCGGGTTGTAGCAGTTGATGTGCCATTTGGCCTGGCACTGGGCGGTGGGAAGGGGGCTGGCCACGCCGTGGACCAGGTTGTGCCCCGCGATGGCCGGCTGCGCGAAGGTGTGCGGTACGCCGGCGGGCGCGGCGCTGGTGGCGCCGGCCGAGGAGATGGTCGCCAGTCCTGCGGCGACGAGTGCGGCAGTGGCGGCGGAAGCCGCGAGGCCGCGCCCGGTACGGGCTATGCGCATGTGTTCCCCTGACAAATCCCTGAGACGTCCTGAGTCGGACGAACTGGTCAGGCGCATCCCATCGGGAGAGTCATGGACAGATCAAGACACACAGCAGGACTCTTGAACAGCCGATGCCGAATCCTTTACTCAGAGGCAGCAAACGACAGCGGCCGGTGCCCCCGCACAGTGGGCACCGGCCGCTGCCGTTTCCGACCTGTCCGTGGCAGGTCAGAGCGCGAGACCGGTCAGGACCAGCACGCGCTCGTAGGTGTAGTCCTCCATCGCGAACCGCACGCCTTCGCGGCCCACACCGGACTGCTTGGCGCCGCCGTACGGCATCTGGTCGGCGCGGTAGGACGGGACGTCGCCGATCACCACGCCGCCGACCTCGAGGGCGCGGTGGGCGCGGAAGGCGACCTGCAGGTCGTGGGTGAACACGCCTGCCTGGAGGCCGTACTTGGAGTTGTTGACCGCCGCGAAGGCTTCCGCCTCGCCGTCCACCTTCTGCACGGTGAGGACCGGTCCGAAGACCTCCTCGCAGGCGAGGGTGACGTCCGCCGGTACGTCGGTGAGGACGGTCGGCGCGTAGGAGGCGCCGTCGCGGTCGCCGCCGGTGAGCAGCGTGGCGCCGGCCTCGACCGCCTCCTTCACCCAGGACTCCACGCGCTTGGCGGCGTCCTCGCTGACCAGCGGGCCGACGTCCGTCTTGGCGTCGGACGGGTCACCGGTGACCTGGGCCTCCACGGCGGCGACGATGCGCGGCAGCAGGCGGTCGTGGACGGAGGCATCCACGATCACGCGCTGCACGGAGATGCAGGACTGGCCGCCCTGGTAGTTGGAGAAGGTCGCGATGCGGGTCGCGGCCCAGTCCAGGTCGGCGTCGCTCGCGTAGTCGGCGAGGACCACGGCCGCGCCGTTGCCGCCCAGCTCCAGCGTGCAGTGCTTGCGCGGCACCGAGTCCATGATCGCGTAACCGACCTTGTCGGAACCGGTGAAGGAGATCACCGGCAGGCGCTCGTCCTGGACCAGGGCGGGCATGCGGTCGTTCGGGACCGGCAGGACCGACCACGAGCCGGCCGGCAGGTCGGTCTCGGCCAGCAGCTCGCCGAGGATCAGACCGGACAGCGGGGTGGCGGGGGCCGGCTTGAGGACGATGGGCGCACCGACGGCGATCGCGGGGGCGACCTTGTGGGCGCACAGGTTCAGCGGGAAGTTGAACGGCGCGATGCCGAGCACGACACCCTTCGGGAAGCGGCGGGTGAGCGCCAGCCGGCCCTGGCCGCCGGCGTCGGTGTCGAGCCGCTGGGCCTCGCCGCCGTTGAACCGGCGGGCCTCCTCGGCGGCGAACCGGAACACGGAGACGGCACGGCCGACCTCGCCCCGGGCCCACTTGATGGGCTTGCCGTTCTCGGCGGAGATCAGCTGGGCGATCTCCTCGGTGCGCTCGACCAGCCGCTTGCTGACGTGGTCGAGGGCGGCGGCGCGCACGTGCGCCGGGGTGGCGGCGAACTCGTCCCGCACGGCGTACGCGGCGGCCACGGCCTCCTCGACCTGGGCGTCGGTCGGCACGCCGACCCTGCCGACGAGCCGGCCGTCCCACGGCGAGGTGACGTCGAAGGTGTCCTCGCCGGTGACCTGGCGGCCGGCGAGCCAGAAGGCGTGGATGGAAGTCATGTGCGAGTCCCGGCCCTTCCGCGTTGGGGGTGTGCTTGGCTTTCGTGGTCAACGGTAGGGCGGGGGTGGCCGGGGGTCGCTTGTCCGAGTCGTAGCAGTAGGCAGCCCCGGCACTACTGTTTGGACTACTTGGACTACTCGGCGCTGGTGGCCTTCAGGGCGAGCCACAGCTCCATCCGGACGTCGGGATCGTCCAGGGACCGCCCGAGGATCTCCTCGACCCGCCGCATCCGGTACCGCAGCGTGTGCCGGTGCACGCCCAGGTCCGCCGCGGCCGCGTCCCACTGCCCGTGCCGCGACAGCCACGCCCGCAGCGAGGCGACCAGATCCCCCCGCCCCGTCGCGTCGTGCTCGTGCAGCGCCCGCAGCAACCCGTCCGCGAACGCCTTCACCGCGTCGTCGGCCAGCAGCGGCAGCACGGACCCCGCGGCCAGCTGCTCGTGCTCCACCAGCACCCGCCCCCGTCGCCGTGCCACCGACAGCGCCTGCTCGGCCTGCTTGTAGGCCGCCGCGGCGGCGATCGGCCCGGCCGGCGCGGACAGCCCGACGACCAGCTCCTCCTCGTCACCCCCGGTCCGCTCCGGCACCGCCCGCGCCGCCTCCAGCGCCGCCGCGTGACTCGTGCAGGCGGCCACCGCCGCGCCCCCGTCGGCGGCGAGCACCACCAGGCGCTCCCCCTCGGGCACGACCAGCACGGCCTCCCCGGAGCGGGCGGCGGCCGACTCGAGGCTCTCCGCCAGGCCGCCCAGCGGATCACCGCTCACCTCGCCGGTGGCAGGCACGGCGCCACCGGCACCCGGCCCACGCACGTGACCGTGGGCGTCCGCGTGCGCCCGAGCAGCGGATCCGGACGCCGACTCGGCGACGATCATCCGGAACGGCGCGTCGAGCAGCCCGCCGTACAGGTCCCCGGCGACGGCCCGGGCGTGGTCGGGCTCACCGGCGAGGAGCATGCGCAGCACGGCCGTGCCGACGCGCTGTTCGGCCGCCTGCAGGGAACGGGAGCGTTCGGTGGTGAGGGTGAGCAGGGCGATGGCGGAGTGCACGGCGTACCGCTCGGCGGTGCCGAGGGCGGCGGCGGTGCCGACGGCGAGTGCGGCGCGCGGCCGCCGCCCGGTCCCCAGGGAGTGCAGCTCGACCCGGTCCTCGTGCTCGGGCCCGCCGACGACGGACGAGGCCGGCGCGGGCCGCTCCCGCAGCCGCTCGATCTCGGCGGTCAGCCGGGCGGCACGCCGGCCGGCCCACTCGGGCGCGGCGGCGACGACGGCGCCGGAGGCGTCGTAGAGCGCGGCCCACCCGTCGACCTGCCCGGCGAGCGCGCCGAGCAGCCCCTCGGGCCCGGCGTTCAGCGCCTGCTTGGTCAGCTCGCGCTGGGCGGCGAACCCCGCGGTGACGGCCCGGTACTGGTCGGCGGCGATGGCGGCGGACACGGCCTTGCTGATGGCGAGGAAGGGGGTGCGGCGGGGCACCTCCAGCAGCGGCAGCCCCTCCTGCCGGCAGGCGTCGACGAGGGCCGCCGGGATGTGTTCGTAGTTGACCCCCACGGCGAACCCGAGCCCGACGACGCCGGCGCCGGCCAGCCGCTTCACATACCGCCGCATGGCCTCGGGGTCCTCGGCGTCCAGCTTGAGCGCGGTGATCAGCAGCAGCTCACCGCCCTCCATGTACGGCACGGGGTCGGCCAGCTCACTGACGTGGGCCCAGCGGACGGGCACGTCGAGGCGGTCCTCGCCCGCGCGCACGGTCAGCTTCAGCGCGGAGTGGTGGACGAGCGAGGCGAGGGTCGGGGGCATGAGGCCTTCAGTCGACGGCAGATCGAACGTTCAGATGATGGATCTTCCGAATGGACCTGTTGAACGAACCCTCCGGACGGGTCCTTTGGACAGATCCATCGCACGGATCCTTCGGACAGATCCATCGCACGGATCCTTTGGACGGACCCTCTGGACACATCCTTTGGCCGAACCGTACGAACGGCCTACACCGATTCTGCCTCACCGTACGGTCCCCCGCCGCCTTCTCACCCCCGCAGATCCACCAGCAACGGCGGCGCGTGCTCCCCCCGCACACTCGTCAACGACAACACCGCATGCCCCGCCGGCACCCCATGAGCCAACTCGGACGCAGACCACCGCTCACGCTCCACCTGACGGACGGTGACGGCACGGGCGGTGGGGGCCTGTCCTGTGATGACCCGGCGCAGGATGTGCACGGCCTTGCCGGCCGGGGTCTCGGCGATGATCTGGCGATCGGTGACGTCCCGGGTCTCGATCCACTCCTTGCCCCACACTTCGGCGAAGTCCTGCCCGTCCCAGGGGGTGACCCCGGACAGCGCCATCCGGCAGCCGGTGGTGCCGAGCAGCGGACTGCGCAGCGGCCGGGGTACGTCGTCCAGGGTGCGCAGGGTGAGCACCGCGCCGGCTCCCGCCGAGCGGAGGCGCTGGATGCCGCGAACCGCCTCCGGGGTGATGACGCCGGAGGCGTCGTCGAGGATCAGGCAGGCGAAGAGCGACCGGTCCTCCCGTACGGTCACGGCTGCCGTGAACTGGGCAAGCACCAGCCGGGCCAGGATCCGGGAGGCGTCGGCGTGCCCGCGCTGGGGCAGGTCGATGCGGACGCGCACCGGATGGTCGAGGGCCTTGAGCGAGAACGGCCGGGCCTGGTCGGAGGTGTTGAAGAAGCCGGCGAAGGCAGGCCGGTCGAGCAGCGCGATCCGGTCGGCGAGCACGGTGCCGACATCGCCCGGGTGGGTCATCTGGCGTTCGCGGGCGTCGAGTTCCCGCAGCAGCCCGTCCTGTCCGGTGTCCGTCAACGCCTTGCGCAGCGCCGCGAGCGGGCCGGGAACACCGTCGAGGAGCTGGCGCAGCTCGGGCACGGACGGGAAGCGGTCGTGGACGGCACGGAAGGGACCGAGCAGCTGGGCGAGAACCGTGGTCGAGCGGCGGCTGTCGCTGCCCGGGTGCGCATCGGCGAGGTCGCCTGCGAGGGCCTCAGCGAGTATGGCAGCCGCCTCGTCGGGGTCGGTGGTGCCGCCGTACAGGTCGAGGTCGTAGACGGACTCCGGGTGACCGACGCGTACGACGACGTCGTAGGCCTCGGCCGGGCCGAGGCCGGCGCCCGCCGCGCCGACGACCACGACGGAGGCGCGCCCGGCGAGGGCGTGCAGGCACAGGGACTCGGCGACTGGCCGTACCACCGCGCCGGTCTTCCCCGAGCCGGACGGGCCTACGACGAGCAGCGAGGTACCGAGCAGGCCGGGGTCGAGGCCGAGGCCCGCGCCGCGGTAGTGGTAGGGGTTGCGGGGGTCGTCGACGGTGGTGCCGAGCCGGACCTGGCCGGTGATCAGGTCGTGGCGCGCGTGCCGCACGGGCAGGTCGCGTTCGCCGGAGGGGTGCAGGCAGGCGGCGGAGCCGTCCGTGAGCACGGCGCCGGTGAAGGTGGCCAGCGTGTGCCGTCCCGACCGCACCCCCTGCCAGGCCCGGCTGATCCGCGCGTGATCGACGTCCCGCATGAGCCCGGCCTTCGCCTCGGCGGCAAGCCGAT
Organism: Streptomyces sp. NPDC001153; assembly: GCF_053598315.1. Lineage (NCBI taxonomy): Bacteria > Bacillati > Actinomycetota > Actinomycetes > Kitasatosporales > Streptomycetaceae > Streptomyces > Streptomyces sp. NPDC001153. Next base: position 90,498 of record NZ_JBSFJZ010000012.1, read on the forward strand.
CGGCGGCCTCGTGGGCACCGGCGCGGCGCAGGTGGGGCCATTCGGCCGGGTCCTGCTCGGGCGCGGGCGGGCGCTCGGCCACCGGCAGGGCCGGACGCCAGGCCGGCGGGCCGTAGCGGCGCCAGACCTCGCCCCAGCGGCCGATACGGCCGACGATGAGCAGAATGGCAAGCACGATGACGGTGTAGTAGCCGTACCAGAGGAAGGCCCGCGACACATTGCTGTCGCTGTTGCGCCAGGAGTCGGGGACGAGCAGTTCGAGCGGCAGCACCCACCAGCTGCCGAGATAGCCGTTCCACAGCAGCGACCAGACTAGCCAGCCGACGAGAAAGGCGATGAGAGCGCCGCTGATCAGCTGCCGGGCCGGGGTCTGCTCCGGCTCCTGCTCGGGCCGGGGCCGGTGCCCGAGGCGCCACACGCCGGGTGCCGCCTCCGGGCGGGGTGTGCGAAGCCAGGTCAGGAAAGCGGAGCCGTCCGGTGCCGGCGGCACACTGGGAGGTACTGCCGGCATGGGTGGTACGGCTGCTTGCTCGCGTGGTACCGCTGGGCGAGGTACAGGATTCGCATGCGTGCCGCGTGCGTCGCGCGTGCCGTCGCCGTCCATCGCCCTTGCCCCCTGACCAGCCGTTCCGTCCACCGTCAGCGAGCAATCTAACGCCCCGGCAGGGGGAGTTCACCGCATACGCGGCCGAGAGCGCCCGCCTTCTGGGCGTACCCCGGCCACTCGGCTATGTCCATGACGGACAACCGGGGCGACCGACAACGCCCACATGGAGCATGCCCACCCCCCACCCCCGGCCCTAGCCTGCGAAGAAAGATAGGTATGCGGCCGAAAACGCACCGCCCGGAATCGTCCGGGACGCCAGATCAGACCGCCCGGTACGCAAGATCATCAGGAGCCCCCATGACCGCACTTCCGCAGGAGCGCCGCGTCGTCACCGCCATCCCCGGCCCGAAGTCGCAGGAGCTGCAGGCCCGCCGTACCGCCGCGGTCGCGCAGGGCGTGGGCTCCGTGCTGCCGGTCTTCACCACGCGCGCCGGTGGCGGGATCATCGAGGACGTCGACGGCAACCGGCTCATCGACTTCGGGTCCGGTATCGCCGTGACCTCCGTCGGTGCCTCCGCCGAGGCCGTCGTACGGCGCGCGAGCGCCCAGCTCGCCGACTTCACCCACACCTGTTTCATGGTCACCCCGTACGAGGGCTATGTGGAGGTCGCGGAGGCGCTCGCCGAGCTGACGCCCGGTGACCACGCCAAGAAGTCCGCGCTGTTCAACTCGGGCGCCGAGGCCGTCGAGAACGCCGTCAAGATCGCGCGTGCGTACACCAAGCGGCAGGCCGTCGTGGTGTTCGACCACGGGTACCACGGGCGGACCAACCTGACCATGGCGCTGACGGCGAAGAACATGCCGTACAAGCACGGGTTCGGGCCGTTCGCCCCCGAGGTGTACCGGGTGCCGGTGGCGTACGCCTACCGCTGGCCGACCGGGCCGGAGAACGCCGGTCCCGAGGCCGCCGCGCAGGCCATCGACCAGATCACCAAGCAGGTCGGCCCGGACAACGTGGCCGCGATCATCATCGAGCCCGTGCTCGGCGAGGGCGGCTTCATCGAGCCCGCGAAGGGCTTCCTGCCGGCCATTCGGCAGTTCGCCTCCGACAACGGGATCGTCTTCGTCGCCGACGAGATCCAGAGCGGCTTCTGCCGGACCGGGCAGTGGTTCGCGTGCGAGGACGAGGGGATCGTCCCGGATCTCATCACCACCGCCAAGGGCATCGCCGGTGGGCTTCCGCTCGCCGCCGTCACCGGGCGTGCGGAGATCATGGACGCCGCGCACGCCGGTGGGCTGGGTGGTACGTACGGCGGCAACCCCGTCGCCTGTGCGGGTGCCCTCGGTGCCATCGAGACCATGAAGGAGCTCGACCTCAACGGCAAGGCCAAGCGCATCGAGGAGATCATGAAGGGTCGCCTCACCGCCATGGCCGAGAAGTTCGACATCATCGGTGACGTGCGTGGGCGCGGCGCGATGATCGCGATCGAGCTCGTGAAGGACCGCACCACCAAGCAGCCGAACCCGGAGGCCACCGCCGCGCTCGCCAAGGCCTGCCACGCCGAGGGCCTGCTGGTCCTGACCTGCGGCACCTACGGCAACGTGCTGCGCTTCCTGCCCCCGCTGGTGATCGGCGAGGACCTGCTGAACGAGGGCCTCGACATCATCGAGCAGGCCTTCGCGCGCATCTGAGCGACTGCTCCGCACCTGTGAACGGTGCCTGCGGCAGGCCGTGTGAAGAAGGTGTGCGAGGTGGATGGCGGGAGCCGATTCCGTCTGCCCAAGCGGCCCGGCCTGCCGTAGGTTCTACCCAGATGAGAGATACACCCCGCCCACAGGGGACTGTGGGCGATTTCAGGCCGGGGCCTCCCCAGCTTCGACCTGGTCGTGCCCTCGCGCACACAACAACCGGCGCCTGACGGCTCCGGGATCTCCTCACCGATCGGACGGTCGCCGCCCCAAACCCCCCGGGGCGCGCGACGTTCCGATCCGATCGGCCGCCTCGGAACTACCCCCCCTGTTCCGGGGCGGCCGACCTCCTTCTCCTCACCTCGCGGGTTTCCCGGACATGGCCCGACGATTCGTTCCGGGCCGAACGGACCTGCGAAGCTGGGCACCGTGTCGACCTCAGCCCGCCACTGTGTGCTCCTCGGTCTCCCGGCCGGACTCTTCGCCGTGATCACCTGGCAGGTCGTGACCCACGGCCCGCTGCTGCGCCTGGACTCCCGCCTCAGCCGGGACCTGGTCCATCGGGACGGATTCGGCGCGTACCTCTCCGATCTCGGCAACATCCAGGTCGCCGTCCCGGTGCTCGCCGCGGCCCTGCTCCACGTCCTCTGGCGGGGACGGTCCAGCGGTACGAAACGGTGGTGGCTGCCCCCCGCCGCCGCGGCCGTACTCATGGCGCTGGTCCCGGCGATCGTCGTACCGCTCAAGGACTGGACCGCACGGCCGGGGACCCCCGTGGCGCCTCCGGCCGTCGGCTATTTCCCCTCCGGGCACACGGCCACCGCGACCATCGCCTACGGCTCCGCGACGCTGCTCCTGCTGCCCTGGCTGCGCTCCACGGCCGCCCGCCGGAGCCTGGTCGCCGTGTGCGCGGCGCTGGTGCTCGGAGTGTCGTACGGCCTGGTCCGGTACGGCTGGCACTGGCCGCTGGACGTGGTGGCCAGCTGGTGCCTGTGCACCGTGCTGCTGACCGCCCTGTCCCTGGTGCCGGGCGTCCTGAAGAACCCGGGCGGCTCGACGAAGCCAGGCCTCTCGAAGAAGCCGGGCACCTTGAGGAAGGAAGGGGCGCGGGGCTCCGTCTGAGTCGCCTGCGGGGGCTATCGTTCCCCGTCCCCTCCCCCGGCCAGCCGCGCCGCCGCCTCGTGCATCGCCAGCTCCAGCAGCGCGGGGTCGGTCAGCGTGCCCGAGCCGTCCGGCGGCACCAGCCAGCGCACGCCCCGGGTCGCCCGGCCCGGATACGGCACGACGATCCAGGTGCCGTATCCGGCGGTGCGGACGCCGGTGCCGACCCAGCGGGCCGCGGTGCCCGGCGGCACGAAGAACCCGACCCGGTCGTCGCCGAAGTCGACGAGTACCGGGCCGGGCCGGTCGAGCACGCGGATGAGCACGTCCAGGGTCGGGTAACCGAGGTCACCCGGCAGGATCAGTACGTCCCAGGCCCGGCCGGCGGGCAGCAGCGCGACCCCGAGGGGACTGCGCTCCCATTCCCAGCGGCAGGCTTCGGGGTCCGGTGCGACGGATGCCAGCCATTCGGCCGCCGTCTTCGCCCCAGTCATCGTCAAGGCCTCCCTCTCTCGCCCGACCGTCCGGAGCGGTCGCGTCAGGAGGAGAGAGGGAGGCCTTCCGGGGGGCATTACGCGGGTTCCGCACCCCCATCGAGGTGATCTGGGTCACACTTCGGCGCCGGCCGGGGGCGACGGCTAGTCGTAGTACCAGTACCAGTCGTCGCAGTGGTGGTGATGGTGGTCCCAGTCGTCATGGCCGTCGTGGTTCCAGTAGTCCCCGTCGTGGTGGTCGTGGCGGGGAGCCATGGTCACCACGGACGTCTGGTGCATCGGCGCCGCCGTGGCGGCCGCCGCCGGCAGCATGACGCCCCCGGCGACGACGACGGCGGAGGCCACCGCCGTCGCCAGGCCCAGGCGGCGCTGGGGACGAGTGGCGTCGTGCTTGCGGCTGAAGCGGTTGAAGCGGTCGATGAGGGTCATGATCTTCTCCTGCCGATCCGGGGTGGAAGTCGGTGCCTCCCGGTGAGGCCCGTGCTTCAAGTACGCCCGAACGCGGCAGCAGCGTCATGCTCCGGAAACTCGGGGCTTGACGCAGCCACAGGGGCCGGGTAGAAGCCCACAGGCCGGCGAAAGGGCTCAGCTGTCGAAGCCCAGCCCCAGCCGGTCCATCGTCCGCAGCCACAGATTGCGGCGGCCGCCGTGCGCGTCCGCGCGGGCCAGGGACCACTTGGTGAGGGCGATCCCGGTCCAGGCGAACGGCTCGGGCGGGAACGGCAGCGGCTTCTTGCGGACCATCTCCAGCTCCGTCCGCTCGGTGCGCTCCCCCGCCAGCAGGTCGAGCATCACGTCCGCGCCGAAGCGGGTCGCGCCGACGCCCAGGCCGGTGTACCCGGCCGCGTAGGCGACCTTCCCCTGGTGCGCCGTGCCGAAGAACGCCGAGAAGCGCGAGCAGGTGTCGATCGCGCCGCCCCAGACATGCGTGAAGCGGACGCCCTCCAACTGCGGGAAGCAGGTGAAGAAGTGGCCGGCGAGCTTGGCGTACGTCTCCGGCCGGTCGTCGTACTCGGCGCGCACCCGGCCGCCGTAGTGGTGGATCGCGTCGTAGCCGCCCCACAGGATGCGGTTGTCGGCGGAGAGCCGGAAGTAGTGGAACTGGTTGGCCGAGTCGCCGAGTCCCTGTCTGTTCTTCCAGCCGATCGACTCCAGTTGCGCCTCACTCAGCGGCTCGGTCATCAGCGCGTAGTCGTAGACCGGGACGGTGTAGGAGCGCACGCGGCGCAGCAGGCTGGGGAAGATGTTGGTGCCGAGCGCGACCCTGCGGGCGCGGACCGCTCCGTACGGCGTGCGTACGGCCATCCCGGCGCCGTAACTCTTCAACGTCAGCGCGGGCGTGTGCTCGTACACCCGCACCCCGAGCTTCAGACAGGCCCTCTTCAGGCCCCAGGCCAGCTTCGCCGGGTGCAGCATGGCCACGCCCCTGCGGTCCCACAGGCCGGCCTCGAAGGTGGGCGAGTTCACCTGCTCGCGCACCGCGTCGGCGTCCAGGAACTCGATGCCGTCCGCGAGACCCTGCTCCGCCAACTCCTTGTGCCAGTCGCGCAGTTCCCAGGCCTGGTAGGTCTCGGTGGCCACGTCGATCTCGCCGGTGCGCTCGAAGTCGCAGTCGATGCCGTGCCGGGTGATCGCGGCCTCGATCTCGTCGAGGTTGCGCCGGCCCAGCTCCTCGAGCTTCTGGATCTCGTCGGGCCAGCGGGTGAGGCCGTTGGGCAGGCCGTGGGTGAGGGAGGCGGCGCAGAAGCCGCCGTTGCGGCCGGAGGCGGCCCAGCCCACCTCGCGGCCTTCCAGCAGGACCACGTCCCGCTGCGGGTCGCGCTCTTTGGCGTTGAGCGCGGTCCACAGTCCGCTGTAGCCACCGCCGACGACCAGCAAGTCGCAGGTGTCGGTGCCGGTGAGGGCGGGCTCGGGGTGGGGCTTGCCGGGGTCTTCCAGCCAGTACGGCACCGGCTGGGCTTCGGAGAGAGAAGCGATCCAGTTGTCTTTGCCACGACTCATGGCGCTTGGGGCCATGATTTCAACTCCCTACAGTGGACGTTCCCGACAGGGGAATTCCTGAAAAGGCTTATGCCCTTTGTTTGTTGCGGCTGTTGCCGACCAGCATCGAGAACAGCGTGATGAGGACGGCGACGAGGAACATGGCCGTACCGATCACGTTGATCTGGACGGGCGTGCCGCGCTGCGCCGAACCCCACACGAACATCGGGAAGGTGACGGTCGAGCCGGCGTTGAAGTTCGTGATGATGAAGTCGTCGAAGGACAGCGCGAACGACAACAGCGCGCCCGCCGCGATGCCCGGTGCCGCGATGGGCAGGGTGACCCGCAGGAAGGTCTGCACGGGGCCGGCGTACAGGTCCCGGGCGGCCTCCTCCAGGCGCGGGTCCATCGACATCACGCGCGCCTTGACCGCGGTGACGACGAAGCTGAGGCAGAACATGATGTGGGCGATGAGGATCGTCCAGAATCCCAACTGAGCACCCATGTTGAGGAACAGGGTGAGCAGCGAGGCTGCCATGACGACCTCGGGCATCGCCATCGGCAGGAAGATCAGCGAGTTGACGGCGCCGCGGGCGCGGAAGCGGTAGCGGACCAGCGCGAAGGCGATCATCGTGCCGAGCAGGGTGGCGCCGACCGTCGCCCACACCGCGATCTGGAGGCTGAGGGACAGCGAGCCGCACATGTCGGCGACGCCGCACGGCTGCTTCCAGGCGTCCAGGGAGAACTGCTGCCACTCGTAGTTGAAGCGTCCCTTCGGCTTGTTGAAGGAGAACACCGTCACGATGACGTTGGGCAGCAGCAGGTACGCGAGCGTCAGGGTTCCCGCGATGACGACGAGATGGCGCTTGAGCCAGTTGACGAAGGGCATTTAGACCAGGTCCTCCGTCCCGGACCGGCGGATGTAGATCGTGACCATGGCCAGGATGGCGGCCATGAGGATGAAGGACAGGGCCGCGGCGGTCGGGTAGTCCAGGATCCGCAGGAACTGCGTCTGAATGACGTTTCCGATCATGCGGGTGTCGGTGGAGCCGAGCAGTTCGGAGTTGACGTAGTCGCCGGCCGCCGGGATGAAGGTCAGCAGCGTGCCGGAGACCACGCCCGGCATCGACAGCGGGAAGGTCACCTTGCGGAAGGTGGTCCAGGGCTTGGCGTACAGGTCGCCCGCCGCCTCGTGCAGCCGTCCGTCGATCCGCTCCAGCGAGGTGTACAGCGGCAGGATCATGAACGGCAGGAAGTTGTACGTCAGTCCGCACACCACCGCCAGCGGTGTGGCGAGGACGCGGTCGCCGGCCGTCCAGCCGAGCCAGTTGGTGAGGTCCAGGACGTGCAGCGAGTTCAGGACGTGCACCACCGGGCCGTTGTCGGCGAGGATCGTCTTCCAGGCCAGGGTGCGGATCAGGAAGCTGGTGAAGAACGGCGCGATCACCAGGATCATGATCAGGTTGCGCCAGCGGCCCGCGCGGAAGGCGATCAGATAGGCCAGCGGGTAGCCGAGCAGCAGGCACAGGGCCGTGGCCCCGGCCGCGTAGAGGACGGACCGCAGGAACTGCGGCCAGTACTCGCTGAACGCGTCCCAGTAGGTGGCGAAGTGCCAGGTGACCTTGTAGCCCTCCTCCAGGGAGCCCTGCTGCACGGAGGTGGAGGCCTGGTAGATCATCGGCAGCGCGAAGAAGACGACCAGCCAGAGGATGCCGGGCAGCAGCAGCCAGTACGGCGTGAACCGGCCGCGCCTCCGCGGGGGCTTCTGCTCCGGTGCGGTGGGCGCGAGAGGCGGGGGCGCCTCGGCTTCGGTGAGCGTCGACATCAGGCGGCCACCTCTTCCTCGGTGCCCGCGTCGATGTCCTGTGCGGCGTCGAGACCGAAGGTGTGCGCCGGGCTCCAGTGCAGGACGACGTCGGCGCCGGGCACGAGCCGGCCGTCGCGCTCGACGTTCTGGACGTACACCGCGAGCTCGTCGCAGACGGGGCTGTCGATCACGTACTGGGTGGAGACACCGATGAAGCTGGCGTCGGCGATCCTGCCGGTGAGGCGGTTGCGGCCCTCCGGGATGTCCCCCGCGTCGTCGGCGTGCGTGAGGGATATCTTCTCGGGGCGGATGCCGACCAGCACCTTGCCGCCGGCCGTCGTCGGGGCCGCACATCGCGCCTTCGGCAGCACCAGCTTGCCGCCGCCCGCCTTGAGCACGATGTCGTCGCCGTTCTTCGTGTCCACCTCGGCCTCGATGAGGTTGGAGGTGCCGAGGAAGTTCGCGACGAAGGTCGTGTTCGGGTTCTCGTACAGGTCGGTCGGGGAGCCCAGTTGCTCGACGCGGCCCGCGTTCATCACGGCGACCGTGTCGGCCATGGTCATGGCCTCCTCCTGGTCGTGCGTGACATGGACGAAGGTGATGCCGACCTCGGTCTGGATGCGCTTGAGCTCCAGCTGCATCTGGCGGCGCAGCTTGAGGTCGAGGGCGCCGAGCGGCTCGTCGAGCAGCAGCACCTTGGGGTGGTTGATGAGGGCGCGGGCGACGGCGACGCGCTGCTGCTGGCCACCGGAGAGCTGGTGCGGCTTCTTGCGCGCCTGCTCGCCGAGCTGGACCAGCTCCAGCATGTCCTCGACCTGCTTCTTCACGCTCTTGATGCCGCGCCGGCGCAGACCGAAGGCGACGTTCTCGAAGATGTCGAGGTGCGGGAAGAGGGCGTAGGACTGGAAGACCGTGTTCACCGGCCGCTTGTACGGCGGCAGGTGGGTCACTTCCTGGTCGCCGAGGTGGACGGCGCCCGTCGTGGGCTCCTCCAGGCCGGCGATCATGCGCAGGGTGGTGGTCTTGCCGCAGCCGGAGGCGCCGAGCAGGGCGAAGAAGGAGCCCTGCGGCACGGTCAGGTCCAGCGGCTGTACGGCGGTGAAGCCGTTGTCGTACGTCTTGCTGATACCGGAGAGGCGGACGTCGCCGCTGTTGTCTGGTGTCGTCATCGTCGTCACGCCCCTGTGAGCTTCGAGAACTTCTGCTGGTAGGCGGTCTCTTCCTTCTGCGTCAGCGAGCGGAAGGCGTGGGACCGGGCCTGCATGGCCTTGTCGGGGAGGATCAGCGGGTTGTCCGCCGCGCTCTTGTCGATCTTGGCAAGGTACGGCTTCACCCCCGCGACCGGGCTCACGTAGTTGATGTAGGCGGCGAGTTCGGCGGCCGGCTCGGGCTCGTAGAAGAAGTCGATGAGCCGCTCGGCGTTCGTCTTGTGGCGCGCCTTGTTGGGGATCAGCATGTTGTCGGTCGACGTCATGTAGCCGCTGTCGGGGATGACGTAGCCGACGTCGGGGTTGTCCGCCTGGAGCTGCACGATGTCGCCGCCCCAGGCCACGCACGCGGCGAAGTCGCCCTTGGTGAGGTCCGAGGTGTAGTCGTTGCCGGTGAAGCGGCGGATCTGGCCCTTGTCGACGGCCTTCTGCAGGCGGGCGATCACCGCGTCGAAGTCGTCGCCGGTGAACTTCGCCGGGTCCTTGCCCATGTCCAGCATGGTCATGCCGATGCTGTCGCGCATCTCCGTCAGGAAGCCGACGCGGCCCTTGAGCTTGGGGTTGTCGAGCAGGTCGGAGACCGACTTCACCTCGATGCCGTCGAGCGCCTTCTTGTTGTAGGCGATGACGGTGGAGATGCCCTGCCAGGGGTACGAGTAGGCCCGGCCCGGGTCCCAGTCGGGGGCGCGGAACTGGTCCGACAGGTTGGCGAAGGCGTGCGGCAGGTTGGACGGGTCCAGTTTCTGGACGTACCCGAGGCGGATCATGCGGGCGGCCAGCCAGTCGGTGAGCACGACGAGGTCACGGCCGGTGTCCTGGCCCGCGGCGAGCTGCGGCTGGATCTTGCCGAAGAACTCGTCGTTGTCGTTGATGTCCTCGGTGTACTTCACCTGGATGCCGGACCCCTTGGCGAACGCGTCGAGCGTGGGGTGCCGCTTCGTCTTGTCGTCCACGTCGATGTACTCGGGCCAGTTGGAGAAGTTGACGACCTTCTCCTTGGCCGAGTGGTCGTCGGCGGACACGCCGCCCTGCGTCTTGGACGCCGCGGGGATCCCGCAGGCGCTCAGCGCCCCGAGACCGCCGACCGCGAACGCGCCCCCCGCGGAGGCGCGCAGCAGCGAACGGCGGGTCATCGCGGCCCGGCCGCTGCGCAGACTGCGCCGTATGGCGGCGACTTCGACCGGGGTGAGGCGGTCGGGCTCGTACTGCTCCATGCGCGTGGTGCCCTTTCGGGAGGGTTGAGTGATCGGCCTGGTCGAGGGCCGGAGCGTCACACCCGGCGGCAGCCGGACAAACGGCTGCTACCGGTCCCCGAAGATCGTGCGGTGCCAGTCCTTGCGGGCGACCGCCGTATTGTCGAACATTACGTGCTTGACCTGCGTGTACTCCTCGAAGGAGTACGCCGACATGTCCTTGCCGAAGCCGGACGCCTTGTAGCCGCCGTGCGGCATCTCGCTGATGATCGGGATGTGGTCGTTGATCCATACGCAGCCCGCCCTGATCTCGCGGGTGGCGCGGTTCGCGCGGTAGACGTTGCCGCTCCACGCGGAGGCGGCGAGGCCGTACGGGGTGTCGTTGGCCAGGCGGATGCCGTCGTCATCACTGTCGAAGGGCAGGACGACCAGTACCGGTCCGAAGATCTCGGACTGGACGATCTCGCTGTCCTGGGCGGCGTCGGCGATCAGGGTCGGCCGGTAGTAGGCGCCCTTCTCCAGGTCGCCCCCGGGTGCCTCGCCGCCGGTCACCACGCGCGCGTAGGCACGCGCGCGGTCCACGAAGGCGGCGACCCGGTCCCGCTGGACGTGCGAGATGAGCGGCCCGAGGTCGGTGCCGGGGGCGAAGGGATCACCGAGCCGCACGCTCTCCATCAGGGCGGCGGTCCGCTCCACGAAGGCCTCGTACAGCGGCCGCTGCACGTACGCGCGCGTGGCGGCCGTGCAGTCCTGCCCGGTGTTGATGAGCGCACCGGCGACGGCGCCGTGGACGGCGGCCTCCAGATCGGCGTCGTCGAAGACGACGAAGGGCGCCTTGCCGCCGAGTTCCAGGTGCAGCCGCTTGACCGTGGCGGTGGCGACCTCGGCGACGCGCCTGCCGACGGCGGTGGACCCGGTGAAGGAGGTCATGGCGACGTCCGGGTGGCCGACGAGGTGCTCCCCCGCCTCCTTCCCGGTCCCGGTCACGATGTTGATCACACCGTCGGGGATGCCGGCGTCGGTGGCGGCCCGGGCGAAGAGCAGCGAGGTGAGCGGGGTCAGCTCGGCCGGCTTCAGCACGATCGTGTTGCCCGCGGCGATCGCCGGGAGGATCTTCCAGGCGGCCATCTGCAGGGGGTAGTTCCAGGGCGCGATCGACCCGACGACACCGATCGGCTCGCGCCGGATGTACGAGGTGTGGTCCCCGGAGTACTCACCGGCGGACTGCCCCGCCAGGTGCCGGGCGGCGCCCGCGAAGAAGGCGGTGTTGTCGATGGTCCCCGGCACGTCGAACTCGCGGGTCAGCTTCAGCGGCTTGCCGCACTGCAGGGACTCGGCGCGGGCGAAGTCCTCCGCGCGGTCGGCGAGCACGGCCGCGAACCGGTGCAGGGCGTCGGAGCGCTCGCCCGGGGTGGCCGAGGCCCAGCCGGGGAAGGCCTCGCGGGCGGCGGCGACGGCCGCGTCGACGTCGTCGGTGCCGGCCAGATCGTAGCGGTAGACCTCCTCGCCGGTGGCGGGGTCGACCACGGCGTGGGTGCGGCCCGAGGTGCCCTTCGTCAGCCGGCCCGCGATGAACTGCGCGCCGTCGGCGAATCGCTCCTCGGCGGGGAATCGTTCCGGGGTGGCGGTGCCCGGGTTGTGCATGTCGCTCTCCTCCGCCGTGCGCCCCGTCCCGGGGGGTGGGTGGCGTAGCTCCAGCTCGATTTGAGTGCCGATCCTGACAGAGCAATAGGACTCCAACAAGTGATTCCGTTGTTGCCTTTTGGTTACGCGACGGAATCTGTCGACCAGGTGTCGAGTCGAGGCGGAAAAGGGCGGACGGAGTGTCAGTGGTGCGTGCCAGACTCGCGTGCATGGGGAAGATCGACGGGGTGGAAGCCCTGATCAGGGAGATCCGGGCGGGCAGCCGGATCAAGTACCTCCACTTCTGGGGGCACCGGCCGAGGCCGGACGGCAGGATCGGCGCGAGCTGTCTGAGCCAGTGGTGGCCGTCGCCGTTCACGGTGGACGGAGTGGAGTACGCGACGGCCGAGCACTGGATGATGGCCGGCAAGGCACGGCTGTTCGGGGACGCGGAGGCCGAGCGCAGGGTGCTGGCCTCCGGCCATCCCTCCCAGGCCAAGAAGGCCGGCCGGCTGGTCCGCGGTTTCGACGAGGCGATATGGGAGCGGGAGCGGTTCCGGATCGTGGTCGAAGGGAGCGTGCACAAGTTCGCGGCCGACGGTGCGCTCCGGGACTTTCTGCTGGACACGGGTGACCGGGTGCTGGTGGAGGCGAGTCCCGTGGACCGGGTGTGGGGGATCGGGTTGGCGGCGGACGACGAGGGGGCGTCGGATCCGGAGCGGTGGAAGGGGCCCAACCTTCTGGGCTTCGCGCTGATGGAGGCACGGGAGCGGCTGAGAGCGGACTGACGCCGCCGGGGGGCGCGGAGCGTTGCCGGGTGCCGGTGCGGCCGTGGTCGATCGCGCCCACGCGGCGGAGCCGCGTATCGACACCGCCCCGCGCCCCGCGAGTGGGCCCCGCTGACCGGTGTCTCAGGTGTGGAACGCGATCACGAAGGCGATGAAGCCCAGGGCCAGGACAATGCCGGACGCACCGCAGATGAGTCCGGCCAGGGCCATGCCGGGATTGGTGGCCTCGCCCCGGCCGGCCTTCCCGCGGCCGAGCGCACCGAAGACGATGGCCAGCACGCCCAGGATCAGGGCCACCGGCCAGAGCAGGAAGCAGATCGACGCCAGGATGCCCAGCACCAGCGAGGCCGTGCCCATGCCGTTGCTCGGCAGCGGCTGCATGCCGGGCCAGCCGTAGGGGCCGGGGTACGGCTGCTGGGGCCGGCCGGGGTAGCCGTAGGCGGACGGCATGCCGGGGTAGCCGTACGGCACCTGGCCCGGGCCGTCGGGGGCGATGGGCGGCGGGGGCACGGGTTCCGGTCCCGTGTGCTGCGCGGCGGGCGGGGCGTAGGGGTACGCGGGGGCGGCCGGCGGGGCGTACGGGTTCGCCGGTGGCGTGGCCGCCGGGGGCGCGAACGGGTTCGCCGGTGGGCGTACGGCAGCGGCGGTCGGCGGAGCCCAGGCCCTCGGCACGGCGTCGGCGGGCTGGTCCGGCGACGAGGGCAGCGAGGTCAGCGTCTGCTGGTAGTGGACGGAGCCGTCACCAGGAGCGGACTCCGGGCGCGACTCGGGTATCGCGCCCTCGGCCGGAGCGGAGGGGGCGTCCCACACCGGCCCCGAAACGGCACCCTGCCCCGTACCCGAAGCAGCACTCTGCCCCGCAGCCCGCCGAGGTGCACGGTCGTCGTCCGTTCGTTTGTCCAGAGACAGCCGGGGGCCCGTCGGTCCCTCGCCGGCAGGCTGATGCTGCTGCGGCGTGGACTGCGGCACCTCGTCGGACATGGTGAAGGACCCCTCTGCTGGACGTCCCGCCATGCTACGGGCAGGCCGGAACGGCGCGGGCCGGGGCCTACGATGATCCCGCGCAACCGATCAGCCGATCACCGCGCCCGCACCCGGGACCCGGCACCACCGGCCCCGCCGCGCGGGCGCCCTTCCCGGGGAGGACCCCATGACCGACAGCTCCGTACCCGCCGCCGGCACGGCCGACCGCGATCTGCGGACCTTCATCGCCGGGCTGCCCAAGGCCGAACTGCACGTCCACCACGTCGGCTCCGCCTCCCCGCGCATCGTCTCCGAGCTGGCCGCCCGCCACCCCGACTCCAAGGTGCCGACGGACCCCGAGGCCCTCGCCGACTACTTCACGTTCACCGACTTCGCGCACTTCATCGACGTGTATCTGTCGGTCGTCGATCTCATCCGCACCCCGGAGGACGTCCGGCTGCTGACCTACGAGGTCGCCCGCGACCTGGCCCGGCAGCAGGTGCGCTACGCCGAGCTGACCATCACCCCCTTCTCCTCCACCCGGCGCGGCATCGACGAGCTGGGCTTCATGGCGGCGATCGAGGACGCCCGCAAGGCGGCCGAGGCCGAGTTCGGGACCGTACTGCGCTGGTGCTTCGACATCCCGGGTGAGGCCGGCCTGGAGTCCGCCGAGGAGACGGCCCGGCTCGCCACCGACGACCGGATCCGCCCGGAGGGCCTGGTGTCGTTCGGGCTCGGCGGCCCCGAGATCGGCGTGCCCCGGCCGCAGTTCAAGCCGTACTTCGACCGGGCCATCGCCGCGGGCCTGCGCTCGGTCCCGCACGCCGGGGAGACCACCGGCCCGGAGACGGTGTGGGACGCGCTGACCCATCTGCGCGCCGAGCGGATCGGGCACGGCACCAGCTCCGCGCAGGACCCGAAGCTGCTCGCCCACCTCGCCGAGCGGCGCATCCCGCTGGAGGTGTGCCCGACCTCGAACATCGCCACCCGCGCGGTCCGCACCCTGGACGAGCACCCGATCAAGGAGTTCGCGCGGGCCGGGGTGCTGGTCACGATCAACTCCGACGACCCGCCGATGTTCGGCACCGACCTCAACAACGAGTACGCGGTGGCCGCCCGGCTGCTCGACCTGGACGAGCGGGGCCTCGCCGGTCTCGCGAAGAACGCCGTGGAGGCCTCCTTCCTGGACGCCGACGGCAAGGCCCGGATCGCGGCGGAGATCGACACGTACACCCGTACCTGGCTCGCCTCCTGACGCGGCCCACAAGGGGGCACCCCCACAATGGGGGGCATGCAGACCGTGACCGCCGTGGCCCATCGCGGCGACCCCTACCGTGTCCGTGAGAACACCATCGACTCGCTGCGTTCCGCGCTCGGCCGGGGCGCGGACGCGGTCGAGATCGACGTACGGCTCACCCGCGACGGCGTCCCCGTGCTGCTGCACGACGACACGCTGCAGCGGCTGTGGGAAATCGGCCGCCCGCTCGGCGCGCTGTCCGCCGAGGAGCTGCGCGGGCTCACGGCGGGCCGTGTGCCGACACTGGCGGACACGCTGGCCGCGACCGGCGACAGCCGGGTGATGGTGGACCTGTGCGGGCGGGTCGAGCGGCGGATGGTGGACCGGGTCATGGACGTGGTCCGGCAGAGCGGGGCCCAGGAGCGCGTCTACTACTGCGCGGGCGCCGAGGCGATGCTCGCCGTCCGCGCCGCCGACCCGGCCGCCGAGATCGCGCTGACCTGGACGAGCCTCGCCCCGCCCCGGCCCGCGCTGCTGGACGTGGTCCGCCCGCGCTGGCTCAACTACCGCTTCTCCCTGGTGAGCCGGGAGCTGGCGGCCCGCGTCCACCACGACGGTTACCTGCTGTCCGTCTGGACCCCGGACACCCGCCGCTCGATGGGCCGCCTGCTGGCCCTGGGCGTCGACTCGATCACCACGAACCGGGTCGACGTCCTGCACACCCTGCGCAACGGCGCGCTCCGCTGACATGGCCCCGCGGGAGCGCTACACCCGGGACCGCTGAGGGACCGTCGCCGGGTCGGCCGGGGTGGCGCCGGTGAGGTACTGCGGGACCGGGGTGTCATCGCGTCCGGTGTCGCGGACCAGGCCGTAGCGCCTGGCCCCCTGCGCGGGGCCGGTGGTGATGTCCTTCTCGGCCGCGGCCCAGGTGGTCGGGAAGACGCTGAGGCCGTAGTCGGCGCCGCGTTCCTTCTGGGTGAGGGTGACGCTGCCGTCGAGGTGGAAGTACTCGTTCTGCCACATCTGCTGGGTGCCGGCCGGCGGGACGGCGTAGCCGACGGCCGGGTTGCCCATGCCGGTGACGGCGGGGTCGGTGCCGAGAGCGTCGTCCATGGGCGCGGACGGGCGGCGCGCCCGCTCCCGGACCTGCCGCATGGCGATCGCCACGAGCCAGGACCGGAAGCTGTCCGGGTCGCGCAGCGAGCCGAGGTTGCCCACGGCGCGCAGCATGGTCTCCTGGACGACGTCGTCGACGTCCGCGTGGCCGTTCAGCGCGCGGCCGACGATGTTGTAGACGAGCGGCAGCCGGCCCGCGACCAGCTCGTCCAGCGCCTGCCGGTCACCGGCCTGCGCGGCCACGATGGTGCCGCGCCACTGCCGCCCGTCCACCGATCCGGTCTCCTGTACGTGTGCCACGACGCGTGCTACGACGTGTGTCAATTGCGTAGACGTCACTTGCTGTAGAGCAGCGTCCCGAAGCCGAGCTGGTCGTAGCCGCCGCTGTTCGGCCCGTAGTCGCCGCCCCCGCCCTCCGCGCGCACCTTCTCGGCCATCGCCGTGACGTACGGCGTGGAGAGCCTGCGGCGGCGTGCGTAGTGGTTGTGCAGAATCTCCCAGACCGGGCGGATCTCGCCGCGGGCCGTGGCGGAGATCACGGTCTGCTGCCGCCACTGGCCGTGTCCGGTGCCGGACCGCCAGCCGTAGGCGGTGAACGGCACGTCGTCGCCGAGGTTGTAGCGGGCCACGCACTCGGCGGCCTGCAGGAAGCGGTTGTCGTCGTAGCCGTAGAGGTCGACGCCCTGGTTCCAGGCCATCTCGCAGATCGCGCCCATGAGTCCGATGCCCATCTGGGTGTGGCCCTGGTCCCGGCCGCTCTCCTGCCACTGGGCGAGGCCCTGGGCGTCGTAGCGGAAGGGAACGGCGTTCTTGATCGCCCCGTTGCCCGCGCCGTGCTCGAGGTAGCTCACGGCGCTGCGGAACGTCGCGTGGTCGTCGAGCAGGATGCCGATCGCCATCACCGAGGCGAGGTTGCACAGGTCCCAGTTGGCCCAGTAGTTGGAGATGACGGCGCCGTTGTGGCGGGTGAGGAAGTCGGTGTTCATCGGGTGGAACACCGTGTGCAGCATCTTCTTGAAGCGGGCGAAGCGGAAGCCGGGGTGGTCGCGGACGAGTTCGGCGGCGTCGGCGAACTGGTAGCCGTAGAGACCGGCGGCGAGGAAGCGGTCGGCGTTGCCGGTGAGCGTGGTGAGAGTGGCCGACCAGGCGTTGAGGATGGCGACGGCGGTGTCGCCGTTGGCCTTCGTGCCGCCGATCCGCCAGCGCAGGGCGTTCTGGTAGGCGGCGTGGATGTCGTTGTAGAGGGTGCGGTAGTTCGGCCCGGAACCCGCTCCCCGCACGACGGTGGCCTGCGCGCGGGCCTGCCAGGTGCTCTGCGAGTGCGGGTTGGCGGTGAGCCGCTGCCAGCCGGCCAGCCAGGGGTCCCGGCCCGCGGCGACCCGCACCTTGGCCCGGTGCAGGTCGCCGGCGTTGTGGAGCATGCCGGGGTGGGCGAACGTCGGCTTCTTCGCCGCCGTGGTCTGGGCCGCGTTCTTCGCCGCCGTGGTCTGGGCCGCGTCGGCCCCGGCACCGGAGAACGCGGCGATCCCACCGCCGAGGGCTCCGGCCACCGCGAGCCCGCCACCGAGGGTGAACAGGCCCCGGCGGCTGAGGCGGTGCTTGTTGGTGGGCTTGGTGGTGGGATGGGCGGCGCGCTTGTGGGCGGGGGTGGGCATGGGGGGTCGCTCCGTGCGTGAGGATGCGGGACGTGCTGGAGACGGAGCGCGGGCCGGAGCGATAACAGTTTTTCAGGTGGGCAGTGCTTCCAGGCGCTTGATCTTCTTCCGCACGACATACAGCGGGATCACGCCGAAAACCCCGAACGACATGTCGACCAGGCTCCACCAGAAGGGGATCCCGCGGATCGGCCCGCAGATCAGGGCGAGCGGGATGATCCCGGCGCAGGCGATCATCCCGAACTCGACCACCCAGATGTTGCGCACCGGGTCGCGGTAGGGGCCGTAGAAGGCGACCGCGATGACGAGGTGGGCGAAGGCGAGCCAGTCGGTGCCATAGAGGACGAAGGGGTACTTGGTGTCCACGGAGTCGAGGCCGTCGCGCACCCTTGCGATCCAGGCCATGAGCCCCGGCAGGTACTCCCGCACCGACAGCGCCCGCAACGCGCTCTCCGTCCAGCGCAGTTCGTGCACCAGGGGGAAGGCGGTGGCGCCGCTGAGGACCAGGCACACCACGAAGAAGACCAGCCAGACGCGAATGCCCTTGAGCAGGGCGGCTCTGTCGCTCATGGCATGAGCGTACGCCTGCTTTTGAACGCGTTCAAAAGCACCCCGCCTCTGGCTGTCGCTCGTCCCGCGACGGCTGCCGGTGATGGTGCCCGGCATGTTCCTGGTGGTCGAGCCCTTCGACGCGTCCACTCGGCGTCCCCCGGGGCCGGGACCGAAGGTGCTGCGGAACCGCGCGCAGGCAGGTGCCGGTGCCGGTGCCGCCCTTGAACACCCGGCGGGTGGTGGTGCGGTGGTGCGCCGGGCCCGCTCGTGCGCGAGGGCGATTTCGGCGCCCGAGAGCGTGCGCGCCGCGACCGCCGGGACGAGCGGATGTCGGCCATCCGGCGCCCGGCGCCCTGCGGCGTACTGTCGTCAGTGCCGGGCGTCGGCGAGGAGCGCGAGAACCTTGGGCCAGCCCCGCTCTCTCGCCGCGGCGTCGGCGGGCCGGCTGCCGCCCAAGGGGGTGGTCGCACCACTGGTGGGGTTGACGAAGCTGATGCCCTCGGCAAGGTAGGGGAAGGTCCCGACGCCGTGCCCTGCCCCTGGGTAGATGAGGGTCTGGTGGGGGTGACGGTCGTGGTCGTCCTTCAGTTGGGCGGCGATCTGTCCGGTGAAGGAAGGGGAAGGCCACAGGGCGTCGTCGGCACCGGCGATGGCGAGCAGCGGTCCACTGAGGTGGTCCAGCGGTATCAGGCCCTGTGAGATCGGCCGGCCTCGGTAGGTCCAGGCGTCACCGCCCGCGGGGAAGCCCGGGCCGACGAGGGAGGAGGGCGAGTACACGACCACTCCATGGACCAGCCGGGAGTAGTCCTCGGTCAGGAGCAGGGCGGCCTCGCTGCCGCGGGAGTAGCCCATCGCGACGAGGTGGGCGGGATCCGTGGCGGGCTGGGCCGCCAGCAGACGGGCGGCCGCCGCGAAGTACTCCAGCGGGATGTCGCGCAGGGCCGCGGGCAGGCCCGGCATGCGGAAGTAACCGAGCGCCAGTGCCGGGTAGCCGTGGGACGCCAGCAGAGCGGCCTCGAACGGCATACCGACTCCGCCCTCCGATCCGCCGAAGGCCAGGACGGCCGGATGGCGCGGGGTGCCCGGTGGGGGCAGAAACAGCTTCCCGGCCACCTTGTCGTGGGCCAGGGTCAAGTCCCTGCTCCGCACGCCCGGCGTCTCCCATGCGCGGGTGAGGGTCCGGCCCGCCAGCGCGCGTCCGTGCGCGGTGACACTGATCCGCACCGTGTACGAGGGAGCGGTCTCGGGGTAGGGACGGAGGAAGATCGCCTGATCGGGATCGCCGGAAGGCGGCCTCATCGACCAGAACAGCCCCATGCCGTCGGCCCGGTCGTAAGTCCCCGACCGCGGCCGCGTCGTGGTGAGGTCGACGGTGCCGTGGTCGTCCGCCGTGAAGGTTGCCCGTGCTCGCCAGACCTTGCCGTGGTAGTCGGTCGCCGAGGAGCCGACGACGACCTGGTCGTGCGGTGCCAGGTCCTTGATCGTGATGTGTACGGCTTGATCGGCCAGGGCTACCGGCGCGTCCACGTCGATGGCCGCGCGGGTACTGACAGGCGCCGCCGGTGAACATCCTGCCGCCGCCCACACGACCATCAAGGACATCGCGGTGCGCCAGGCCCACCGCAGTGGCCGCCGCTGAGACATCGTGACCCCCGTCGCCTCAGGAATGATCCACCACTTCTGCCACCGGTGGCTACGGCTGTCAAGGCGGCGCCGGCCGGCGCCGGCCGCCTGTCAGGAAAGGTCGTCGCGCCCCAGCCAGGCCGGCTTGACCGGCACTCCGTCCGGGTACCGCTCGACCTGGTCGACGTGGTCGGCCTGCTCCTCCGGCTCGGCATCGGGCTCACTCGGCGCGTCCACCGGTTCCGGTACGACGGGCGCGGCGGAGTCCTCCAGCAGCTCCGCCACCGTGAACCGCGTGGCGAAGGACTGCCACGCCCCGTCGACGACGAGCAGAAACCCGTCCCCGACCCGAAGGAGCCGGCGGCGCCTGGGACTTCTGGGGTGCTCGGGCGAGTAGCTGCGAGCCCGCCGCTCCAACTCCGCGAGCGCGTCGGCACGAGACCCGCGGACATGCGCGATCACGTCGGCCTCGATGTGCTTACGGTCGCCGGCACTCCTGGTCGTCTCGACGACCAGCCCCCATATCGTCATGCTCTCCGCCCCGTGCAGGTTTCCTGACCCGGCCAAGGATGGCCGAACACACCACGGTCAGCATGACACGCTCGACGTCTGAATCGGATTGCACAGGGAGGACCACGAGGGCAATTCCCGTTCGATGCGCTCCCGGCTCAGGGCGGAGTAGTCGGGCGGAGCGTCACTGCTCCCCTCCACTTCCAGGACATGGAATTCTGCCCGTGTGCCCGCGACGACGAGTTGCGCGTCAGGAAAGACCTCGCATCTCAAGCGAAACGCATCAGCAGTACGGTTGGGCAGGCTGGACACTACTGTCAGAGCCGCGACAGGCACGTGGATCGGCGACGCCTCCCAGCCGAAAGAGCTCAGTCCGCGCACGACAAGCAGTGCCGCGTTTCCGGCATCGAATTGCAGCGAGGTGCGCAGTTCGAAGAGAAGTGCAGCCGTCGACGTCAGCTGGCACACACGGGAGTCGACCAACTGGGCTTCTTGCAGGGCGTCGGCCTCCCTCAGGGGATCCGGGGCCGCCGCCTCGAGGAGAGCGGGGATTTCGCGCCTCGCTGCAACGAGACTGTTCACTGGGATCATTGTGGCACCGTAGGTCGAAAGCCGCGGGCTGCGAACGGGGGTTCATCGGTGCGCGACGGTGAAATGGCCGAAACAATCCTCGTCACAGATCATGAAATCGGAAGGCTACAACCCCACGATCCTGTTCCACCGCTTCGCGAAGTCCACCCGCTCCGCGGAGGTGATGTCCCGGGCGATCACCAGGCGCTTGCGCATGGCGGAGTCCGGGAAGATCAGGGGGTTGTCGGCGAGCGATGCGGTGTCCTTGTCCTTCGAGGAGGCCAGGACGTCCTGAGCGGCGGGCACCGGGCAGACGTAGTTGACCCAGGCGGCGAGCTCCGCGGCGGTCTCGGGGGCGTAGTAGTAGTCGATCAGGCGCTCGGCGTTGGCCTTGTGGCGGGCCCGGTTGGGGATCATCAGGGAGTCCGACCACAGCTCGGCGCCCTCCTCGGGGACGACGAAGCGGATGTCGGGGTTGTCGGCCTGGAGCTGGATGACGTCGCCGGAGTAGGCCTGGCAGGCGAGGACGTCCCCGCTGACCAGGTCCTTGGTGTAGTCGTTGCCGGTGAAGCGGCGGATCTGGCCGCGGTGGATCTCGCGCTCCACCACGTCGCAGACGTTGTGGAAGTCGTTCGCCGTCCACCGGGAGATGTCCACGCCGTTGCCCTGCATCAGCAGCGCGAAGGACTCGTCCAGGCCGGACAGGAGGGTCACGCGGCCCTTGAGGTCACTCGCCCAGAGGTCCTTGACGTGCCGGATCTCGCGGCCCAGCTTCTTGCGGTTGTAGGCGATGCCGGTGATGCCCGACTGCCACGGCACCGTGAACCTGCGGCCCTTGTCGAAGGCGGGCGAACGCAGCAGCGGGTCAAGGTGCTTGGCCACGTTCGGCTGGTGGGCCCGGTCCATCTCCTGGACCCAGCCGAGCCGGACGAACCGGGCGCACATCCAGTCGCTGATGACGATCAGGTCGCGGCCGGTCGACTGATGGTTCATCAGCGCGGGGCTGATCTTGCCGAAGAACTCGTCGTTGTCGTTGATCTCCTCGACGTAGTCCACGGAGATCCCGGTGCGCTTCTCGAAGGCGTCCACGGTGGGCCGCTTGTTGGGGTTCTTGTCATCGGTGTCGATGTACAACGGCCAGTTCGCCCAGGTCAGTCTCTTGTCGCCCGCGGACTCGTCGGCGACGGCCCGGTCACCGGGCGCGACATAGGCGGCGGGCACCCCGCAGCCGGCCAGGGCGCCGAGCGCGGCGGTGCCGCCGAGTGCGCGCAGGAGGGAGCGGCGGGACATCGGCGACGTACGCGAAGAAGTCTGGGGCATCCCGGAAGGATGCCGTTCCCCGCGTCGGAGTCACAATCGACGCTGCGTCGAGCAAGCCCCGGTCTGCCCGACACCTTGTCGATCAGTGCCGTTCACGCACCGGCCGCCGGTCCCCGGCTGCCGATCGGTTCCGGGGCCTGGGACGCCTCCGTCTCCAGGGCCGGAAGACAGCTGACCAGCACCTGGCCGGGGCCCTTGTCCGCCGCGTCCTGGTGGGCCCACAGCGCCGCGGACTCCTCGCTCTTCATGGCGAGCGTGCCGACGAGGGAGGCGGGCGCCGGATCGTCGGGACAGCGGCCCACGCTCACCCGCAGGAACGCCACGGTGGCTGCCGCCTTCGTTGAGGTGCGCGAACGTCCGCCGGTCCTCGGGCACTTCGCCGAAGTCGCCGAAGGCCACCGTGGTGAGCGCGTTCCACGCCGGCACCTGGGTGAGGTGGCCGCGACTCACTGAGCAGGAACTGGAGTTCGTGGCGGCGCAGTGACACAGCGCGGCCCCGGACGGGAACGGGAACGTGAACCCGTCCGGGGCCGCGCACTGCTGTCGTCCGTGCCTACTCGCCCAGCGACGTCATGACGTGCTTGATCCGCGTGTAGTCCTCGAAGCCGTACGCCGACAGGTCCTTGCCGTAGCCGGACTTCTTGAAGCCGCCGTGCGGCATCTCCGCGACCAGCGGGATGTGGGTGTTGATCCACACGCAGCCGAAGTCGAGCTTCTTGGACATGCGCATCGCGCGGGCGTGGTCCTTGGTCCACACCGAGGAGGCGAGGGCGTACTCCACGCCGTTGGCGTACGCGACGGCCTGGTCCTCGTCGGAGAAGGTCTGGACGGTGATGACCGGGCCGAAGACCTCCTTCTGGATGATCTCGTCGTCCTGCTTGACGCCGGAGACGACCGTGGGCGCGAAGAAGTAGCCCTTGTCGCCGACGCGCTTGCCGCCGGCCTCCACGCGCGCGTGGGCGGGCAGCCGCTCGATGAAGCCCTCGACCTGCTTGAGCTGGTTGGGGTTGTTCAGCGGGCCGAAGAGCACGTCCTCGTCGTCGGGCCGGCCGGTCTTGGTGTCCTCGGCGGCCTTGGCCAGCGCGGCCACGAACTCGTCGTGGATCGACTCGTGGACGAGGACGCGGCAGGCGGCCGTACAGTCCTGGCCGGCGTTGAAGAAGCCCGCGACGGAGATGTCCTCGACGGCCTTGGCGATGTCGGTGTCCTCGAAGACGACGACCGGGGCCTTGCCGCCCAGCTCCAGGTGGACCCGCTTGAGGTCCTTCGACGCCGACTCGGCCACCGACATGCCGGCCCGGACCGAGCCGGTGATGGAGGCCATCGCCGGGGTGTCGTGCTCGACCATCAGCCGGCCGGTCTCGCGGTCGCCGCAGACGACGTTGAAGACGCCCTTGGGCAGGATCGAACCGATGATGTCGGCGATCAGGACGGTGGAGGCCGGGGTGGTGTCCGACGGCTTGAGGACCACGGTGTTGCCGGCCGCGATCGCGGGGGCGAACTTCCATACGGCCATCATCATCGGGTAGTTCCAGGGCGCGACCTGCGCGCAGACGCCGACCGGCTCACGGCGGATGATCGAGGTCATGCCCTCCATGTACTCGCCGGCCGAGCGGCCCTCCAGCATCCGCGCCGCACCCGCGAAGAAGCGGATCTGGTCGACCATCGGCGGGATCTCCTCGGAGCGGGTGAGCCCGATCGGCTTGCCCGTGTTCTCCACCTCGGCCGCGATCAGGTCCTCGGCGCGCTCCTCGAACGCGTCCGCGATCTTGAGCAGGGCCTTCTGGCGCTCGGCGGGGGTGGTGTCGCGCCAGGCCGGGAAGGCGCGGGCGGCGGCCTCCATCGCGGCGTCCACGTCCGCCTCGCCGGACAGCGGCGCGGTCGCGTACGCCTCGCCCGTCGCGGGGTTGACCACCTCGGTGGTCCGTCCGTCGGCGGCGTCCCGGAACTCACCGTCGATGTAGTTGCGCAGACGACGCAGCTCGGTGCTCACTGCCGGCCTCCTGATCTGGTTCTTTCCGTCCACTCACTGAGACACCCACCCTAGCCGTCGGGCCCACGTTTTCAACACCCCCACAGCCGCGACTTCTGCGAAATCCGCACGACCGCAGGGTCCAAACAACGGATTTCATCGATCGGGGCTTGCGAAACTGTCGAGACCTCGTGCACAGTGAGGTCGTGGCCAGTCGAAGCGCAGACCAGAGGGACTCCACCCGCGAGTCCAGGAACGGCGGCACCCCCCAGCTGGATGCCGTCTCCCTCGCCATCATCCAGCAGCTCCAGGAGGACGGCCGCAGGCCGTACGCCGCGATCGGCAAGGCCGTCGGCCTGTCGGAGGCGGCCGTGCGCCAGCGCGTGCAGAAGCTCCTGGACCAGGGCGTGATGCAGATCGTCGCCGTCACGGACCCGCTCACCGTGGGCTTCCGCCGGCAGGCGATGGTCGGGATCAACGTCGAGGGCGATGTCGAGTCGATCGCGGACGCGCTGACCGGCATGTCGGAAGTCGAGTACGTGGTGATGACCGCGGGCTCGTTCGACATCCTCGCCGAGATCGTCTGCGAGGACGACGACCACCTGCTGGACGTCATCAACAAACGCATCCGGTCCCTGCCCGGCGTGCGCTCCACCGAAAGCTTCGTCTACCTGAAGCTGAAGAAGCAGACCTACATGTGGGGAACCCGATAACCGTGAGGACCCGATAACCGTGAGCACCAAGGACCTCAGCCGCACCGCGTACGACCACCTGTGGATGCACTTCACCCGCATGTCCTCGTACGAGAAGTCCCCCGTCCCGACCATCGTCCGGGGTGAGGGCACCTACATCTACGACGACAAGGGCAAGCGCTACCTCGACGGTCTCGCGGGTCTGTTCGTGGTCCAGGCCGGTCACGGCCGTACGGAACTCGCCGAGACCGCGTTCAAGCAGGCGCAGGAGCTGGCCTTCTTCCCGGTGTGGTCCTACGCCCACCCGAAGGCCGTCGAGCTGGCCGAGCGCCTCGCCGACTACGCCCCGGGCGATCTGAACAAGGTCTTCTTCACCACCGGCGGCGGCGAGGCCGTGGAAACCGCCTGGAAGCTCGCCAAGCAGTACTTCAAGCTGACCGGCAAGCCCACCAAGTACAAGGTCATCTCGCGTGCGGTCGCCTATCACGGCACCCCGCAGGGCGCCCTGTCCATCACGGGTCTGCCCGGTCTGAAGGCGCCGTTCGAGCCGCTCGTCCCGGGCGCGCACAAGGTGCCGAACACCAACATCTACCGCGCCCCGATCTTCGGCGACGACCCGGAGGCCTTCGGCCGCTGGGCCGCCGACCAGATCGAGCAGCAGATCCTCTTCGAGGGCCCGGACACCGTCGCCGCGGTCTTCCTGGAGCCGGTGCAGAACGCCGGCGGCTGCTTCCCGCCGCCGCCCGGGTACTTCCAGCGCGTGCGCGAGATCTGCGACAAGTACGACGTGCTGCTCGTGTCGGACGAGGTCATCTGCGCCTTCGGCCGCCTCGGCACGATGTTCGCCTGTGACAAGTTCGGCTACGTCCCGGACATGATCACCTGCGCCAAGGGCATGACCTCGGGATACTCCCCGATCGGCGCCTGCATCATCTCCGACAAGCTCGCCGAGCCGTTCTACAAGGGCGACAACACCTTCCTGCACGGCTACACCTTCGGCGGCCACCCGGTGTCCGCCGCGGTGGGTCTGGCCAACCTCGACCTGTTCGAGCGCGAGGGCCTGAACCAGCACGTGCTGGACAACGAGGGCGCCTTCCTGCAGACCCTGCAGAAGCTGCACGACCTGCCGATCGTCGGCGACGTCCGCGGCAACGGCTTCTTCTACGGCATCGAGCTGGTGAAGGACAAGAACACCAAGGAGTCCTTCAACGAGGAGGAGACCGAGCGCGTCCTGTACGGCTTCCTCTCCAAGGCGCTGTTCGACAACGGCCTGTACTGCCGTGCCGACGACCGCGGCGACCCGGTCGTCCAGCTCGCCCCGCCGCTGATCTCCAACCAGGAGACCTTCGACGAGATCGAGCAGATCCTGCGCGCGACGCTGACGGAGGCATGGACCAGGCTCTGAGCCTGATTCGTCCGATCAGCTGATGTGTACCGGCCCCGGTGCCGCCCGTTCGAGTGAGAACGGCGGCCCGGGGCCGTGTGCTGTCCGGCCTCCCGGTGACCGCTGCCTAGCGTTCCAGTGACCGATCGGCCCAGCCTTCGTTCCCCCGGACGAGGGAACAGGCACGGGAAAACGGATCAGAACGAGGTGTGCACCCATGGAGGCCGAGGCCCCGCCGGACAACGACGTGCTCTGGGCACGCTCCCTGCACTTCAGGCACCCCGACGGCTCCCCCGGGCTCGCCGGGGTCTCGCTCGGCGTGCGCGAGGGCGAGATCCTCGCCGTCACCGGACCGCGCGGCAGCGGCAAGACGACCCTGCTGCGCTGTCTGTCCGGCCTGGTACCGGTGCGCAGCGGCGAGGTGTGGTTCAACAGCGCGCCCCTGCACACCCTGGGCCCGATGCGCCGGGAGCGGGTGCGCCGGGACCGCTTCGGCTGGATCGACACGGCCCCGGTCCTGGTTCCCGAGCTGAACGCCTGGGAGAACGCCGCGCTGCCCCTGATGCTGCGCGGCGCCAGCCGCCGCAGGGCCAAGGTCGCGGCGCTGGAGTGGCTGGAACGGCTCGACGTCGGCGACCGGGCCCGCACCCGCCCGCACGAACTCCAGCAGGCCGAGCGCCAGCGCGTGGCCATCGCCCGGGCGCTGGCCCCGGCCCCCACGGTCCTCTTCGCCGACGAGCCCACGGCTCCGCTGCACCGCGCCGACCGCACCCACGTGCTGCGCACCCTGACCACGGCCGCCCGCTCGCACGGCATCACCGTGGTCCTCGCCACGCACGACGCCGACACCGCCGCCCTCGCCGACCGCACCGTCGCCCTGCTGGACGGCCGGCGCGTCAGCACCGTGCACCTGCCCGACGCCCCCGAGACGGAAGGCCGCGCCGCGTGGTCGCTCTCCGTCTGACCCGGGCGGCCCGGCCCGCCGTCCAGCTGCGCCGCCTGCTGGTGGCCGCGGCCTCGGCGGGCACCGGCTTCCTCCTGCTGTCCTGCTTCGGTTACGCCCTGAACCACCCCGAGGCCGCGGACGCCGCCGTGCTGCGGCTGGCCTGGTGCGCGGTGCCGCTCGCGGCGACGGTGTACTTCGCGAGCGCCGTCGCCCGCACCGACCCCGGCGCCCGGCCGCGCACGGGCCTGTCCGCCGTGGGCCTCGGTCCGGCGCGTCTGATGGCGATCTCCGCGCTGACCACGGCCCTGTCCTGCACGCTGGGCTCGCTGCTGGCCCTGCTGGTCTTCCTCCACCTGCGCGGCGACCTCACGGGCGTGCCCTTCCACGGCGCGGCGGCGGACTTCCTGGCGGCGGGTCAGCACCTGCCCGTCCCGGCGACCCTCACCCTGCTGGGCGTGGTCCCGGCCCTCGCCTCGGCCACGGTGGCCCTGGCCCTGCGCCCGACGGACCCCCGCCCCGCCACCCCGCTCCTGCGCAGGTACGGCCGCTTCGGGGCGTACGGCTCCTCGGCGGCGCGGGAGACGTTCGGGGCGTACGGGAGGTTCGGGGCGCGGTTGCGGCCGGGGGCCGGCGATCCTCGCGGCAGGCACGCACGGGACAGTCACGCAGGGGATGAGCACGGGCAGGACGAGCAGGGTCGGGTCGAGCACGTACAGGACGAGTACGGGCAGGACAAGCACGACCAAGGCGAGAACGGACAGGGGGACGACGGCGCGCAGCCCGGTCGCCGGCCCGCGGGGGCACGCGACGACGGCGCGCAGCCCCATCCGCGTCCCGCGGGCGGTCGTACCGACGGGGCGGCTCCCGCCCCCGGTCAAGGCGGCACCCTCACGAAACCGGACGGCGAGACCGATCCCGAGCCCCCGATGCCGGAGGGCGACCTGGCCGACGTCGTCCCCGGCCCCCGGAACGCCGCCCCCATCGGCCTGCCCTGGGGCATCGCCCTCCTGGCCACCGGCCTGGCGGTCCAGTCCTACGCCGACCGCGCGAACGCCGCCGTACTCCTCGGCTGGCTGCTCACCGCGACCGGCCTGGTGCTGGCCGCCCCCGGCCTCACCCACCTGTGCGGCCGTCTTCTGCAGTCCACCCGCCCGGGCGCCCTGCGTCTCCTGGCCGGCCGGGTCCTCATGGCGGAGGCCATCCGCATCGGCCGCCCCCTGGGCGTCGTCTGCGCGGTCGCGTCCGCCGGCTACGCCATGACCACGCTGTACGCCGGCTCGGCACCGGCGTTCGGGCCCCTGACCACCCTCGGCGCGCTGCTCGTCACCGGCTGCACGGTTGCCACCCTCCTCACCGCGGCCGTGGAGACCCGCCAGTGCCGGGCCGACACGACCGCCGCGCTGCTGCGCCTCGGCGCCCCGGCCTCGATGCTGCGCACGGCCGCCGTCCTGCGCGCGGCGGTCCTGATGGCGCTGTTCGGCCCGCTGACCCTGCTCGTCGCCACCCTGGCGGCCCTCCCCGTGAACCGCTGAAAGCGCACCGCCGAAAAAAGATCTCCGGCGACCGATGAGTTCTCCCGGGGCCCCCGGTCTGTCCCACCGAACACGCCGACCCCAGTACGGACCACCAGGGAGAACCTCATGTACCAGCAGATGATCTTCGTGAACCTGCCCGTGAACGACCTCGACGCCTCGAAGAAGTTCTTCACGGAGCTCGGCTACACGATCAACCCGCAGTTCAGCGACGAGAAGGCCGCGTCCGTGGTGATCAGCGACACCATCGTCGCGATGCTGCTCACCAAGCCGTTCTACGCCACGTTCACCGAGAAGGAGATCGCCGACGCCACGAAGACCAGCGAGGTGCTGGTCGCGCTGAGCGCCGAGAGCCGCGAGAAGGTGGACGAACTCGTGGACAGGGCCCTCGCGTCGGGCGCCACCCCGAGCGGCCGGACCCAGGACCTCGGCTTCATGTACGGCCGCGCCTTCGACGACCTCGACGGCCACACCTGGGAGGTCATCTGGATGGACCCGGCGGCGGTTCAGGGCTGACACTCCGACCAAACATCGCGGCAGTTAATAAGCAGGTAAAGCCAACGCCCCCTGGCGGCATATGCATTGACACTGCTTACGGAGCGCTTATAGACCTGTGAGCCTCTTGGGGGTGTTGGGGCGTCAGTTCGTCCGTCACCCCAACACCCCCTCAGCCCCCCGCAGTTGTGCACTCTGTAAAGGACAAACGTGTCCATAACTCGCCGCAGCGCACGCCGTTCCGTGCGCATCCTGGGTGTTTCCGCCGCCTCTGCCGCCGTGGTGCTGGGCCTGTCCAGCTCCGCGTCCGCATGCGTCATCGGTGACTTCAAGGCCGAAGCCAAGTGCGACGGCGACAAGGGGGTCATCGTCGTCACCGACAACGACTCCTTCGGCACCCCGGCCCACGTCAGCGTGTTCCTCAAGGACAGCAGTGGCGTCGAGACGAAGGTGGGCGACAAGGAGGTCAAGGGCTCGGCCGCCGGCACCGCGGTCACCTTCGCGGAGGACTGGAAGCCGAGCGCGACCTACCGCGTCCACATCAAGGCGGCCAACATCCTCGACGAGGACATCACGCCCGACCTCAGCACCCCGTCCACCGCCTGCAAGACCGGCAGCCCGACGCCGACGGGCTCCCCGACGCCGAAGCCGTCGCCGTCGCCGTCCACCCCGGCCGGGTCGGCGACCCCGACCCCGTCGGCCTCCTCGTCCGGCTCCGCCCCGGCGGGCACGGCGAGCAACGCGCCGTCCCCGGCGGCCGGCAGCTCGAACCTCGCCGAGACCGGTGCGAACTCCAACACCCCGCTGATCGCCGGTATCGCCGGCGCGCTGGTCGTCGTCGGCGGTGGCGCGGTCTGGCTCGGCATGCGCCGTCGCGGGGCGCGCGGCGACAGCTGACGCCTCCCCCGTCGGTACCGATACACCACCTCCGCGGCCCGTCCCCCTATCCCCAGGGGACGGGCCGCGGTCGTACGCAGGCGCCCGCGCTCAGCCGAAGGTGGCCCGCGCCAGCCAGAAGTCGAGCGTGCCCCGATCGCCCAGGACCTCAAGGCCGGGGCTGTCCAGCGGCAGTCGGCGGTAGAAGGCGAGCAGCACCGAGGTGAGCGGGCCGCGCAGCGCGACCGTGGCCTTCTCGTGGCCGCGCCGCCAGCTGACGCCGTCCGGGCCGAACTCCAGCAGCCACTCGGCGTTCAGTGCCGGGTCGGCGTCGGTGGCGTGCAGATGGACGGAGCGGGCCGGGCCGTCCAGGCGCAGAGCCTCCTCATGGCCGCGGACCTGCTGGAGGAAGACGGCGAAGTCCAGCCACTCGTCCATCGTGTCGACGGCGATCTCCGGCGCGAGTTCGTAGTCGAGCCCGGCGGCGAGGGTCGCGTCGGCGCGGTGGACAGTGATCTCGTGGGTCATCCGGCGCGCCCAGAACCCGGAGACGGCCCTCCCCGGGATGAAGCTCCACACCGCGGTGTCCGGGCCGGCCTCGCGCAACGCCGCGACGACCAGCTCACCGGCCTCCGCCAGCCACTTGTCGAGCGCCGCCGCGTCGCCCCGCTCCTCGGGCCCGGAACCGAGCGGCACCTGGTCGCGGGGGACACGTTCCTGCGCCCTGGTGCGCACGATCGTCTCGACCCACCGCAGGGCGCCGCCCATATGGCGTACGAGGTCCTCCAAGGACCAGTCGGGGCAGGTCGGCACGGTCGCGGACAGATCGGCGCCGGAGGCCACCACGGCCCTCAACTGCTCGACCTGCCGGGCGATTTCATCACAGTAGCGGTCATGCGCGAGCAAGGTCATGCCGCTCAGCCTAGAGGCACGGCGATCAATCGAGCACGACGATTTCGGCCGCGTCGAACTCCACGCCCACCGCGTCCCCGGCCTCGGGTGCCTCCCGCAGCGCGCACGCCGCCTCAAGGAGCGGCCCGTCCGCGGGCTGGAGGCGGACGGCCACATGGGTGCCCTTGAAGGTGCGCGCCGTCACCGTGCAGGGCAGACCGGCGTCGGCCGGCACGAGCCGTACCCCGGCCGGCCGGACCAGCAGCGTGCGGCTGCCCTGCGGGGAGCCGTCGGGGACCGGCAGCTTGCCCCAGGGGCTGTCGGCGGCCGTACCGGCGACGGTCGCCGGTACCACGTTGTCGAAGCCGAGGAAGCGGGCCACGAAGGCGTCGGCGGGCCGCTGCCACACCTGGAGCGGCGTGCCGGACTGCGCGATCCGCCCGTCCCGCATCACCACCACCCGGTCGGCCAGCGCGAACGCCTCGCCCTGGTCGTGGGTCACGGCGAGCACGGTGGTGCCCAACCGGCCGAACAGCTCCCGGAGTTCGGCCACCAGGCGTTCGCGCAGCGAGCGGTCGAGCTGACCGAGCGGCTCGTCCAGCATGAGCAGCCGGGGCCGGGGCGCGAGCGCCCTGGCGAGGGCCACGCGCTGCTGCTCGCCGCCGGACAGGGAGGCCACGGCCCGCCGGGCGGCCCCGGGCAGCCCGACCAGGTCCAGCAACCGCCCGACCTCGGTGTCCCGTCGGCCCTTGGCGACGCCGTGCATGCGCAGCCCGAACGCCACGTTCGCGCCGACGTCCCGCTGCGGGAAGAGCTGGTGGTCCTGGAACATCAGGCCGACGCCCCGCTTGTGAGCGGGCACGCCCGACTGGTCCCGGCCGTCGAGCAGGACCCGGCCGTCGGACAGGGGCTGGAGTCCGGCGACCGCCCGCAGCAGGGTCGACTTCCCGCTGCCGCTGGGGCCCAGCACACACACCACCTCGTGCTCGGCGACGTCGAGACCGACCGCGTCGAGCACGGCCCGCCCGCCGAAGCGCACGGTCGCGGCATCGAGGCTCAGCAGCATCGAGAACTCCCCGGTCCGGTCAGCAGCATCAGAACTCCCCCGTCCGGTCGGTGCGCAGCCGCTCCAGGATGAGCAGCGCGGCGGCGCACACCACCATCAGAATGGTCGAAAGGGCCATCGCCTGGCCGTAGTTGAGGTCTCCGGGGCGGCTGAGCAGCCGGGCCACGGCGACCGGAAGCGTCGGGTTGTCGGGACGGGCGATGAACACGGTCGCCCCGAACTCGCCGAGCGAGACGGCGAACGCGAACCCAGCCGCGACCAGCAGCGCCCGCCGCACCATCGGCAGATCGACCTCCCGCCACACCCGCCAGGGCGAGGCCCCGAGCACGGCGGCGGCCTCCCGGAGGCGTGCGTCCACCGCGCGCAGCACGGGCAGCATGGTCCGTACGACGAAGGGTGCGCCGACCAGCGCCTGGGCGAGCGGGACGAGGATCCAGGACTGTCTGAGGTCCAGCGGCGGCTTGTCGAGGGCGATCAGGAACCCGAAGCCGACGGTCACGGCGGAGACGCCCAGCGGCAGCATCAGCAGCGCGTCGAAACCCCGGACCAGCCGTCCGGCGTCCCGGCGGGCCAGCGCGGCGGCGGCGAGACCTCCGATCACGACGGCGATGGCGGTGGCGGCGACGGCGTACTGCAGCGAGGTCCACACCGCGTGCACGGGCGCCACCAGGAACGTACCGCCGTCGGCGTTGGTCAGGGCCCGGTAGTAGCCGAAGCCCGGGGCGTCCAGGGAGCGGCGGACGAGGACGGCGAGGGGCAGGACGAGCAGCAGGGCGACGGTGACGAGGACGCCGGCGAGCAGGGCCCACTGCCCGGTGCCGCGCGGGCGGCGGGCGGTCGCCCCGGGGTCGACCAGCCGCAGCGCGGTCTCCCGGCGCCGTACCGTCCAGGCGTGCACGGCGAGGATCGCGCCGACGGCGGCGAACTGGACGAGGGTGAGGACGGCGGCCGTGGAGAGGTCGAAGACCTCGGAGGTCTGCCGGTAGATCTCCACTTCGAGGGTGGAGAAGGTGGGGCCGCCGAGGATCTGGACGACACCGAACGAGGTGAAGGTGAACAGGAACACCATCAGCACGGCGGCGGCCACGGCGGGCGCGAGGGCCGGGAGGGTGACCTTCCGCCAGGCACCGAACGGAGACGCGCCCAGCATGCGGGCGGCCTCCTCCTGCCGGGGGTCGAGCTGGGACCACAGCCCGCCCACCGTCCGTACGACGACCGCGTAGTTGAAGAAGACGTGGGCCAGCAGGATCGCCCACACCGTGGTGTCCAGCCGTACGCCCCACAGCTCGTCCAGCAGCCCGCCATGCCCGACCAGGGCGAGGAACGCGCTGCCGGCGACGACGGTCGGCAGCACGAACGGGACGGTGACGACGGCCCGCAGGACCTGCTTGCCGGGGAAGTCGAGACGGGCGAAGACGTACGCGGCGGGCAGCGCGAGCAGCAGGGTGAGCGCGGTGGAGGCGAGTGCCTGCCAGGTGGTGAACCACAGCACGTGCCGGATGTCCGGCTGCGTGACCACGTCCGCGATCCGCCCCAGCTGCCAGGCGCCGTCGACCTTCAGCCCGCGCGCGACGATCGCGGCCACGGGCCAGGCGAAGAACAGCGCGAAGAACGCGACGGGCAGGGCCATCAGCCCGAGCCGCGCCGCGCTCCCCGTACGGGCCTTCCGGTCCGCTACTTCAGTACGAGCGAGGTCCACGACTTGACCCACTGGTCACGGTTGGCGGCGATCTTGCCGGGGGCCATGGTCTCGGGGTGCTCGGCGGCCTTGCCGTACTCGGTGAACTCGGCGGGCACCTTCGCCCCGTCGACCACCGGGTAGACGTACATGTTCAGCGGCATGTCCTCCTGGAACTCCTTGGAGACCAGGAAGTCGATGAAGGCCTTGGCACCCTTGGGGTTCCGGGCGTTGCCGAGCAGCCCGGCGAACTCGATCTGCCGGAAGCAGGTGCCGTACGACACTCCGGTCGGGGCGGTGCTGGGCCGCTTCTTGGCGTAGATGACCTCGGCGGGCGGGGAGGAGGCGTACGACACGACGAGCGGCCGGTCCCCGCCGGCCTTCCTGCCCTCCGACGAACCGGAGAACTCCTGGTAGTAGGCCTGCTCCCAGCCGTCGACGACCTTGACGCCGTTGGCCTTGAGCTTCTTCCAGTAGTCCTGCCAGCCGTTGTCCCCGAACTGGGCGGCGCTGCCCAGCAGGAAGCCGAGGCCGGGCGAGGAGGTGGCGGCGTTCTCGGTGACGAGGAGGTTCCTGTACGCGGGCTTGGCGAGGTCGGCGAAGGTCTGCGGCGGAGTCAGACGGTGGTCGGCGAAGTACTCCTTGTCGTAGTTGACGCAGATGTCGCCGTAGTCGACCGGTGTGACCCGGTGCTTTTCCTTGTCGAGCTGGTAGGCGGCACCGGTCTTGTCGAGGCCCTTGGCGGTGTACGGCTGGAAGAGGCCGTTGTCGAGGGCGCGGGACAGCAGGGTGTTGTCGACGCCGAAGAAGACGTCGCCCTGCGGGTTGTCCTTGGTGAGGATCGCCTTGTTGACGGCCTGCCCGGCGTCGCCGTCCTTGAGGACGTGGACCTTGTACCCGGTCTTCTTCTCGAAGTCCTGGAGCACGTTCTTGGACACGGCCCACGAGTCGTGGCTGACGAGCGTCACGTTCCTGGAGTCCGCCGACGACTTGGCGTCGCCGCCGGAACCGCACGCGGACAGCGCGATCAGGCCGAGCCCGACCGCCACGGCCACGAAGGTCTTGTTCTGCACTGGATGTCCTCCTGGGGTTGGCCAGGAAGAGACGCGGCCCCGCCCGGGCCTTTCGGGGAAAGGACCCGGGCAGGGCGCAACAGCTTGAGTGATGACCGAACTCCCTACCCAGAATGACCTGGGCGAGGTTCAGAGGGTCTGCGGCCCTGTCCGCCGCACTCTCAGCGCTGTGGCGCTCCCCTGTCGGAATATGAAGGTGTCTGGATAGGAAGATATGTGGACCGGCCCAGATTACCGCTCGGTGGCCGCGAGCTGACCACAGGCTCCGTCGATCTCCTGGCCACGGGTGTCCCGGATGGTGACGGGCACACCGTGCGCGGCGATGGCCTCGACGAAGGCCTTCTCGTCCTCGGGCCGCGAGGCGGTCCACTTGGAGCCCGGCGTCGGGTTGAGCGGGATGAGATTGACGTGCACGGGCTTGCCCTTGAGCAGCCGGCCGAGCCGGTCCCCCCGCCACGCCTGGTCATTGATGTCGCGGATGAGCGCGTACTCGATGGACAGCCGGCGCCCGCTCTTCTCGACGTACTCGAACCCGGCGTCGAGCACCTCGCGCACCTTCCAGCGGGTGTTGACGGGGACGAGGGTGTCACGCAGCTCGTCGTCGGGGGCGTGCAGGGAGATCGCGAGCCGGCACTTGAAGCCCTCGTCGGCGAACCGGTGGATGGCCGGCACGAGCCCGACGGTGGACACGGTGATGCCCCGCTGGGACAGCCCCAGCCCGTCCGGAGCCGGATCGGTCAGCGCCCGAATGGCACCCACGACCCGTTTGTAGTTGGCGAGCGGCTCGCCCATGCCCATGAAGACGATGTTGGAGAGCCGGGCAGGCCCGCCGGGCACCTCACCGTCCCGCAGCGCCCGCATCCCGTCCACGATCTGGTGGACGATCTCGGCAGTGGACAGATTCCGGTCGAGCCCCGCCTGCCCGGTCGCACAGAACGGGCAGTTCATCCCGCACCCCGCCTGCGAGCTGATGCACATGGTGACCCGGTCCGGGTACCGCATCAGCACCGACTCCACGAGCGTCCCGTCGAACAGCCGCCACAGCGTCTTACGGGTGGTTCCCTGGTCGGTCGACAGATGCCGCACGACGGTCATCAGCTCGGGGAACAGTGCGTCCTGGAGCTTGGCCCGCGATCCGGCGGGGATGTCGGTCCACTCCTCCGGGTCGTGCGCGTACCGCGCGAAGTAGTGCTGCGAGAGCTGCTTGGCACGGAACGGCTTCTCACCGATCTCGGCCACCGCGTCCTTGCGCTCGGCGGGTGTGAGGTCGGCAAGATGCCGCGGCGGCTTCTGAGCACCGCGCGGGGCGACGAAAGTGAGTTCTCCGGGCTTAGGCATGGCTGTACCAGTGTCGCAGATCCACATGGGTGACCTGGGGGCCGTGGGCCGCTACGAGTGTCGGTAGTAGTCGTAGCTGGTTGTAGCTGGTCGTGACTGATCGGCATCGGACGCCCCTGACGAAGGCCCCGAGGGCCGGGAGCTCATCCCGTGCGGCATGGCCGTGATCTCGGCCGGCGCTACGGCGTTCGGCACGCCGTCGGACCACTGGCTGAGCGAGCATTGTGGTCATGCGTCTTGACGAACTGAACCCTGGCGAGCGCCAGTTGTGGAACCGCTTCGCGCAGGGGGGCGCCGTCGACGTCCGCCGCGGGGCGTCATCGGAGGAGCCGACCGTAAGGGCCGAGGTCATCGCAGCGCTCCTGCTCGGCGCCGGCGACGAGTCTGCTCCAGGGGACCGCCCGGCGCTGCGTCTGACCGGGGCCCGCATCACAGGCCTCTTGGATGTGCGCTTTGCGGAGGTCCTGATGCCGGTCGTCCTGGCAGACTGCAGCTTCGACGCGGTGCCACTGTTGCACGGAGCCAGGATCCACGAGGTGGTCCTCACCGGATGTGCGCTGCCGGGGCTCGATGCCGGTATGGCCCAGATCGACGGCAGGCTGGTGCTGTCACGGTGCCGCCTGAACGGCCCGCTGCTGCTCACCCGGGCCCAGATCCACGGTGATGTCGACCTGAGACAGACAGTGATCAAGGCGCCGGACACCGAGGCGATATCCGCCGTCCATCTGCGCGCCGGTGGCGACATGCTGTGCAGGAACCTGGACGTCGAGGGCGGGTTCCGCATGTCCGGCGCCTCCGTCTCCGGTGAGTTCGACCTCGAGGGCGCCACCCTCAGCAACCCGGGGGGTCACGCCCTGGATGCCTACCACGTCCAGGTCACCGAGGACTTCACCTTCCATCCAGGCTTCACCGCCGAGGGACGGATCATCCTCTCCGGCGCCACAGTCGGCGCGGCGATCGGCTTTTGCGGGGCCCGGCTGTGCAACTCGGGCGATATCGCCCTGGAGGCCGTCGACGTCAGCGTGAACCGCAACTTCGACCTCGGTGAGGGGCTCAGCGTGGAAGGCGGCATCAAACTCGACGGCAGCCGCATCGGTACCCGGCTCAGCTTCCGCGACGCCATCGTTGCAAATCCGGGGGGGGCACCGCCGTGTCCCTGCGCCTGGCCCAGGCCCGGGAATCCGACCTGCGCACTCGGCAGCCGATCGACGGCACTGTTGACGCGAGCAGCGCCCACCTGGGCACCTTGTACGACGCCCCGGACTCCTGGCCTGCTGATCTCCGACTCGCCGAGACCGTCTACGACAGCCTCGCCACCCCGCTCACAGCCCCCGAGCGCCTTGACTGGCTCCGACGCGGCACTGACGGGTATGTCCCGCAGCCGTATGAGCAACTCGCAACTTCATACCGCCGCCTGGGCCACGAGGACGAAGCACGCACGGTCCTCCTTGCCAAACAACGCCACCGCCGCGCCGCCCTTCCGCTCCACCGCCGCCTGTGGGGCCACATCCAGGACGCGACTGTCGGCTACGGCTACCGGCCCCTCCGCGCGGCCCTGTGGCTCCTGGCGCTGCTTGCCATCGGCACCCTCTTCTTCACGCAGCGCCCGCCGGTACCGCTCGAAGCGGGCAAGACCCCACCGTTCAACGCCCTCTTCTACACGGTGGACGTGCTGCTCCCGATCGCCAGCTTCGGTCAGGAAGCCGCCTTCGCGGCCCGCGGCACCGGTCAATGGCTGGCCTACGGTCTGACCGCCGCCGGCTGGATCCTCGCCACCACCGTCGCTGCCGGAATCTCTCGGGCGATCAGCCGCCAGTGACCCTCCAGATGACGACTCGCACGCGCACCGGGCTACCCAGGTCCAGGAAGGCCGTGGATCGCGTGCTTCCGCCAAGGCCATGTGAGCCTGACGGCCCAGAGACGGCCCGGTGATCCACACCAGGCCCCCTGTCCGCGCCGAAAGCGCCGAGGACGGCTCAGCCGGGCGTGGCTGAGCCGCTCCTCGTCCGATGTGCCGATCAGATGCAGGGGACGTTGGCGAAACCCGGGTAATAGAAGCGCCCGGCCGGACCAGCGCTGTGGATGCAGAGGTCGAAGCCGGGACTCTGGGGCTTCGGGTTCTCGGTGGCGGCGGTCGCGGTCGGAGCGACGAAGAGGGCCGCTCCAAGGATCATTACCGCCACCGCCGATTTCTTGCCCGGCATGCGCCTCCGGGATGTCTTCATTGCCGCCCTCCTTCGGGCCGAGACGGGAGCGCCGCGCGGTTCACAGGGCGACAGTTCGGCGCTCACTGTTCCGGCTATCGTCATATGCCGCAGACATATCGTCAACACCCTGAATCGGGGCATTTCGGTGAGGGGGGTCGTCACTCCTGTGAGAGCTCCGGCGGGCTGTGAAGTTCTGCTGACGAACGGTCGGGTTTCCTGGTCGGACCTTGTCGCGCCCCTCGGCCTGGCGTTACCCACATGAACCATGAACCTTTTCGGCCGCAACTCCTCCCACCGGCGCGCGCAGCCCTCCGCCGCCGCTCCCGTGGCGACCGCCGCGCCGGTGGCCCGTGCCACCGCCGTTCTGCCCGCCCCCGAGCTCGCGGGCCTCACCGGCGAGTGGCTGATCGATCCCGCGCACAGCAGGATCGGGTTCTCCGTGCGGCATGCGATGGTGACGACGGTGCGGGGCGCCTTCACCGAGTACGAGAGCCGCCTCCACTTCGACGGCCGCGACCCGGCCCGCTCCCGGGCCGACATCGTGCTGTACACGGCCAGCGTCGACACGGGTGTCGAGCAGCGCGACGCGCACCTGATCGGCCGGCAGTTCCTGGACGCCGGGGCGCATCCGCGGATGACCTTCACCAGCACGGCCGTGCGGCTCGTGGGCGAGGACGTCTACCGGATGACCGGCGATCTCACGATCAAGGACACCACCCGCCCCGTCGACCTGGAACTCACCTACATCGGTCATGTCGTCGACGCGTTCGGTGACGAGCGGGTCGGCTTCGACGGCACCACCACCATCAACCGCTCCGACTGGGGGCTGGCCTACGACGCCCGGCTGGCCCAGGGCGGGGCCATGGTGAGCGAGAAGGTCCGCCTCCAGTTCGACATCGCCGCCATCCGGGCCACCTGAGGACCGTCCGGTTAGGCGGCGGTGTGCTCCAGCCGCTCCTTGAGCAGCCGCTCGTTCTCCGGCAGCTCCCTGCGGACCTGGGGGCGTACGACGAGGGGGATCAGCACCCTGCCGAGGCCATGGCCCTCGAAGT
Source organism: Streptomyces sp. NPDC001153 (assembly GCF_053598315.1). NCBI lineage: Bacteria > Bacillati > Actinomycetota > Actinomycetes > Kitasatosporales > Streptomycetaceae > Streptomyces > Streptomyces sp. NPDC001153. The sequence goes on from NZ_JBSFJZ010000012.1 coordinate 129,676, forward strand.
CCAGGTCCATGGTCACACGGGTACGGCCGTCGGGGAGCGGGGTGACCTCGCCGTGGACCCTTCCCCGGACCGGACCGTCGGTGCCCTGCATGCTCCATGAGCGCGGCGGCTCGAACTCGGTGACCCGCATGGTCAGCGGGACGTCGCGGCGGCCGACGTGGCGGGTGATCCGGATCCGGGACCCGAGTCCGAAGGGGCTGTCGTCGAGCTGCTCGACCGACACCGCGCTCTTCTGCCACTCCGGCAGGTGGGACGGGTCGCTGAGATACGCCCAGACCTCGCCGGAAGACCGGTCGACGTCGATCTCTTCATGGAAGGCGGACATGAAGCCCTCCTTTTCCGGATAGGGGGCTTATATCCAGCATCGTCCCACCCCGAGGGCCGTACGACCAATGCCGAAGGCCCCCGTCCTCGGACAGGACGGGGGCCCGGAAGCCGTACACGCACACCACCGGCGCCGCGGGAAGCAAGCCCTGCGACACAGACCTCACGCGGAGCCGACGAACACCACCAGCAGCAACCACACCACCGGCGCCGTAGGGAGCAAGGAGTCGAGGCGGTCCATGATGCCCCCGTGGCCGGGGAGCAAGGTGCCCATGTCCTTGATGCCCAGGTCGCGCTTGATCATGGATTCGCCGAGGTCGCCCAGCGTGGCGCTGGCCGCCACCGCGAGGCCCAGCAGCAGGCCCTGCCACCAGGTGCCGTCGTCGATCAGGAACTGCATGCACAGCGCGCCGGCGACCATCGCGAACAGCACCGCGCCCGCCAGGCCCTCGCGGGTCTTGCCGGGGCTGATGCGCGGGGCCAGCTTGTGCCTGCCGAACCGCCAGCCGACCGCGTAGGCGCCGGTGTCGCTGACGACCGTCAGGAGCAGGAAGGTGAGGACCCGCCACGGGCCGTCGGACGCGGTGAGCATCATCGCTACGAACGTGGCCAGGAACGGCACGTAGAACGCCGCGAAGACGCCCGCCGTGACGTCCTTGAGATAGCCCTCCGGCGACTCCGTCATGCGCCAGACCAGCACCGCCAGCGCGGTCAACGCCATCGCGACCCACGCGCCCTCGGCGCCGCGCACGTACCCCGCGACCACCATCGCCGCACCGCCGACCGCCAGCGGCACCAGCGGCGCCTTGATCTCCTTGCGCTCCCGCAGCCTGCTGGTCAGCTCCCACAGGCCGACGACGACGGCGACCGCGATCACGCCGACGAAGACGGCCTTCTTGATGAACAGGGAGGCGACGATCACCACACCGAGCCCGACCCCGACGCCTATGGCCGCGCTCAGGTCACGGCCCGCGCTCTTCTTCTGCGGCGCTGGCGCCGGCTGGTGGGCGTCGGGCATGGGCTCCGGATTCTGGTTCTCGGCCGGCAGGGTGCGGACCTGCGGGTGCTCGGGGCGGAACTCGTCCTGGAATTCCTGGAACAAGGGGCCGCCCCGCCGGCCGGTCCCCCGGACACCGTCCCGGCCCGAGCCGTACGCGGGTTCGTCGGGCACGATGGGCATGGGGCGAGTCTGGTGCGCCTCAGGCGCATCGTACGCGGGACCCGCCGGTACGGCCCCCGGGACGGGCTGGGCAGGCCCGCCCTCGGCGGGCCCCCAGTACCCGGCCTGGCCCACCGATGGCGGCGCCCCCCAGGAAGAGTCGCTCATCAGACTTCGAGCAGCTCCGCTTCCTTGTGCTTCAGGAGCTCGTCCACCTGGGCAACGTACTTCGCCGTGGTGTCGTCGAGGTCCTTCTCCGCACGGCGGCCCTCGTCCTCGCCGATCTCGCCGTCCTTGATCAGCTTGTCGATGGCGTCCTTGGCCTTGCGGCGCACGGAGCGGATCGAGATCTTCGCGTCCTCGCCCTTGCCCTTGGCGACCTTGATGTACTCGCGGCGGCGCTCCTCGGTCAGCTCGGGGAACACCACCCGGATGATGTTGCCGTCGTTGCTGGGGTTGACGCCCAGGTCGGAGTCGCGGATCGCCTGCTCGATGTTGCGCAGCGCGCTCTTGTCGAACGGGGTCACGACCGCCATGCGCGGCTCCGGCACGGAGAACGAGGCCAGCTGGTTGATCGGCGTCGGGGCGCCGTAGTAGTCGGCCACGATCTTGTTGAACATCGCCGGGTGCGCACGGCCGGTGCGGATCGCGGCGAAGTCCTCCTTGGCGACCACGACGGCCTTCTCCATCTTCTCCTCGGCCTCGAGGAGGGTCTCTTCGATCACCACTTGCTCCTGCGTGTCTTGAGTAAGGCCCGGCTGCGGTTCCTCTGGCGGGCGGCGGCCGGCTGCGTCGCGTCTTCTTCCTGCACGGTTCCCGACCGGCAGGACATTGTCCATCCCCCGGCCAGGGTCAGGCCCCCTTACGGACCGCGCGCCACCGGCCGGGTTGATGCCGGGTCAGTCCCGGCTGCCCTGGTCACCCACCAGCGTGCCGATCTTCTCACCCTTGACGGCACGGGCGATATTGCCTTCCGCGAGGAGTTCGAAGACGAGGATCGGGAGCTTGTTGTCGCGGCACAGCGTGATGGCGGTGGCGTCGGCGACCTTGAGGTCGCGGGTGATGACCTCGCCGTAGCCGAGGGCGTCGAACTTGACGGCGTCCGGGTTGGTCTTGGGGTCGGAGTCGTAGACCCCGTCCACACCGTTCTTGCCCATGAGCAGCGCCTCGGCGTCGATCTCCAGGGCGCGCTGGGCGGCGGTGGTGTCGGTGGAGAAGTACGGCATGCCCATACCGGCGCCGAAGATGACCACGCGGCCCTTCTCCAGGTGGCGCACGGCGCGCAGCGGGATGTACGGCTCGGCGACCTGGCCCATGGTGATGGCGGTCTGCACCCGGCTGTCGATGCCCTCCTTCTCCAGGAAGTCCTGGAGGGCGAGGCAGTTCATCACGGTGCCGAGCATGCCCATGTAGTCGGAGCGGGCGCGGTCCATGCCGCGCTGCTGGAGTTCGGCGCCGCGGAAAAAGTTGCCGCCGCCGATGACGACCGCGATCTGCGCGCCGTCACGGACGACGGCCGCGATCTCCCGGGCGATCTTGTGCACCACGTCCGGGTCCACGCCCAGGCCCCCGCCACCGGAGAACGCCTCTCCGGACAGCTTCAGCAGAAACCGGCCGCGTACTTTGCCGTCGTCGCTCTTCTGGGCCTTGGTGGTCATCGGGATCCCGCCTCTTTCACGTGTTGCACATACGAAGAAGGCCATTGCCGGTGGGGTCGCTTTTCGCTCCCATGCGCGGCAATGGCCTCCTCGTCAGATCTGCTGCCGTCCGCCCCACGCCGGGGTGTGGCGGTGTGCGCGGACGACTGCTGTCGACCCTATCGAGAATTTCCCGCGGGTCGCGCGTCGATCGCGGAACGGGCTCAGATGCCGACCTTGATGCGCGAGAAGCGCTTCAGGGTGACACCGGCCTCGTCCAGCACCTTCTGGACCGACTTCTTGTTGTCGAGGGCGTACGGCTGGCCGAGCAGCGTGGCGTCCTTGAAGAAGCCGTTGAGGCGACCCTCGACGATCTTGGCGATCGCGGCCTCGGGCTTGCCCTCGGCGCGGGTGGTCTCCTCGGCGATGCGGCGCTCGGACTCGACGACGTCGGCCGGCACCTCCTCCTTGGAGAGGTACTTCGGCGCGAAGGCGGCGATGTGCTGGGCGACGCCCTTGGCGACCTCGGCGTTCGGCTTGTCGAGCTCGACCAGGACACCGATCTGCGGGGGCAGGTCGGGCATGGTGCGGTGCATGTAGGCGAGCACGAAGCCGTCGGAGAACTGCGCGAAGCGGTCCAGGACGATCTTCTCGCCGAGGTTGGCGTTGGCCTCGTCCACGAACGCCTGGACGGTCTTGCCGGGCTCGATCTCGGAGGCGAGCAGCGCCTCGAGGTCGGCCGGGGAGGTCGCGGCGACGTGCTCGGCGATCTTCTTGGCGACGGCCTGGAACTTCTCGCCCTTGGCGACGAAGTCGGTCTCGCACTTCAGCTCGACCAGGACGCCGGAGGAGTTGTCGTCGGCGATGATGGAGACCACGGCGCCGTTCTCGGCGGAGCGGCCCTCGCGCTTGGCGACGCCCTTCTGGCCCTTGATGCGCAGCGCCTCGACGGCCTTGTCGACGTTGCCCTCGGCCTCGTCCAGCGCCTTCTTGCAGTCCATCATGCCGGCGCCGGTGAGCTCACGGAGCTTCTTGACGTCGGCGGCGGTGTAGTTCGCCATGAGTCTGTGAGTCTTTCTCGAAGTCTGGAGATCTTGAGATCCGCACGGTTGCTCTCCACATGTAGCCGTGGAGCGCGTACGTCGTGCCGACCTACGGGTGAACAGCGGGGGTGGACTTCACCGCGCCGAAGGCGCTGTCCGGTGCAGTACCGCCCCCGCTGTCGAACGCTGACGGACCGGCGTCAGGCCTGCTCGCCCTCGGCGGCCTTCTCCTCGGCCGGAGCGGCCTCGGCGGGCGCGGCCTCGGCGGGCGCGGCCTCGGCAGCCGGAGCCTCGGCGGCCGGAGCCTCGTCCTTCTTCTCACCCTCGAGCAGGTCGCGCTCCCACTCGGCGAGCGGCTCGCCGGCGGCCTTCTCGCCCTTCTCGCCGGTGGCGACGCCGGAGCGGGCGATGAGGCCCTCGGCGACGGCGTCGGCGATCACACGGGTGAGCAGGGTGACGGAGCGGATCGCGTCGTCGTTGCCCGGGATCTTGTAGTCGACCTCGTCGGGGTCGCAGTTGGTGTCGAGGATCGCGACGACCGGGATGTTCAGCTTCCGGGCCTCACCGACGGCGATGTGCTCCTTCTTGGTGTCCACGATCCAGACGGCGCTGGGCACCTTCTGCATCTCGCGGATACCACCGAGGGTCTTCTCCAGCTTGGCCTTCTCGCGCGAGAGCACGAGAAGCTCCTTCTTGGTCAGACCGGACGCGGCGACGTCCTCGAAGTCGATCTGCTCGAGCTCCTTCAGGCGCTGCAGACGCTTGTAGACGGTCGAGAAGTTGGTGAGCATGCCGCCCAGCCAGCGCTGGTTGACGTAGGGCATGCCGACGCGGGTGGCCTGCTCGGCGATGGCCTCCTGCGCCTGCTTCTTGGTGCCGACGAACATGACCGTGCCGCCGTGGGCGACGGTCTCCTTGACGAACTCGTAGGCGCGGTCGATGTACGACAGCGACTGGAGCAGGTCGATGATGTAGATGCCGTTGCGCTCGGTGAAGATGAAGCGCTTCATCTTCGGGTTCCAGCGACGGGTCTGGTGACCGAAGTGGACGCCGCTCTCCAGCAGCTCCCGCATCGTGACGACGGCCATGGCCGTATCTCCTTGAGTTTCTCGGTTGTGCCGCGGGGGCCGGACGGCTCCCGCGCCTGACGCCCGCGACGCGCCTTGCCGCGAAGGACCGAGAGGCGCTGACACCGACCGCTTGACGGCCTGGTGTCGGGGCGTGCGAAGTCGACCCGGTGACCCGGATCGCCAGAAGAAGTGTACGGGACCGCCGGGGCACCGGGTGACGCCGCTGTCCACAACCGGTGAGTTGTCCACAGTGTCCGGCCGTGATCGGCGGGGTGCGGGACGGTTGCCGCATGCGAGAAGCGATGCGACATGTCCTGCTGGCGGTGGGTCTGCTCCTCGGCCTGGCGCCGGCCGCCCTGGCGCCCTGCCGTTCCTGGGCGGACACTCCACCCTCGGCCCCCGCACCACCTCCTCCGGCCCCGGTCCCGGCCGTCGCGCGCACCTGGCCGGTGGGCGTCCGGCCCCCGGTGTTACGGGGCTGGGAGCCACCGGCGACGGTGTACGGCCCCGGTCACCGCGGCGTCGACCTGGGGGCGCCGGCGGGCTCCCCGGTACGGGCGGTCGCACCCGGCCGGGTGTCCTTCGCGGGCCGGGTGGCCGGGCGCGGGGTCGTCTCCGTCGACCTGACGGGCACAGATCTTCGTACGACGTATGAGCCGGTGACCGCGTTGGTGCGAAAGGGGGACGAGGTGAGGGCGGGAGAGGCGGTGGGCACGGTGGAGGCGACGGGCTCCCACTGCGCCGCCACATGCGTCCACTGGGGCCTGCTCCGCGGAAAGACCTACCTGGACCCGCTGTCGTTGCTGCCGCCGTGGCTTCTGCACAGGGGGCCGCCGAGACTGCTGCCGGTGCTGGGGGTACCGCTGCCGTCGTAGCTGCCTGGCGGCACCCGCCCGGCGGCAGACGGCGTCAGCCCCTCACACCCCGGAGCGCCATGGCGACCGCGGCGTCCGTCACCACCGCGGGATCCTCCGCGGCACCGAGCTCGATCCGCCGCACCGCCGCGTCCACCACCCCCTGCAGCAGCATCGCCGCCAGCCGGGGCTGCTCGTGCCCCATCTCCTCGAGCGCCTCTGCGATCATCGCGACGAGCCCGCCGTGCGCCGCCCGGATCTTCTCCCGCGCCCCGGCGTCCAGCTCACTCGCGGAGATGGCGACGACCGCCCGGTGCCGCCGGTCCCCGACCAGTGCCAGCTGCTGCCGCACATACGCCTCGACCTTGCCCTCGGCGGACGCGGCCCGCTCCATCGCGGCCGCCACCTCCGCCGCCCACAGCGGAAAGTCGACCTCGCACAGCTCCTCGACCACCGCGGCCCGCGACCGGAAGTACTCGTACACGGACGACCGCGCCAGCCCGGTCCGCTCGGCCAGCGCGGGGAACGTCAGCGCTTCCGTCCCGCCCTCGGACAGCAACGACCGGGCCGCGTCCAGCAGGGCGGCTCGCTGCATCGACCGGTGCTCGGCCACGGAGGCCGCTCGAATCCTTGGCACGTCAACCACTTTACGGACGCCCCCACCCGAACGGGAGCCGCTCGCCCTCATGGCGCCGGCCGCACCACCCGAACCACCGATACGGTCACCCGGCCCCGCGCGCTCAGCGCCCGAAGCTCGCCAGCTTGGCCCGCAGCTGCAGCACCGACTTGGTGTGGATCTGGCTGACCCTGCTCTCGGTGACCCCGAGGACGTTGCCGATCTCGGCGAGGGTGAGCCCTTCGTAGTAGTACAGCGTGACCACGGTCTTCTCCCGCTCGGGCAGCGTGTTGATCGCCCGTGCCAGGAAGCGGCGCAGCTCCCGGTCCTCGGCGACCTCCACGGGGTTGTCCGCGGCGGTGTCCTCCAGCGTGTCCATGAGGCTGAGCCGGTCCCCGCCCTCGCTGCCGACGTGCAGCAGCTCCTCCAGCGCGACCACGTTGGCCAGCGACAACTGGCTGAACACGGCGTGGAGTTCGTCGACCTCCATGCCCAGCTCGGTGGCGACCTCGCCCTCGGACGGGGTGCGCCGCAGCCGCGCCTCCAGGGTGGCGTAGGCCCGCTCCACGTTCCGTGCCTTCTGCCGCACCGACCTCGGGATCCAGTCCAGCGCCCGCAGCTCGTCGATCATCGCGCCCCGGATCCGGGTGATCGCGTACGTCTCGAACTTGATCTCCCGGTCGATGTCGAACTTCTCGATGGCGTCGATCAGCCCGAAGACGCCGGAGGAGACGAAGTCGGCCTGCTCGACGTTGGGCGGCAGGCCGACGCTCACCCGGCCCGCGACGTATTTCACGAGCGGCGAGTAGTGCAGGATCAGCTGTTCCCGCAGCCGGTCGTCCCCCGTCGCCTTGTACGACCGCCACAGCTCGTCGAGCGTCGAGGGAGCGGGCGGCCGCACGCTGCCACCGTCGCGGGCGGCTGGGGGGATCGCCGCCCGGTCTGACCCGGAGGTGTGCTGGGGCATTCGTCGCCTTGTGCCGTTCTGCCGTGAAGTGCTGTGAAGTGCTCTGAGTGGGACGGGGTGGGGATCGGTGGGGGGAAGTGGGCTACCTGGGTGAGCTGTCGGTCTGGTGTCGAGTTGGCGCGATCTGTGTCGGCGCCTTCGTGAGCGTAGCGTGACTGAGGTGTCGCGGTGTGCGAACAGTGCGGCTCCACCCGTGCGCGGGGCGCTCCCGCCGGTCTCGCGCGCGGGTTTCCCGGCTCGCTCTGCGTGACCGGCGGGGGCGTCAACTCCTGGAAACCTCAAGGGCGTCGGAGGTTCCCCCGGACGGCCGAACACGTTCGGTCAACACGGACCGTGACCGGTGCGGACCGACATCACCGCCTGGCGTGTCAACTTCCAGCCAACGCCATGTCGTTCGACGTATCCAAGTGCTCGGAGTTCGTACAGTTTCGCGATCGCCTCGTCCCCGGTGGTCGGCACACCGAGCGCGATCTCCTCGACGGTGGCCGCGCGGTTGCCGGGCAGGGCGGCGAGAACGGCCCGGGAGGCGGGTTCCAGCAGGTCACGCGGGAGCACGGGACCCCTGCGGGGTGGGGCGAGCTCACCCATGTCACCCACGAGTTCGATGACTTCCGCGGCGTCGGTGACCAGGGCGGCCTCTCCGCGCAGCAGTTCGTGGACGCCGGCGGAGAGTGCGCTGGTGACGGGGCCGGGGACCCCCATGGTGAACCGCCCGAGGCGCCCCGCCGCCCGCGCCGTGGCCAGCGAGCCGCTGCGGCAGGCGGCCTCCACGACGACGGTGCCCCTGGTCAGCGCGGCGATGACGCGGTTGCGGAGGATGAACCGGCTGGGCGTCGGATGGTCGCCCGGGGGCAACTCGCCCACGACCAGTCCCTGTTCCGCGATCCGGCTGATCAGGGCGGCGTGGCCGCGGGGGTACGGCCGGTCGACGCCGCAGGCCAGGACGGCGACGGTGGCTCCGCGAGCGGCGAGGGCGCCTCGGTGGGCGGCGCCGTCGATGCCGTACGCGCCGCCCGAGACCACCACCCAGCCCCGCTCGGCGAGGCCTCCGGCGAGCGTGGCGGCGACATGGGTGCCGTACTCGGTGCAGGCCCGCGCGCCCACCACGGCGACGGACCTGAGCGTCCAGAGCCGCAGGCTGGGCCGCCCGCGCACCCACAGCCCGATCGGCCGGGCATCCTCCAGGTCATCGAGCTGCCCGGGCCACTCGGCGTCCCCGGGCACCACGAACCGCGCCCCCGCCTCCCCGGCCACGGCGAGATCCCGCTCGGGCCGGGCCCGCCGGGCCCGAGCCACCAGCCCGGCCCACCGCAGCTCACTCACCCCCGGCAGAGCCGGCATCCCCTCCTTCAGCCGCCGCACCACCTCCCCCGCCCCGAACTTCCGGACCCACCGCCCGCCGACCTCGTCCCCCGGTTCGATCACCCGACAGAGAAAGACCCGCCCGAGCAGTTCGTCTGCGGGGTCCTCGGCGGTGTTCATGTCAGCGCCCCGATGGCCATCGGCACCCCTCGCGGCACTCCGGTGCGCAGTTGCAGGGCCAGGGCCACGTCGGTGGCGTCCGGGCGGTCGTGGCCGACCAGGTCGGCGACCGTCCAGGCGACGCGCAGGACCCGGTCGATGCCCCGGGCCGTGAGCACACCTCGCTCGAGGTTGCGCTCGGCCTCGTCCATCGCGCCGGCGACGGGGTGGTAGCGACTGCGCAGTTCACGGCCGGGGACCTCGCTGTTGGTGCGCCAGGGGGTTCCGGCCAGGCGGGCCGCCGCGCGCTCACGGGCCTGGCGTACCCGCCCGGCCACGGCCGCCGTGGACTCGCCCCGGGCGCCGGGTTCGGTGAGCTGGGCCCGGGTGACCGGATCGACCTCGACACGCAGGTCCACCCGGTCCAGCAGCGGACCGGAGAGCCGGGACTGGTAACGGCGGATCGCCGACGGCGGGCACTCGCACAGGGAGTCGCGTTGCGAGAAGCGTCCGCAGGGGCAGGGGTTGGCCGCCAGCACCATGAGGAAGCGGGCCGGGAAGCGGACGACGCCCGCGCTGCGTGCGATCACGACGTGGCCCGACTCCAGCGGCTGTCGCAGGGCGTCCAGGGTCTGGCCGTGGAACTCGGGCGCCTCGTCCAGGAACAGCACACCGCGATGGGCGAGGGAGACCGCTCCCGGGCGTGCGATGCCGAGGCCTCCGCCGACCAGCGACTGCATCGTGGCCGAGTGGTGCGGGGCGCAGTAGGGCGCCACGTCGATGAGCGGCTTGCCCGGTGGCAGCAGCCCGGCCACCGAGTGCACCGCCGTGACCTCCAGTGATTCCTCCCTGGTCAGCCGGGGAAGGACGGCGGGCAGCCGCTCGGCGAGCATGGTCTTGCCCGCCCCGGGCGGCCCCTCGAGGAAGAGGTGGTGTCCACCGGCGGCGGCCACCTCCGCGGCCGTACGGGCCGAGGTCTGGCCCACGACGTCCGCCAGGTCGTGATCGTGTTCGTGCTGTGCGGCGCCGGCACTGTGCATGCCGGTGGCCGCACCCGCGCCCGGCACGCGCAGACCGGCCAGGAGGGGGTCGGGGCGGCCTTGCTCGTCGGGTTCCTCCTCGGGGACGGGCTCCTCGGTGAGGACCGCGACGAGCTGGCGCAGGCTGCGGACGCCGAGCACGGAGACGCCGGGGACCAGCGAGGCCTCGGCGGCGGCGCACTCGGGTACGACCACCTGCTCGTAGCCTGCGTCGGCGGCGGCGAGGACGGCCGGGAGAATGCCGCGGACCGGCCGGACCCGGCCGTCCAGGCCCAGCTCCCCGATCATGACGATGTCCGCGAGGACACGCGGATCGATCCGCTCGGCGGCGCCGAGCACCGCGCAGGCTACGGCCAGGTCGAAGCCCGAGCCGGCTTTGGGCACCGATGCCGGGCTGAGTCCGACGGTGAGCTTCTTCTGCGGCCACTCGCCGCCCGAGTTCACCACCGCCGCCCTGACCCGGTCCCTGCTCTCCGTCAGGCTCTTGTCCGGGAGGCCGACCAGGGTGAAGGCGGCGACGCCGGGTTCCAGATCGGCCTGGACCTCGACGACCACGCCCTCGACGCCGACCAGGGCCACGGAGCAGGTGCGGGCGAACCCCATTCAGGCCACCCCCCGCGCGTGCTCGACGGAGGGGGCGCCGCGGTGGGGCAGCAGGACGCCGATCAGGTCGATGCGGACGCCGCCCGGCGGTGCCCCTCCGTGGGCCTGGATCCAGTGCTCGGCCAGCGCGCGCAGCCTGGCCGCCTTCTCGGGAGTCACCGCGGCCATGGGGTGTTCGTAGCCGCTGCCCCTGCGGGTCTTCACCTCGCAGACGACGAGCGCGTCACCGTCGCGCGCGACGATGTCGATCTCGCCCGAACGGCCGCAGCGCCAGTTGCGCCCCAGGATCGTCATTCCGGCCTCGGCGAGCCGCCGGGCGGCCAGGTCCTCGCCGTACTTGCCCAGTGCCTCTCGTGCGTTCATGTCGGCACCACCTCCGGCGCCAACGGTCACGCATCCGGCCGACACGTGTTGATCTTGGTGAATTACTCAGCGGTTGTGGAAAAGCTCGTCACCCACACGAGCGACAGCAGCCCGTCACCCGCCCGGGAGCTCCAGGTCGCTCTTGTTGAGCTCCTCGATGTTCACGTCCTTGAACGTGAGGACTCTGACCTGCTTCACGAAGCGTGCCGGCCGATACATGTCCCAGACCCAGGCATCAGCCATCGACACCTCGAAGAACACCTCCCCCTGGACCGAGTGCACCTGCATCTCGTAGTCGTTGGTGAGGTAGAAACGCCGCTCGGTCTCGATCACGTATTTGAACAGACCGACGACGTCGCGGTACTCCCGGTAGAGCTTCAGCTCCATCTCGGTCTCGTACTTCTCGAGGTCCTCGGCGCTCATGGCATGTTCCCCTTCAGCCGTGCGATCCCCCCATTGTGCGCCAGTCCGACGGGCACTCAGACGATTTCCGGGTCGCTAGACGATTTCCGCGTCGAGGGTCACAGGACTGGCCGGGGGACCTTCGTCGAGCAGCGTGCGCAGCAGCTCGGCGAGTCTGGTCGGATACACCGTCTCATGTGCCCGGGTCAGTTCCTGACACGTCCACCAGCGCGCTCCGGCGACGCTGCGCCGCTCCAGCTCCGTCAGCCCCTGGGCCGCGGTGGCCGTCTGCGTCGTACGGGCCAGGTAGTACCACTCGTCCTGGTCCCAGCGGCGGCCCGCGAACGGGAAGGAGCACATGCGGCGCCACAGCACCGGGCCGAGTTCCACGTCGGTGATGCCGGTCTCCTCGGCGAGTTCCCTGAGCGCGGCCTCCTCGCGCGTCTCGGCACCCTCCAGGCCCCCGCCCGGGGTGAACCACCAGTCGTCGGCCGGATCGTCCGGCTCATGGCCGTGCAGGAGCAGGACGCGGTCCTGTGGGTCGAGGAGGACCACCCGGGCCACCCTGCGCAGCCCGCCCTCGTAGGAGTCCTCGCCGGTCCGCGTGGTCTCAGCGGACACCGGCCGCCTCCGGGCGGGCGGCACGCGCGCGGGAGCGGCCCATGCGCCCCGCGATCGGGCCGTAGGCGCCGCCGGCCAGCACCAGGACGGCGCCGGCGACGATCAGCAGCTCGATGGTGGACAGGGGACCGGGCTGGGAGAGCGCGCCGAGGGCCTCGAAGCCGGTGGGGCGCATCAGCGAGCCCTTCCAGGGCCAGATGACCGCGTCCACGCGGGCGTTCACGGCGTCACGGGAGACCGTGCCCTTGGCCGCGTCGGTGAGGTGGGCCGTGGAGTCCAGGGAACCCTGGCGCTCGTCGCCGAGGAGGAACAGACGGCCCTGGGGAACGGTCACCGTCGGGAAGTTCTTGATCTCCGCCAGGCTGCCCTTGGGCAGATAGGGCTCGTCGATCTGCTTGCCGTTGACGGTCAGCTTGCCGTTCGTGCAGCAGGAGACGGTGTCGCCGCCGACCGCGACGACGCGCTTGACCACCTTGGCGTTGGTGACCCAGCTCTTGTCCGTGAAGACGACGACGTCACCGCGCTTCACCTGACCGCCGTCGACCTTCTGCGCGAGCACCCGGTCACCGGCGTCGATCGTGGGCGTCATCGAGCTGGTCGGCACGGTGTACGGCCGGTAGGTCACCGCCGCCCAGGCGAATCCGCCGAGGAACAGCACCAGACCCAGTGCCACGGCCACTGAGGAAAGCCGCTGCCCGAGCCGGCTGCCGCCGGGCTGTGCCGTGCCTGTCCCGCCGCTGTGCGGGGCCGTACGCGTCGTGCTCTCGCCACCCATGGACCCGCACCCTACCCGGCAGTACCGGGCGGGGGCAGCCCCTGTTTCCCGACCGGCGCCGGAGCGGGGGCAAAGACCCGGCGGGCCCCGGACTCACAGGTTCCGGATCGCCTCGGCCAGGTCGGACCCGTACGAGGCCCAACAGCCCACCGAGCCGTCGTCGTGGAGGGTCCCCATGTACCACTCACCGTCGTGGTCGACGAGGCAGAGTTCACCGAAGGCCAGCACGTACGAGGGGCGCAGCGGCTGGTGGGGGCCGCCGCTGCCGTCCTCGGCGTGGACGTGCCGGTCCGGGGAGAGCGGGACGGCGCGCGCGTCGCCTGAGTGGGCGCGCAGGCGGTCCACCGTCCACCCGTCGGGGAGCGCCGGAACCTCCGCGGTCACCGGCTGCCCGCGGTCGTCTTCCGCTCCGCCTTGGTCTCCAGCCGGTCCGCGCGCCGACGCCGCCACACCGCCACCGGCAGTACCGCGGCGATGGCCACACCCTGCGGGGCCACCGTCAGGGCGGCGGACTCCGTGGACTGCTGGTTGATGCCGGGCTGGTCGAAGGTGTCCGGGACGGGCAGGGTGCCCCAGCGGTTGATCGGCCAGGCCTTGACGATGGCGCGGCCCACGACGTCGCTGACCGGGACCATGCCGTGGTGCTTGTCGGACTGGTTGTAGCGCGAGTCGCGGGAGTTCTGGCGGTGGTCGCCCATCACCCAGATGTAGCCCTGGGGGACCGTCACCTTGAACTGGCCGCCCACCTCGTCGTCCGTGCACGGCGTGTTGCCGGGGTAGACGTACGGCTCGTTCAGGGGCTTGCCGTTGACCAGCAGCGGGCCGGTGTTCTTGCACTGGACTGTGTCGCCGCCGACGCCGATCACGCGCTTGATGAGGTCCTTCTCGTTGGCGGACGGCATCAGGCCGATCCAGCTGAGGACCTGCTGCACGGCGTTCGGGCTCGCCGCCGGTTCACCCGCCAGCCAGTTGTCCGGATCGTGGAAGACCACGACCTCGCCGCGCTCGGGCTTGGAGCCGAACCACGGGGTGAGTTTGTCGACCAGGACGCGGTCACCCACCTGGAGGGTGTTCTGCATCGAGGCGGACGGGATCGAGAACGCCTGCACCAGGAACGTCTTGATCAGCAGCGCCAGCACCAGCGCGATGACGACGAGGATCGGCAGCTCCTTCCAGAAGGAGCGCGGCTTCCTCGGCCGGTCCGCGGCCTCGCCCGCACCGGCGCCCTCGGTCCTCGGCCGCTGTCCGTCGTCCGGCGTGCCCTCGTCGCCCGCCGCGTCATTCCCGGAGGTCATGGCGCCGTCCGGCACGGGGGCGTTCGCTTCCACGGGGTGTCCGCGGTGCTCCTCGCCGTCGTGCCCCGACCGTGCGCCAACCGCCACATCCCCCACGCCAACTCCTTACTCTGTGCCGCTGCCTGCTCCACATTCGACGCAGGCCCACCACTCCCATAACGAGCGGGAGTTCCGCAGGGGTCGGGAGCTGGGTCGTTCCGTTCGGATTCTCGGGGGCAACCCTATGCGACAGCGAGGGACCGGCGGTCGCACGCGACGCGGAGTCGGCGACGCTTGCGAAGGTTTTAGGTTCTTCAAGGCGTGTCCAGTGGCCGATCGGCCAGCCGATGGCGACGGCGCGGCCGACCACGGATTTCTCGGACACCGTTCCGCCGTACGGGGTGTTCTGGTGGAAACGGGAGTCCGCGGAGTTGCCCCGGTGGTCGCCCATGACCCACAGCCGGCCCTGGGGAACGGTGATGTCGAAGGGCTGGGCGGACGGGGCGTCACCCGGATAGATGTAATCCCCTTCGGTGAGCGGCACGCCGTTGACGGTGACCCGGCCCTGGCTGTCACAGCACTTGACGTGGTCGCCGCCGACCCCGACGACCCGCTTGATCAGGTCCTTCTCGTTGTCGGAGGGGAGCAGCCCGATGAAGGTGAGGCCTTCCTTGAGCTGCTTGACGACGACCGGATCGTGCTTCTTGGCCGTCTGCTCGTCGGCCAGCCAGCCGCCCGGGTCGTGGAAGACGACGACGTCCCCGCGCTGCGGCTCGGCGCCGAACCACGGGGTGAGCTTGTCGACCAGGACGCGGTCGCCGATCCGGATCGTCTGCTCCATCGAGCCCGACGGGATCACGAACGCCTGGACGAGGAAGGTCTTCAGGACCAGCGCTATGAGGACGGCCACGCCGACCAGAAGGGGGATCTCCCGGACGGCTGAACGCCGCCGCTTGCGTTTGACCTTGCGCTGGAGTTTCCGCCGCTCCGCGCGCGTACGGCCGCCGCCGGGCGCGGAGGTGCGGCGCGATCCGGTGGGCAGCAGATTGTCGGCGGGGCTGCTGGGCACCCCGCGCGGTTTGCCGCGGTTACCCATGCGCGCCCTCCGGGGCGGGCACGCGCGCGTAGGCGGAGGGCGCCGTCAGGTGCGTCCAGTGGTCGTACGGCCACACGATCCAGTCGGCGCGGCCGATGACGTCGCCGACCGGGATCATGCCGCCGCCGGGCGAGCCGAGATGGGCGCGGGAGTCGCTGGAGTCGCTGCGGTGGTCGCCGAGGACGAACAGGCGGCCGGCGGGTACGACGATGTCGAAGGGCACGCTGGAGGCGCTGTCCCCGGGATAGAGGAACGCCGACTCGTCGACGGCGCGGCCGTTCACCTCGATCCTCCCCTGCCTGTCGCAGCAGACCACATGGTCTCCCCCCACACCGACAACGCGCTTGATGTAGTCGGCGTCCCCGAAATACCCCGTACCGTCGAACACGATCACATCGCCGCGGCGCGGCCGGGCACCGAAACGGTACGCCAACTTATTTACGAGAACGCGGTCCCCGATCCTCAAGCCCTGTTCCATGGATCCGCTCGGAATCTGGAACGGTTGCACCACGAAAGCGTTGAGGACGAGCAAAAACGCCAGGCAGAGCAAGAGTGTGAGGGTGATCCGGCCGCCCGGCAGCCAGTTGGCGATCCGCCCGGCCAACGCGAAACGCGACCGTCCCTCCGGCACCGGGGAATCCGGGTGGGAGGGGCGGTCGCGTTCCGTCGGCTGTGCTTCGGTGTCCATCGGGGCGAGATGCTATCCCGCCCCGCCATGGGCTCCGGAGAGCGCTCAGCTCTCGCGCTTCTCCTTGATCTTCGCGGCCTTGCCGCGCAGGTCACGGAGGTAGTACAGCTTGGCGCGGCGCACGTCACCACGGGTGACCAGCTCGATCTTCTCGACGATCGGGGTGTGCACCGGGAAGGTGCGCTCGACGCCGACGGAGAACGAGACCTTGCGGACCGTGAAGGTCTCGCGGACACCGGAGCCCTGGCGACGGATCACAACGCCCTTGAACTGCTGCACACGGGAGCGGTTGCCCTCGATGACGCGGACGTGGACGTTGACGGTGTCACCCGGGCGGAAGGCCGGGATGTCGCTGCGCAGCGACGCGGCGTCGACGGAGTCGAGCAGGTGAGACATTTCGTCTGCTTTCTTCGCTGATGCCACAGGTCATCAACGGAAACTAGGTGTTTGCACGAAGCCGTGTGCGGGTCGGGGCGGGCGTCGTGTCCCCCCGTGGCAGGGGCGCACGCCGGACGGGCGCACAACAGCGGTCTATTGTTCCATGCCCTCGGCCCGCCGCCAAAATCGGCCGTACGGGTGGCCTTCCGGGTCCGGTTCCCAGCCCAGGATGGAGAGCATCTCGCGGTCCTTCTTGTCGAAGGCCTTGGGGTCGCAGCGCTCGATCAGGTCGGGCCGGTTGGCCGTCGTACGCCTGAGGGCCTCGTCGCGGCGCCAGCGGGCGATCTTCCCGTGGTGGCCGCTGAGCAGCACGTCCGGGATGTCCCGGCCGCGCCAGAGGGGCGGCTTGGTGTAGACGGGGCCTTCCAGGAGGCTCGCCATGGCGCCGGGCGCGAAGGAGTCGTCCCGGTGGGACTCGGCGTTGCCGAGGACGCCGGGCAGCAGCCGGGCGACGGCCTCCGTGATGACCAGGACGGCCGCCTCGCCGCCGGCCAGCACATAGTCACCGATGGAGACCTCGTAGACGGGCACGCGCGTGGCGTACTCGTCCATGACGCGCCGGTCGATGCCCTCGTAGCGGGCCGGTGTGAAGATCAGCCAGGGTCGCTCGGAGAGCTCCACGGCGAGTTCCTGGGTGAAGGGCCGGCCGCTGGGCGTGGGCACGATCAGCGCGGGCGCCCGGCCGCCGGTCTCGTAGCCGTCGGCGAGGATCGTGTCCAGCGCGTCGCCCCAGGGCTCGGTCTTCATGACCATGCCGGGGCCGCCGCCGTACGGGGTGTCGTCGACGGTGTTGTGGCGGTCGTACGTCCATGCGCGCAGGTCGTGCACCTGGACATCGAGCTGCCCACGCGCGCGTGCCTTGCCGACGAGGGAGACGTTCAGCGGGTCCAGGTACTCGGGGAAGATCGTGACGACGTCGAGGCGCATTACGACTCTTCCCCTGTGTCGCCGGGGGAGGCGACCTCGGCGCGGTCGTCGATCAGGCCCGGCGGAGGGGTGATGACCGCCTTCTGCTCCGCGAGGTCGATGTCGGCCACGATCTCCTCGACGAAGGGGATCATCACCTCGGTCCCGTCCGGGCGCTCCACGATGAACAGGTCCTGGGAGGGCAGGTGCGAGATCTCGGTGATCCGGCCGACCTCCACGCCGTCCTCGGTGACCACGTCGAGGTCGATGAGCTGATGGTCGTAGTACTCGTCCTCGCCCTCGGGCAGTTCCTCCGGGTCGACCTCGGCGATCAGGAGGGTGTTCCGGAGGGCTTCGGCGGCGTTGCGGTCGGTGACGCCCTCGAAGCGCAGGAGGAGCCGGCCGCTGTGGACCCGGCCGGTGGCGATGGTGAGCGGCCCGGTGGAGGCCGGGTCGGTGGCCAGGACGGCGCCCGGGGCGAGCCGCAGCTCCGGCTCGTCGGTGCGTACCTCCACGGTGACCTCGCCCTTGATGCCATGGGCGCGGCCGATCCGCGCGACTACCAGCTGCACTGTGCTTGATCTCCTGTCATACGACTGCGGGCCGGGGACGGCCCAGTGGCCCTCCCCGGCCCGAGCCGGTTGCGATGAAGCGTCAGCGGACGTGGTCCACGTCGACGAGGTCGACGCGGACACCGCGACCGCCGATGGCGCCCACGACGGTGCGCAGAGCGCGCGCGGTGCGGCCGTTGCGGCCGATCACCTTGCCGAGGTCGTCGGGGTGGACCCGGACCTCGAGCACGCGCCCGCGGCGCAGGTTGCGCGAGGCGACCTGCACATCGTCAGGGTTGTCGACGATGCCCTTCACGAGGTGCTCAAGCGCCTCTTCGAGCATGCTGCTCAGGCCTCGGTCGACTCAGCCGCAGAGGACTCAGCAGCCGCCTCGTCCTTCTTCTCAGCCTTCTTCTTCTGGGTGATCGCCTCACCCTTGCCCTCGTCGTCACCGCCGAGAGCCTCGAACGACGGACGCGCGGCCTTCGGCTCGGCGACGAGCAGCGGCGCGGGGGCCGGCTCGCCCTTGAACTTCTGCCAGTCGCCGGTCTTCTTGAGGATGGCGAGAACCGGCTCGGTCGGCTGCGCGCCGACACCCAGCCAGTACGCCACACGCTCGGCGTCCACCTCGATGACCGACGGGTTGTAGGTCGGGTGGTACTTGCCGATCTCCTCGATGGCCCGGCCGTCACGGCGGGTACGGGAGTCGGCGACGACGATGCGGTAGTGAGGCGAACGGATCTTGCCCAGACGCTTCAGCTTGATCTTGACTGCCACGGGAGTGGGTTCTCCTGGATTTGACGTGGTTGGGCACGGCGAGTTGCCGCGTGGGGTTGCGGTACCCGAGTGCCCGATGGACGCGTCAGCCGGAGGAGAGAGGGGTCCTGTGCGGCTGTCGAGTACAGCTAGCCATTGTGCCATACCCCGCGGGCCGCTTCTGGCCGAGGGTGGGTGAGCCGGGGCCGGGCATGGCTCAGCGGCACCCGGCGTGGAGGTGACCGTACGTCGGGTGCGCTGTTCGGCGTCACGAGGCCACTACCGGCACCCACGAGATGCCGGTGCTTCGCGGCTCGTGATCACGCCGCTCCCGCGACCTCCGGGATTCTGAACGGCTTGCCGCAGCCGCCGCAGACGATGGGGGCCTGGGCGAGGACCGAGGGGACCACGCGGACGTTGCGACCGCAGTCGCAGACCGCCTTGACCCGGACACCGCCGCCGGAGGAGCCGTGCCGGGCGGCCGGGCCGCGGAAGCTGCGGGTGGTGTCCGAGGAGGTCGCCGCCGTGTGCGCCTTCAGCGCGCGCTGCAGCCGCTCGATGGTGGGGCGGTAGCGCCGCTTGGCCTCGGGGTTGAGCGTGACCAGTGAGAAACCGCTGCTCGGGTGCGGCTCCTCGGGGTGGTCGAGGCCCAGCTCCTCGGCGATCGCGAGGAAACGGCGGTTGTGGTAGCGGCCGGCGCGGGAGGTGTCGCGGATCCCACGGGCGGCTGCGATGCCGTGGACTGCCTCATGGAGCAGTCGTTCGAAGGAGAGCTCGTGCCCGCACGCGGACGACGACTCCCCGATCAGGGACTCTGGCGCGGCAAGGTCCGGCAGCTCGGGGTGGTACCGCTGAATGTCGGCCCACGCCTGCGCCAGCTCTGCGGCGAGTACAGGTGGTGTCTGTGTCGTGCTCACGTAATGACAACGAGCGGGAGCTCGAATGTGTTCCTATTCCGGGGCATCCCAAATAATTTGCACGTACCCGTCAGTTGGCACTGATGCGTCCGGACGAGGGCGGGTGCGCTGATCTGCGGAGAAGCCGCACAGCTCGTAACAAGCTGGTGCGTAGTCCGCCCTACGACCCGGCCTGTAGCGACCGGTGCGCTTGTGGCCGGCGGGTGCGCAAGAGGCGTTTCGGCCGCTCTCGTCGCGCAGCCTCACTCCGGTCAGCGTCCGTGGCGCGCATGGCGTTACCCCCGCGTCGTCCGCCCCCCGGCACCGGCCCGTTCCCCCGAAGCGGACACCGTACGGCCATCCAGATTGCCGGGATGTGAAATCTCGCCACACCGGCGCCCGGACCCCAAGCGGGGCCCCACGACCCCTGGACGGGGCAGCGGGCCGGGAGTTACCTGACATACGTGGGAAGTGCGCGCGTACGGCACGGGGCCCACACAACCGGGCACAGCGCTGAACTGTCGGCGGATTGGGGCGCTTACCTATGACACCTACGCTCGCGCGGCAGCACATGCCTCACGCGGATTCCGCACCCCGCGTGGATCTGTACGCACGCGCGCGTGACTGGTCCGAGATCCAGGAGCGGATGCTGGTGCCGCTCTACGAAGCCGTCTACGAACGGCTCGAAGTGGGCCCCGCCACCCGGCTGCTGGGCCTGCGCTGCGGTGCCGGGCTCGCGCTGCTGCTGGCGGCCGGCAGAGGTGCCACCGTCACCGGTGTCGACGCCGCCTCCCCCGAGCGGCTCGCCCTCGCCCGCCGGCGCCTGCTGCCGGACACCTCGCGCGCCGCCGACGGGGACGCCTTCGGCGCGCCCGGTGTGCGCGGCGGCACCGGGCGCACTCGGTACGGCGACGGCACGGGGCACGGCGTGAGCGGCCGTACACGCGCGCGTGCCGTGACCCTCGTGGCGGGCCCGCCCCGTGACCTGGCCGGAACGGACTCCGCGGCCTACACCCTGGTGACCGTCTTCGAGCCGATCGGCTGCCTCGCGGGCGATTCCGAGGGGCTCGGTGAGCTGCTGGCGGACGCCCTGCCGCTGGCCGTGCGCGGGGCCGCCGTGGTGCTGGCCGGCTGGGGTCCGCCGGAGCGCTGCGCCACCTCCTCGGTGCTGCGGGTGGCGACGAAACTGGCCGATCCCCTGCGCAGCGCGCGCAGCTGGCGGCCCGCCCGGCGGGACGACCTGGAGGAGGTCGCCCAGCGGGCGGGGCTGAAACCGGACGGCTCGGGGCGGGTGGCCTGTCCGTTCGGGTACGCCGACCTCGACAGCGCCGTACGGGGGCTGCTGTCGACCGGTCTGTTCGACGCGGCGACCGCGGCGACCGACGCCAAGCAGGTCGACAAGGAGCTGACGGAGGCCCTGCACCCTTACCGGCGCCCGGACGGGACCGTGTGGATGCCGAACGTCTTCCGCTACCTCGTCGCGCGCGTGCCCTAGGAGTCGTCGCTCTCCTTGGTCAGGCGGGCGATCCCGGCGATCCGGTAGGCGTCCGCCTCCTCCAGCGTCTCGTGTTCCAGCAGCGCGTGGGCGAGGGCGTCCAACTGGCCGCGGTGGTCGCGGAGTTTGGCGCACGCCTCGTCGTAGCACTCGTCGACGATCCGCCGCATCTCGCCGTCGATGACGTCGAGGGTCTGCGGGGCGGCGGAGAGGCCGTAGGCCTGCTGGGCGTCGCTCGGGAGGGCGGACAGGCGGCCGACCCGTTCGCTCATGCCCCAGCGGGCCACCATCCCGCGCGCGATGTTGGTGACCTGTTCGAGGTCGTTCTCCGCGCCCGTGGTGACGACTCCGTAGACGACGTCCTCCGCCGCCATCCCGCCCAGGGCGCCGATGATGCGACCGCGCAGGTACTCCTCGGAGTGGGCGTACCGCTCCACCTCGGGCGTGGACATGGTCACCCCGAGTGCCCGGCCGCGCGGCACGATGGTGATCTTGCGGACGGGGTCGGCGCCGGGCTGCAGCATGCCGAGGAGGGCGTGGCCGCTCTCGTGGTAGGCGGTGCGCCGGCGGTCCTCCTCGGGCATCACGAGGGTGCGCTCGGCCCCCAGCTGGACCTTCTCCAGCGCCTCGGACATGTCCGAGGCGGTCACCTGCTCCTGCTTGCGCTTCACGGCCAGGAGCGCGGCCTCGTTGGCGAGATTGGCCAGATCCGCACCCGTCATACCGGGGGTCACGCGAGCCATCTGGGCCAGGTCCACGTCACCCGAGAGCGGGATGTCCCGGGTGTGGATGCGCAGGATGGACTCGCGTCCGGTGCGGTCCGGCGGGGCCACGTTGACCACCCGGTCGAAGCGGCCGGGACGGGTCAGGGCCGGGTCCAGGATGTCCGCGCGGTTGGTCGCGGCGATGACGATCACGCCCTCCGCGCCCGAGAAGCCGTCCATCTCCGTCAGGATCTGGTTCAACGTCTGCTCGCGCTCGTCGTGCCCGCTCATGGAAGCGCCGCCGGCACGCGCCCGGCCGATGGTGTCGATCTCGTCGATGAAGATGATCGACGGCGCCACCTTGCGGGCCTCGGCGAACAGTTCGCGGACGCGGGACGCGCCGACACCGACGATCATCTCGATGAACTCGGACGCCGAGGCGGAGAAGAACGGCACGCCGGCCTCGCCCGCGACCGCGCGTGCGAGCAGGGTCTTGCCGGTGCCCGGCGGGCCGGCGAGCAGCACACCGCGGGGCAGCTTCGCACCCATCCGGCGGTAGACGTCGGGGTGCTCCAGGAAGTCGACGACGTCGTCCAGTTCGCCCTTGACCTCGTCGATGCCGGCCACGTCCGCGAAGGTCGTGCGCTCGGTGCCCGGCCGCGGCCCGACGGGTTTGGGCGGCGCCCGGCGGCCGAAGAGGCCGCCCATGCCGGGCAGGGCCCCGCCGAGCCGCCGCGCGAAGAAGATCCACACCGCGACCAGGACCACGATCGGGATCAGGGACATCAGCACGTTGGACCACAGGCTGCGCTCCTGCACCACCGGCCGTGCCGTCACGGTGACGCCGTGGCTGCTCAGGTTCTGCCACAGCTTGTCGTCCGCGAAGGCCGGGCGCTGTGTCTTGAACTGGGTGTACTTCCCGCCGCCTTCGGGATTGGCCCGTGCGCTCCTGAGCCGGCCCTGGATCGCGTCGCCCTTGGAGTAGATCGTCGCGACGTTGCCGGCGGCTACCTGCCGGCTGAACTCCGTGTACGAGATCGTCGGCTGGTTGCCCTGGCCGAGATAGTTCAGTCCGACATAGGCCAGCAGGAAGACGATCACCGCGGTGACGAGCAGCCCCCACCACTTTCCGCCGCGGATCCCTCCGCCGCCGGGCCGCTGGGACGGTTCGTCGGGGGTGCCCTCGGTGCGCCACGGCTGGTCTGGGGCTTTGCGTGGTGGCGCCGCATCGCTCATATCTGGACGTTAAGGCATACGGCGGACGTCGGCATGCGCTGAGGGCGCCCCCCTCGGCCGGGGCGCGCCCTCAAGGACGTACGAGCGGAGCTCAGCGCATGAACTCCTGGAACGGACTCAGCCCATGAACTTCTTGAACTCGTCCGGCAGCTCGAAGTTCTGGTCGCTCTGCTGCGGCAGCCCGAAGGCGTTTCCGCCTTGCGCGGCGGCCTCGCGGCGCTGGGCCTCCTCCAGCTCCTGCTGCCTGCGCTTCATCGGGTTGCCGGAGCGCTGCTTGCCCTTGGCCTTCTTCTGCTGCTTCTTCTGCCGGCCGGGGCCGCCGCCCATGCCCGGGATCCCCGGCATGCCGGGCATTCCGCCGCCCTGGGCCATGCGGGACATCATCTTGCGGGCGTCGAAGAACCGCTCGACCAGGTTCTTCACCGCGCTGACCTCGACACCGGAACCCTTGGCGATACGGGCGCGGCGGGAGCCGTTGATGATCGTCGGGTCCTGGCGCTCGCCCGGGGTCATCGACTTGATGATCGCGGCGGTGCGGTCGACGTCCCGCTCGTCGATGTTCTGGATCTGGTCCTTGATCTGGCCCATGCCCGGGAGCATGCCGAGCAGCTTGCTGATGCTGCCCATCTTCCGGACCTGTTCCATCTGGGCCAGGAAGTCGTCCAGGGTGAAGTCCTGGCCCTTCTTGGACGCCAGCTTCGAGGCCATCTTGGCGGCCTCTTCCTGGCTGAAGGTCTTCTCCGCCTGCTCGATCAGGGTGAGCAGGTCACCCAGGTCGAGGATGCGGGAGGCCATCCGGTCCGGGTGGAAGGCGTCGAAGTCGTCCAGCTTCTCGCCGTTGGACGCGAACATGATCGGCTTGCCGGTGATCTGCCGGATCGACAGGGCGGCACCACCGCGGGCGTCACCGTCGAGCTTGGAGAGCACCACGCCGTCGAAGCCGACGCCGTCGCGGAAGGCCTCGGCGGTGTTGACGGCGTCCTGACCGATCATCGCGTCGACGACGAACAGGATCTCGTCCGGGGAGACCGCGTCCCGGATGTCCGCGGCCTGCTGCATCATCTCGGCGTCGATACCGAGGCGGCCGGCGGTGTCCACGATCACGATGTCGTGGACCTTGGACTTCGCGAAGTCGATGGAGTCCTTGGCGACCTTGACCGGGTCGCCGACGCCGTTGCCCGGCTCGGGCGCGAAGACGGCGACACCCGCGCGCTCGGCGACGACGCTCAGCTGGTTGACGGCGTTCGGGCGCTGGAGGTCGGCGGCGACCAGCAGCGGCGAGTGGCCCTGCTCCTTGAGCCACTTGGCGAGCTTGCCCGCGAGGGTGGTCTTACCGGCACCCTGCAGACCCGCCAGCATGATCACGGTGGGCGGCTGCTTGGCGAAGCGCAGGCGCCGGGTCTCGCCGCCGAGGATGGTGACGAGCTCGTCGTTGACGATCTTCAGGACCTGCTGGGCCGGGTTCAGCGCGCGCGAGACCTCGGCGCCCAGTGCCCTTTCCTTGACGTTCTTGATGAAGGTCCGGACGACAGGAAGGGCGACGTCCGCTTCGAGGAGCGCGATACGGATCTCGCGCGCCGTGGCGTCGATGTCCGCCTCGCTGAGGCGCCCCTTCCCGCGGAGATTCTTGAAAGTCGCGCTGAGGCGGTCGGAGAGGGTGTCGAACACGGTGGCGTCGGTCCTCGAGGTCGGAGTCGGTTCGGGCTGCCCTCCAGGGTATCCGGCCCCGCAAGCTATTCGTCCTCGCCCGCTCTCCCGAGTGAGCGGACGGGGGCGAAACCTGCGCGGCAGCGGGCATCACAGGGGCGCGAGGTCACGTCCGCAGCGTCTCCTCCAGCACCCGCGCGAGCGACCCCGCGTCCTCGGCCGGCAGTGGCGCCCCCGCGCCGGTGGTGACGTAGAAGGCGTCCACCGCGTTCGAGCCCAGCGTGCTCACATGCATGCTCCGCACCCGCACGCCCGCCTTCTCCAGGGCCATGCCGATCCGGTGCAGCAGGCCCGGGGCGTCCTGGGCGCGGACCTCGATCACCGTGGCGTGGTGGGAGGCCGCCGGCGCGACGGTCACCCGCGGCGGCGGGGCGAGCCAGCCGCGGCGCCTCGGATAGGCCGCGTCCCGTTCGGCGAGGCGGCCGGCGATGTCCAGGGTGCCGTCGAGGGCGCGGACGAGGTCGGCGCGCAGCCGGGCCGCCTGCGGCAGCGAGCCGTACTCCGCGGCCACCCGCCAGTTGAGCAGCAGCACCGAGCCGTCGTCGACGTCGTCGGGCAGGTGCAGGGCGCTGAGTTCCGCCGTACGGACCGTGAGGCGGTGCACGGCGAGGACACCGGCGACGGCGGGCAGGACGGCGGGCTGGTCGGGTACGGCGATGAGCAGCTCCACCCCGAGAGGTTCGCCGGACGGCTCCTCCTCGGTGACCGGTTCGGTCTGGGCGCGCAACGCGAGGACCGGGCCGCCCGTGCGGAACGCCTCGATCGCCAGCCGCTCCTGCTCGACCGTGGGCGCGACGGGCTGCGGCTCCTCGGTGGCGTCGCCCGCCAGCACGGCGGCGACCCGCCGGACCAGGTCGGCGACGAGGGAGCTGCGCCAGGAGGACCAGGCCGCGGGTCCGGTGGCGAGGGCGTCGGCCTCGGTCAGGGCGTGCAGCAGCTCCAGGGTGCTCTGGGTGCCGACCGCCTCGGCGACCGAGCGGACCGTGGCCGGGTCGTCGAGGTCGCGGCGGGTGGCCGTCTCGATCAGCAGCAGGTGGTGGCGGACCAGGGCGGACAGCACGGCCACGTCCGCGCGGTCGAAGCCGATCCGCGCCGCCACGTCCCTGGCGATGATCTCGCCGGCCACCGAGTGGTCGCCGGGCCAGCCCTTGCCGATGTCGTGCAGCAGGGCGGCGACCAGGAGCAGGTCGGGGCGGCTGACCCGGCGGGTCAGTTCGGAGGCGCGGACGGCCGTCTCGATCAGGTGCCGATCGACCGTCCAGATGTGGACGGCATTGCGCTGCGGTCGGCAGCGGACCCGTTCCCAGTCCGGCAGGAGGCGGCTGATCAGGCCCTCCGCCTCCAGTGCCTCCCAGACGTCGATGGTCGGGCGGCCGGAGCCGAGCAGGGTGACCAGCTGCTCACGGGCTTCGGCGGGCCAGGGCGTGGGCAGGGGGCGTGCGGTGGCGGCCATGCGCCGTACGGCGTGCAGGGAGAGCGGGAGGCCGGCCTGCGCGGCGGCGGCCGCGGCGCGCAGGGGCAGCACGGGGTCGCGCTCGGGTCGCGCGGCACGGGCGAGCACCACCTCGCCGTCCTGCTCCACCACGCCCTCGGCGAGCGGCGAGCGCTCGGTGACGGGCTTGCCGCCGCCCAGCATGGCGCGCAGCCGGGGACGGACGGCGCGCGAACGCAGCACGCGCCCCACCTCGCGCCAGGTGACATCACTGGCGTACGAAATGACCCGCGCCGCCTCGTAGACCTGCCGCAGCAGGGTGTCCGCGTCCAGCAGCCCCAGCGCGGCCGCCACCTGGTCCTGCTCCTGGAGCGCGAGCCGGTCGGTGGCGCGACCGGTCGCCAGGTGCAGCGCGTCCCGTACGTCGAGCAGGCGCCGGCGTGCGTCGGCGAGGCCCTCGCGCGGGGCGTCGGCGAGCCAGGAGGCGGCTACGGCGCGCAAGGCGGTGGCGTCGCGCAACCCTCCGCGCGCCTCCTTGAGGTCGGGTTCGAGCAGGTACTGCAGCTCGCCCTGGCGTTCGGCGCGCTCGGCGCAGAGTTCCTGCAGTTCGGGGAGGCGTGTGGGGGCCTGGTTGCGCCAGTCGGCGAGGACGGCCGTACGCAGGCCGGCGGTGAGGCCGCGGTCGCCGGCGAGGTGGCGGGCGTCCAGGAGGCCGAGCTGGACCTTGACGTCGTCCCCGGCGGTCTTGCGGGCCTCAGCCGGGGTGCGCACGGAGTGGTCGAGGGCGAGCCCCAGGTCCCAGACGGGATACCAGAGGCGGTCGGCCAGGGCGGCCACGGCCTTCGGGTCGGAGCCGTCGTGCAGCAGCAGGAGGTCGAGGTCGCTGCGCGGGGAGAGCTCGCCGCGGCCGTAGCCGCCGACGGCGACCAGGGAGGCTCCCGGGAGCTCTCCGGCGGCCGCCGTGAACAGCCCGGCGAGCCAGTCGTCGGTCAGTTCCGCGAGGGCGGCACGGCGCGGCGGCCCGGACCGCGCCCCCTCGGTGAGGAGGCGCAGCCGGGCCGCCGCGTAGCCGCTGGGTCCCGAGTCCTCTGCTTCCGTGCGCACGTCCGTTCCCGTCACCCAGCGACTCCCGTCTTGTGCCGTTGCCTCAGAGCGCGTCCGGGCCGCGCTCGCCGGTGCGGACCCGTACGGCCGTCTCGACCGGCAGGGACCAGACCTTGCCGTCACCGATCTTGCCGGTGCGGGCCGCCTTGACGACGACCTCGATCAGCTGCTCGGCGTCGTCGTCCTCGGCCAGCACCTCGATGCGGATCTTCGGGACCAGGTCGACGGTGTACTCGGCGCCACGGTAGACCTCGGTGTGGCCCCGCTGACGACCGTAACCGCTGGCCTCGGTGACCGTCAGGCCGTGAACGCCGAAGGCCTGGAGGGCCTCCTTGATCTCATCCAGCCGGTGGGGCTTGACGACGGCGGTGATGAGCTTCATGCGTCCACCTTCTTGGTCTGCGTGGCGGCCAGGGCCGGGGCGTGGGCGGCGGAGCCGATGACACCACCGCCGGCGCCGCTGAAGTCGTAGGCGGTCTCGGCGTGCTCGGCCTGGTCGATGCCGGAGATCTCCTCGTCCTCGGTGACCCGCATGCCGATCGTCTTGTCGAGCAGGAAGGCGAGGACGGCGGAGACGATCAGCGAGTAGGCGAGGACCGCGCCGACACCGGCGCACTGCTTCCACAGCTGGGTGAAGGAGTGGTCGCCGTAGAAGACGCCGGTCGCGGTGGACTGGCCCTTGCCGGTGGCGAAGAAGCCGATCAGCAGGGAGCCGATGATGCCGCCGACCATGTGGACGCCGACGACGTCGAGGGAGTCGTCGTAGCCGAACTTGAACTTCAGGCCCACGGCCGCGGCGCAGGCGACACCGGCGATGGCGCCGACGGCGATCGCGCCGATCGGGGAGACCGCGCCGCCGGACGGGGTGATCGCGACCAGACCGGCGACCGCGCCGGAGGCGGCGCCCAGCGTGGTGAACGCGCCGTGGCGGATCTTCTCGTAGGCGAGCCAGGCCAGCATGGCGGCGGCCGTCGCGACCTGCGTGTTGACGAACATCAGCGCGCCGACGCCGTCGTCGTTGCCGAGCCAGGAGCCCGCGTTGAAACCGAACCAGCCGAACCACAGGAGCCCTGCGCCGAGCATGACCAGCGGGAGGCTGTGCGGGCGCATCGGGTCCTTCTTGAAGCCGACGCGCTTGCCGATGACGAGGATGACACCGAGCGCCCCCGCACCCGCGTTGATGTGGACCGCCGTACCACCCGCGAAGTCGATCACACCGAGCTTGAAGGCCCAGCCGTCGGCACCCCAGACCCAGTGGGCGACCGGAACGTAGACGAGCGTGAGCCACAGGGCGATGAAGAGCGACCAGGCCGAGAACTTCACGCGGTCCGCGAGGGCGCCGCTTATCAGGGCCGGGGTGATGATCGCGAACATCATCTGGAAGACCATGAACACGAAGATCGGGATGGTGTAGCCGGGCCAGAGCTCCGTCAGACCGATCTTGCGGAGGCCGAACCAGTCGGGGTCCCACCCGATGAGGCCGTTGTTCGTGCCGAAGGCGAGGGAGAAGCCGTAGAGCACCCACAGAATGGTGACGATGCCCATGCTGATGAAGCTCATCATCAGCATGTTCAGGGTGCTCTTGACGCGGACCATGCCCCCGTAGAAGAAGGCGAGACCCGGCGTCATGATCAGCACCAGGGCAGAAGCAATGAGCATGAAGCCTGTGTTCGCGGAGGACAGCTTGGGTGCCTCCGCGGCAAGCGTGATGGCTGGTGCCATCGGCGTCTCCTCGTCGGTTGGTACGGCCCCGTGCGGGCGGTGCCTGAGCGGTCCGGCGGGTGTGGGGTGTGGGCCGGTTATGCGCCACGAGATTGACGCAGCGCGGTTTCGGTGGAAGCCCCTCGTTGTTTCGCCGGGGTGACGAAGGCGCCCTGCTTGTTACGCCTGGATGAACCGCCGGATGCGCGACCCGCCGATCGTTATCGTGGCGCAACCATCGCCGGAGGATCCCCCGCGTGACACAGGCCGGCCGCGGCGGGCCTCTCCGATGACCTGGCGCGGGGGAGCCGAGTCGGGCAGTTCGGGAGGACCGGCCGCGGCCGGGGCGGGGGGTGCCGGGTGCGTCAGACCGCTTCGGCGGTCTCCGGCAGGTCGACGGCGAGCTGATCGGTGAGGTCGACCACGGCGGTGAGGTCGCCGTAGTCCCGTACGGCCGTGTCGACCGTCTTTCGGATACGAGTGTTCACACGCTCGGAGCGGACTTTCCTGGCGATGCCCATGGCCTGGGAGGCGTAGACCGTGCTCTGCTCGGGCTCGCGCTGGAGCAGGTGCACGGTGGCCATGCCGATCAGGTTCAGCGCGTACGACCGCTGGTGCTCGCCGTCCTCGGCGAACTTCTCCACCGCCTTGCGCATCAGCGGCTCGGCGAGGGAGGCGTAGGCGGGGCTGCGTCCGGCGACGTAGGCGAGGTCGCGGAAGGAGTGGGAGTTCTCGCCGTACAGCTCGGCCTCGGAGAAGAAGCGGATCCAGTCGGGGTCCGGCTCGTCCCACTCGTCGGCCTCGGCGAAGGTGTCCTCGGCCATGCGGACCGCGCGCTTGGTCTTGCCGGGCTGGCCCATGTTGGCGTAGGCGCGGGCCTCCATCGCATACAGCATCGACTGGGTGCGCGGGCTCGCGCAGTCGCGGCTGCCGTACTGGGCGAGGTGGATCAGCTCCAGGGCGTCGTCGGGCCGGCCGAGGTGGATCATCTGGCGGCTCATGCTGGAGAGGATGTACGAGCCGAGGGGCTTGTCTCCGGCCTCCTTGGCCGCGTGCAGGGCGAGGACGAAGTACTTCTGCGCGGTGGGCTGCAGGCCTACGTCGTACGACATCCAGCCCGCCAGTTCGGCCAGCTCGGCGGCGACCTTGAAGAGCTTGCGGTTGGTCGCCTCGGGCTGGGGTTCCTGGAGCAGGTCGGTGACCTCGTGCAGCTGGCCGACGACCGCCTTGCGGCGCAGGCCGCCGCCGCACTGGGCGTCCCACTGGCGGAACATGCGCGTGGTGGACTCCAGGAGGTCCAGCTCGGGCTTGGAGAGGCGGCCCGGCCTGCGGGAGTCGAGGAGAGGCTCCGGCTCCGGCGGGACCGGGGAGGTGGGGCTAGGGACGAGCCAGCGCTGCATGGGCTCGATGAGGGAGGGCCCTGCGGACAGCGCGAGGGAGGTGCCGAGGAAGCCGCGCCGGGCCAGCATCAGGTCGCTGCGCGAGAACTCGCTGAGCAGGGCGACCGTCTGCGGGGCCGTCCAGGGCAGGTCGACACCGGACGCGGAGGGTGACTGGCGGGCGGCGCGCAGGCCGAGGTCCTCGATGGAGACCACACAGCCGAAGCGCTCGGAGAACAGCTCCGAGAGGATGCGCGGGATCGGCTCGCGCGGGTTCTCCCCGTCCAGCCAGCGGCGCACGCGCGAGGTGTCGGTGGAGATGTGGTTGGCGCCCAACTGGCGCGCCCGGCGGTTCACCTGACGGGCCAGCTCACCCTTGGACCAGCCGCTGCGCACGAACCACGAGCCGAGCAGCTCATTGGGGCGCCTGTCAGCGTTCGCTCCGCTACCGCCGTTGCCGCTCACTGGAACGCCCCCATCCCTGAGACCACTTGTCGTCGAGTGCGCCAAGCCTTATCAGAATGCCGGTAAATACGGCTTCTTGTCCGCTGGTCCTCACCCTTCGAACGAGCTGACGACTCGCCTCCGGCATACCCAACCGTGCATATGCCGCCCGGACTCGCACACTCACAGTAATCCTACGATCACCCGCTCAGCCACGGGGATCCCGGAAACGCCACCATTCGCCACCCCTTCGAATGAACTCACGGTCGGCCGTACGCGATTCACTTGACATAGGACGGCCGGAAGTGGGCGGAGTGATGCGCACGGGGGCGCGAACACCCCGATGCGCCACCCGTTGCACCTCAAGGCGCCGCCTTGACCTCGCGTCGAACAGGGAAGGCGGAGCCGTAGCGTTACGTTCCGCTTCCGTCTCGTTCCGTGTCGTAACCACCGGCGCGCTGGACCCGTTGGAGGGGGCATGGGCTTCACGATCGGCGGCATTCGCGAGATCCGCTCCGGCGCGCGCCGGCGCGGCCGTTCGTCGGAGTGCACCGCCGTCGCCGAGTTCACCGGGCTGTGGGGCTGGGACGTGGTGCCGGGAGCCCGGGCCGCGGCGGGCGTCTGCTCGTGCGGACGCGCCGACTGCCCGGCGCCCGGCGCGCATCCGCTGGACTTCGCGCCCCCCGTGCCGGCCGGGGCCACGCTGGACGAGGTGAGCAAGGCCTGGTCGGAGTTCCCGGGCGCCGCGGTGATGCTGCCGGTGGGCCAGGCGTTCGACGTGATCGAGGTCTCCGAGGCCGCCGGCCGCCGCGCCCTGGCCCGCCTGGAACGGATGGGACTCCCCCTCGGCCCGGTGACCGCGACCCCGGACGGCCGCGCCCACTTCTTCGTCGCGCCCGGCGCCGCCGCGGAGCTCCCCCGGCTGCTCTACCGCATGGGCTGGGACGACCCCTCGGCCCTGGACCTGCGCGGCCTGGGCCCCGGTACGCACCTCACCGCCCCGCCCTCCGACCGCGGCGGCCTGGGCCCGGCACGCTGGCTGCGCCCACCCGCGCTGGACTCGGCGACCCGGCCTCCGGCGGCGCGGCTGCTGCTGGGCACGCTCGCGTACGTCGCACACCGGTCGCGGGCGTGATCAGCCCTACGCACGCCGGGCAGGACGAAGCGCCCGACACCGACTGCACCTCAGGGCCGGGCGCTTCCAGCCGACCGCCGAATACAGCAACCACCGGCCAACGCCGCCCCCAACACCTCCGCCACGACCGCACCCCGACCCACGAGCCGCACCCACCCTCACTCGACTCGGCGACCCGGCCTCCGGCGGCGCGGCTGCTGCTGGGCACGCTCGCGTACGTCGCACACCGGTCGCGGGCGTGATCAGCCCTACACACGCCGGGCAGGACGAAGCGCCCGACACCGACTGCACCTCAGGGCCGGGCGCTTCCAGCCGACCGCCGTACACAGCAACCACCGGCCAACGCCGCCCCCAACACCTCCGCCACGACCGCACCCCGACCCACGAGCCGCACCCACCCTCACTCGACTCGGCGACCCGGCCTCCGGCGGCGCGGCTGCTGCTGGGCACGCTCGCGTACGTCGCACATCGACCGCAGGCCCGGGTATGTCCCCGCGCCCGGCAGGGCGGAGCGCCCGACACCAGTCGCAGTTCGGGACGGGCACTTCTCGCGGCCACCTACCAATTTCGGTATGTGGTCAAGTTCCGGGTCGTACGCACCCCGGGCAAGGCGAAGCGCCCGTCCCCAACTGCACCTTGGGGCGGGCGCTTCCGATGAGCACTCGGTAAATGTGCCGGGCCTTCAGTCACCGATCAGCGCGTCCACGAACGCCTCCGGCTCGAACGGTGCCAGGTCGTCCGCGCCCTCGCCGAGGCCGACCAGCTTGACCGGTACGCCCAGCTCGCGCTGGACCGCGACCACGATGCCGCCCTTGGCCGTGCCGTCCAGCTTGGTCAGCACGATGCCGGTGATGTCCACGACCTCGGCGAAGACGCGCGCCTGGACCAGGCCGTTCTGGCCGGTGGTGGCGTCGAGGACGAGCAGCACCTCGTCGAGCGGCGCGTGCTTCTCCACGACCCGCTTGACCTTGCCGAGCTCGTCCATGAGGCCGGTCTTGGTGTGCAGGCGGCCGGCGGTGTCGATGAGGACGACGTCGACCCCCATCTCCTTGCCTTCCTTGACCGCGTCGAAGGCGACGGAGGCGGGGTCGCCGGCCTCCGGTCCGCGCACGGTGTAGGCGCCGACCCGCTCGCCCCAGGTCTGCAGCTGGTCGGCGGCGGCGGCGCGGAAGGTGTCGGCGGCGCCCAGGACGACGGTGCGGCCGTCGGCCACGAGCACGCGCGCGAGCTTGCCGGTGGTGGTGGTCTTGCCGGTGCCGTTGACGCCGACGACCATCACGATGCCGGGCTTGCGGTCCTCGGGCTCGGTCTTGACCGTGCGGTCGAAGTCGGTGCCGACGACCTTGAGCAGCTCCTCGCGCAGCAGGCCGCGCAGTTCCTCGGGGGTGCGGGTGCCGAGCACCTTCACGCGCTCGCGCAGGCTCTCGACCAGCTCCTGGGTGGGCTGCACGCCGACATCGGCGGTGAGCAGCGTGTCCTCGATCTCCTCCCAGGTCTCGTCGTCCAGGTGCTCACGCGAGAGCAGCGTGAGCAGGCCCTTGCCGAGGGCGGTCTGGGAGCGGGACAGGCGGGCGCGCAGCCGGACCAGCCGGCCCGCGGTGGGCTCCGGGATCTCGAGCTCGGGCGCCTTTTCCAGGGGTGGGACGGCGGGAGGCTCCTCCACGACGACCGGTGCGGGGCCGCCGGGGAGATCCACCTCCTCGATGGTCCGGCGCGGTTCTTCGCGCGGCGTCTCGGCCTCTTCGCCGACGTGCGGCTCGGCCGGGGGCGCGGTGATGTCGGGCGCCTTCGGGGGCGGCGGAGGCAGCGGCTTCTTGCGCCGGGTGCCCACCACCAGCCCGCCCAGCGCCGCGAGCACGACCACGGCGATGACTACAGCAAGGATGACGGTTTCCATAACGGCTCCAGTATCAGCCATGGGTTACCGCGGAAGGCTGTTTGTGCCTTCCTCCGAGAGACAAACGCCACTTAATACAAGGACTCGGAGCAAAGTACGATGGTGGCGGCTCGGTTGACGCGCGTAGAGTCCCGACCGTCCCCTGTCCCCCCACGTCTGGTGCCCCCTTTTCATGAGCAAAACCGTCGAGACCGAAGGCGCTCTCGAGACCCGAGGCATCGAGCAGGTCCCGGATCACGAGCGCACCGCGAAGACCCGCGAGCTGTTCCCCACCTGGGTCGGCGCCAACATCAGCGTGCTGCTGCTGACCATGGGCGCGAGCCTCGTCGTGGCGTACCACCTGAACATCTGGCAGGCGCTCGTCGTCGCGGTCGCGGCGCCGGTCGTGTCGTACGGCCTGGTCGGTCTGATCGGTATCGCGGGCAAGCGCGGTGGCGCGCCCGGCATGGCGCTCTCGCGCGCGGTCTTCGGCCAGCGCGGCAACCTGCTGCCCGGTTCGCTGATCTGGGTCGCGCGCTGGGGCTGGGAGACGATCAACGCGGTCACCGGCGCCTACGCGATGCTCACCATCCTGGACATCGTGTTCGGGCTGAAGGCCGACAGCGTGCTCGACATGGTGATGCTGCTGGTGTTCGTCGTCGCGACCTTCGCGATCTCGGGCCTCGGCATCAACGCCGTGCAGAAGTGCAACAAGTACGCGACGTACCTCTTCGGCGTCTTCTCGGTGCTGGTCCTGGCCTATCTGGCGGCGAACACCGACTGGTCGAAGGTGATGCACCACAGCGCCGGCTCGACGGCCGCGGTGATCACCGGTGTCGGCATGATCGCGGCCGGCGGGGTCAGCTGGATCCCGACGGCGCCGGACTTCACCCGCTACCTGCCGCGCACGGCGTCCTCGAAGGCGATCGTGGGTACGGCGGTCGGCGGTGCCGGCATCGTCGTACTGCCCATGGTCCTGATGGGCGCGGTGATGGCGGTGTCCACCCCGGACCTGGCCTCGGCCACCGACCCGGTGTCCTTCCTCGGCCAGATCCTGCCGACGTGGATCGCTGTGCCGTACCTGTTCATCGCGCTGATCGGCATGCTGCTGATCAACTCCATGTCGATGTACTCGGCGGGCTTCACCGCGCAGACCCTCGGCTTCAAGGTGCCGCGGCACTGGGCGGTCTCGGTGAACGCCGTGATCTCGCTGGTGTTCGGCGGGGTGCTGATGCTGGTGGCGACGAGCTTCATGGGCTCGTTCATCGCCTTCCTGTCGCTGCTGGCGGTCGCCTTCTCCGCCTGGGTCGGCGTCTTCGGCGCGGACATGCTGCGCCGCACCGAGTACGACGGCCGCGCCATGACGGACACCACGCGCACCAGCGCCTACTGGTACAAGGGTGGCTTCTCCCCCGCGGCCGTGGCCGCCTGGGCGATCGGCCTGGTGTCGGGCCTGATGTTCACGACCTCGGACTGGTTCACCGGCCCGCTCGCGAAGAACAACGTCATCGGCGAGTACGGCCTCGGCTGGGTCGCCACGATCGTGATCTCGGGCCTGCTGTACCTGGCGCTGCCGAAGCCGACGGTGACGAAGCCGGCGGAGGTCACCGAGCCGGCCGAGGAGCGCGCGACCGCGGCCGTGTGACGGGCCTCAGCCGGGCAGGCCGCTCTTGTGCAGGGCGGCACCGGCCCGGAACCGGAGGCGGCCGCAGCGGTCCCGGGTGTCCTGGTCGGCGTCGTCGGGGCAGCAGCGGTGGCCGGCCACCGCAGGTCGTCCGGGTCCAGCCACAGCGCGACCCGGCCGCGCTCTGCCTCGGTCCGCGGATCCGTGGGTACGGCTTCGCTCATCCGGCGACCCCATCCTCCTCTCCCCCATGGCCATCTGACGCTCTGTCAGCTAACGTCCCCCTCCACCGCATCGCACCGGAGGGGGACTTCCCATGCCCGTCACGGTCGTCCGTTTCAACCTCGTCGCTCCCGGCGCCGGCCCCGCCGCGCTCTCCGCCCGCTACCGGGCCGCCCTGGAGATGGCCGCGTACGCGGACGAGCACGGGATCAGCACCGTGCAGACCGAGGAGCACCACGGCGCGGAGAACAACTGGCTGCCGTCGCCGTTCACCTTCGCGGGCGCGGTGTTCGGGGCGACCCGCCGGATCGCGGTGACCGTGTCGGCGGTGATCGGCCCGCTGCACGACCCGCTGCGGCTGGCCGAGGACATCGCGGTACTGGACCTGCTGAGCGGCGGACGGCTGGTGACGGTGGCCGGGATCGGCTACCGGCCCGAGGAGTACACCCTGTTCGACGTCGACTTCGGACGCCGGGGCCGGCTCCAGGACGAGTTGCTCCAGACCCTGCTGAGGGCGTGGTCCGGCGAGGAGTTCACCTACCGGGGCCGCACGGTACGGCTCACCCCGCGCCCGTACACCGACCCGCACCCGCTCCTGCTGGTCGGCGGCTCCTCCAAGGCCGCCGCCCGCCGGGCCGCGCGCCTCGGCCTGCCGTTCTTCCCCAGCGCCCATCTGCCGGAGCTGGAGTCGTACTACAAGGAGAAGCTCGCCGAATACGGCACCGAGGGCTGGGTCATGATGCCCGCGGCCGAGACTCCCCTCCTGCACATCGCCGAGGACCCGGACCGGGCGTGGGCGGAGTACGGCGAGCACTTCCTGCACGAGGCGCGGACCTACGCCTCCTGGCAGTCGGGCCGGATCCGTTCGGCGGTGAGGTCGGCGGCCACGACGGCGGAGGAGCTGCGCGAGGAGGGTGTCTACCGCGTCCTCACCCCGGAGGAGTGCGTGACGCTGGACGCCGACAGCCTCGTACTGCATCCGCTGGTGGGCGGGATGCCGCTGGAGGAGGGGTGGCGGAGCCTGCGGCTGTTCGCGGAGCGGGTGATTCCGGCACTGGGCGACTGACCTGCGGCGATATGCGGTGGCCCGGGCGGGTCCGGCGTTGCTCCACTGGGACGGCGAGTCCGAGTGCGGATGTGGTCGTCCGCGGGCCGAACGGCGAGTTCGAGGTCCTCGACGTGCCCGAGAGGTGCAATGCGCACGGACCTGGACATGATCTGCGCGGCGCTCGGCGAGCAGCCGTACGGGATCGGGAGCCGCCTGGACGGCATCGAGGCGGCGACGCCACGGGCCCGGCGGCTCGGCGCCCGCGTTCTCATCCGGTGACCGGCGCGTACGACACCGCCGCCCCCGGACCGGGCAGTGGCCGGGCCGGGGGCGGCGGAAGGTACGAGGAGAGGGGCAGCGGGGACTTGGCCCTTCTCCCCGAGTTCACGGGGCTGGTCAGCCCATCTCCTCCAGCGTCTTGCCCTTCGTCTCCTTGACGAACTTCAGGACGAACGGGATCGAGAGCGCGGCGAAGACCGTGTAGATGACGTAGGTGCCGGAGAGGTTCCAGTCGGCCAGCGACGGGAAGCTCGCGGTGATGGCCCAGTTGGCGATCCACTGCGCCGAGGCGGCCACGCCCAGGGCGGCGGCGCGGATCTTGTTCGGGAACATCTCGCCGAGGAAGACCCAGACCACCACACCCCAGGACAGGGCGAAGAAGAGGACGAACACGTGGGCGGCGATCAGGGCGACCCAGCCCTGGGTGCTCGGAAGCCTGCCGTCGACGAGGTGGTACGAGAACGCCCAGGCCTCCAGCGCGAGACCGACGGCCATGCCGACCGAGCCGATGAGCGCGAGCGGCTTGCGGCCGACGCGGTCCACGAAGATCATCGCGATCACGGTGCCGATGATGTTGATGATCGACGTCGTGAAGGAGTAGAAGAACGAGTCCGTCGGGTTGACGCCCACCGACTGCCAGAGGGTGGAGGAGTAGTAGAACGCGACGTTGATGCCGACGAACTGCTGGAAGACCGACAGGCCGATACCGATCCAGACGATCGGCTTGAAGAAGAAGCCGCCGCCGAGCAGGTCCTTGAAGGCGGACTTGTGCTCGCTCTTCATCGCGTGCTCGATCTCGGCGACGCGGACGTCCAGGTCGGCGTCCTTGCCCTCGACCTCGGCGAGGATCTCCTTGGCACGCTCGCGCTTGCCGACCGAGAGCAGGAAGCGCGGGGACTCGGGGATCGCGAAGGACAGCATGCCGTAGAGGACGGCCGGGACGACCATGACGCCGAGCATGACCTGCCAGGCCTCCAGGCCCATCAGGTGACCGCGCTGGTTGCCGCCGGCGGCGTTCAGCAGACCCCAGTTGACCAGCTGGGAGACGGCGATGCCGACCACGATCGCGGCCTGCTGGAAGGAGCCGAGCCGGCCGCGGTAGGCGGGCGGGGCGACCTCGGCGATGTAGGCGGGGCCGATGACGGAGGCCATGCCGATGGCGAAGCCGCCGACGACGCGCCACAGGGCGAAGTCCCACAGGGAGAAGGGCAGCGCGGAGCCGACGGCGCTGACGACGAAGAGGAGCGCGGCGATCTGCATGACCCGGATGCGGCCGATCCGGTCGGCTATGCGGCCGGCGGTCGCGGCACCGACGGCACAGCCGATCAGCGCGACCGCGATGACCTGGGCGAGGGCCGCGGAGCCGATGTCGTACTTGGTGCGGATGGCCTCGACCGCGCCGTTGATCACAGAGCTGTCGTAACCGAAGAGGAAACCGCCCATGGCGGCAGCCGCCGCGATGAAGATGACGTGCCCGAGATGCTCGGGTTGAGCCGTCCTGGCTCCTGACTGAGGTGCCTGCGTGGTGCTGGTCACGGGTATCTCCTCGGGCCACGGCAGCGCTGCCGCGGGTGGGGGCGAGCCCTTACAGGTGAGACCTGAAGGTAAAAGCAACGTTGCAGAGACTATGCCTTCAAGTTTCGAAGTCAATACTTCAACGGCTGTGAGTTTTTCGATACACCGAAGGGCTCTATGTTCACTTCTTGAACACAAAGTGAGTTGATCTTGATGGGCTGCGCTCAGCGAAGGCGCTGGGAGATGACCTTCGAGACGCCGTCGCCCTGCATCGACACGCCGTAGAGCGCGTCGGCGACCTCCATCGTGCGCTTCTGGTGCGTGATCACGATCAGCTGCGAGGCCTCCTGCAGCTCCTGCATGATCCGGATCAGCCGCTGGAGGTTGGTGTCGTCCAGCGCCGCCTCGACCTCGTCCATGACGTAGAAGGGGCTCGGGCGTGCCTTGAAGATCGACACCAGCAGGGCCACGGCCGTCAGCGAGCGCTCGCCGCCCGACAGCAGGGAGAGCCGCTTGACCTTCTTGCCCGGCGGGCGCGCCTCGACGTCCACGCCCGTGGTGAGCATGTTGTCCGGATCGGTCAGCACCAGACGGCCCTCACCGCCGGGGAACAGCCGGCTGAACACGCCCTCGAACTCGCGCGCGGTGTCCCGGTAGGCCTCGGTGAAGACCTGCTCGACGCGCTCGTCGACCTCCTTCACCACCTGCAGCAGGTCGGCGCGGGTCTTCTTCAGGTCCTCCAGCTGCTCGCTGAGGAACTTGTGCCGCTCCTCCAGCGCCGCGAACTCCTCCAGCGCCAGCGGGTTGACCTTGCCCAGCTGCTGGTAGGCGCGCTCGGCGGCCTTGAGCCGCCGCTCCTGTTCGGCGCGGTGGAAGGGCCTGGGCTGGTTGCGCGGATGCCCGGGGTCCTCGGGCAGCACCTCACCCTCGGCGGGGAGCGAGGGCGGCACGGGCTGGTGCGGGCCGTACTCGGCCACCAGCCCCTCCGGCTCGACACCCAGCTCCTCCAGCGCCTTGGTCTCCAGCTGCTCTATCCGCAGCCGCTTCTCGGCGCCGAGTACCTCGCCGCGGTGCACCGAATCCGTCAACTTGTCCAGTTCGGCCTTCAGTTCACGCCCCGCGGTGCGCGCGGCGGTCAGCTCCTGCTCGCGCTGTGCCTTGGCGGCCTCGGCGGCGGTGCGTTCCTGTTCCGCGCGGGCGAGGGACACCTCGATGTGCGCGAGCAGCTGCCGGGCGCCGGAGGCGACGGCCTCCGCCACGGCCGCCTCGTGCCGCAGCCGGGCGCGGCGCTGCTCGGCACGCGCGCGTGCCTCGCGTTCCGCGCGGGCGGCCCGGTCGAGCGAGTCGGCCCGCCCGGCCAGCCCCTTGACCCGCTCCTCGTGGGTACGGACCTGGAGCCGGGCCTCCATCTCGGTCTGCCGGGCGTTGGCGCCGTCGGCGGCGAGCCGGTCGCGTACGGAGGTGTCCGGCTCCTCCTCGACCGGCATCTCCTCGGCGACCGCCAGCCTCTCGGCCAGTTCCTCGGCATCCTGTACGGCCTTCTCCAGCGCCTCCTGCGCGCGTGCGGCGGCCGCGGCCGACCGTTCGGCCTCGCCCGCCGCCCCCCGCGCCTGCCCGGCGAGCCGGCCGAGCTGCTGGGCGACGGCCGACTTCTCCCGGTCTGCCGCCCGGCGCCGCTCCGCGAGTTCTTCCACGAGGGTGGCGGCCTCGGCACGCCGTTCGGCTGCCGCCCGCTGCTCCTCGGCCAGCGCCTCGCAGCGCACGGCCAGGTCGGCGAGTTCGGCGGCGGCCTCGTCCACGGAGGCCTGTACCTCCAACAGGCTGGGGGCGCCGGCCGAGCCGCCGTGGGCGAAGTGGGCGCCGAGGAGGTCGCCCTCGGCGGTGACGGCGGTGAGTTCCGGGTGCGCGTAGACCAGGTCCTCGGCGTCCTCCAGGGTGCCGACGACGACGATTCCCCGCAGGAGGCGGTGCACGGCGGGCATGAGGTCGGCCGGGCCGCGGACGAGGCCGGCTGCGGGGAGGGGGGCGCCGGGCCGTGGGGTGTCCGCGGGTTCGTCGTGGCCGGGCGCGCCCGCGCTGCGGAGCCGCGCGCCGTCTCGCCCCTCGCTTCCTGGGGGCGCGTCCCCTGCCAGCAACAGCGCCGCTCGGCCACCGTCCTGTTTGCGCAGCAGGCGGATCGCCTCGGCTGCCGCTGCCGGAGTCGACACGGCGATCGCGTCCGCCGCCGCGCCGAAGGCCGCGGCGAGCGGCACCTCGTAGCCGGGGGTGACCGTCAGCAGTTCCGCGGCCGGGCCCAGGACTCCGGTGAGGCGGTCGCGGGCGCCGAGGAGTATGCCGGTGCCGTCCTTGCGGCGCAGGCCCAGCGCCAGTGCCTCATGGCGGGCCTGGGTCGCGGCGCGGGTGCGCTCGGCGGTGGTGAGGGCCTCGCGGGCCGCGCTCAGAGTGGCTTCGGCCTCGGTGAGCCGGCGCTTGGCGGCCTCGTGCTGTTCGGCCAGGTCCGCGTCGTCCGCGTCGAGGCCGTCCACCTCGGCCTTCAGGGCCTCGTACTCCTCCTGGGCGCGCACCGCGCGGTCCTGTGCCTCGTCGCGGGCCGTGGCCAGGCGGTCGATCTCGGCCTGGGCCGAGGCCGCTCGGGAGCGGGCCGCGTTGACCTGGCCGGACAGCCGGGCCAAGCCCTCGCGGCGGTCGGCGATGGCGCGGGCGACGTCCTTCAGCCGGCGTTCCTCCACGGCCAGTTCCCGCTCCAGTTCGGCGCGGTGGGCGACCGTGTCGTCGAGGGCGCGCTGGGCCGCCTCCAGGGCCGCTTCCAGCTCGGCCTCCTGCTCACGGATCCGGGCGGCCTCTCGCTCCATGTCCTCGGGGTCGCGGCCGCGCCGCTCCTCGGGGGGCGCGGAGGTGGCGCTCTTGACCCGGGCGTCGGCGAGCGAGACGGTGCCCCGGACGCGTTCGGCCAGCTGGGAGAGCTCGTACCAGGTCTGCTGGGCGCGCTGGAGGCGCGGCGTGAGCTGCCGTACCTCGTCCTCCAGGAGCCCCTCGCGGTGCAGGGCCTTCCTCAGTTCCTGTTCGGCCGCCTCCTTGCGCTCCTTCAGGGCCGCCTCGTCCGCGATCTCGGCCTTGAGCGCCTCGCGCAGGCGTACGAGGTCGTCGGCCATGAGTCGCAGGCGTGCGTCGCGCAGGTCGGCCTGGATCACGGCGGCCCGTCTCGCCACCGCCGCCTGGCGGCCCAGTGGCTTCAGCTGGCGGCGCAGTTCGTCCGTCAGGTCCTGCACGCGCGCGAGGTTGGCCTGCATCGCGTCCAGTTTGCGCAGGGCCTTCTCCTTGCGCTTGCGGTGCTTGAGGACGCCGGCTGCCTCTTCGATGAAGGCGCGGCGGCCCATCGGATCGGCGTGCAGGACGGAGTCGAGCTGGCCCTGGCCGACGATGACGTGCATCTCCCGGCCGATGCCGGAGTCGGAGAGGAGTTCCTGGATGTCCAGGAGGCGGCAGGTATCGCCGTTGATCTGGTACTCGCTGCCGCCGTTGCGGAACATGATCCGCGTGATGGTGACCTCGGCATACTCGATGGGCAGCGCACCGTCGGAGTTGTCGATGGTCAGGGACACCTCGGCGCGGCCCAGCGGGGGGCGGCCGGTGGTGCCGGCGAAGATGACGTCCTCCATCTTGCCGCCGCGCAGCGACTTGGCGCCCTGTTCGCCCATGACCCAGCTGAGCGCGTCCACGACATTGGACTTGCCCGAGCCGTTCGGGCCGACGACACACGTGATGCCCGGCTCGAACCGGAGCGTGGTCGCCGAGGCGAACGACTTGAAGCCGCGGAGGGTCAGGGCCTTGAGGTGCACGCCGCTGGACTCTACCGGGCGCGGCTATCTCACTCCACGGACACTCGCAACCCCACGGTTTCGCCATTGAACATGCAGGGCACACCGTACGTTAAAGAGGGTGAAAGGATGCGTGGAGCAAAGAAAGAAGGGACGCCGAAGCGTCCCTTGCAACTCTGACGGCCGGGTTGCGGTCGTCCGAATCAACTGAGCGGTTGATATGGCAGCCCAATCGCTGCGACTGCTGTCGTGGAGCGATGCAGGGATCAGGTGAGCGCAGGCTCCGCCTGGTGTGCGTCGATGCTCTCCATGATCCTGTCCTGAGAGGCGGCAGCCGTCAGCGCTTCGTTCTCCGCCTGGATCCTTACGAGCTCGGACTCCAGGTCCTGGACACGCTGCTGCAGCCGTCGCATCTCGGCGAGGAGTCGAGGGTCGGAGCCGCCGACGTAACCGAGAAGCGCCTTTGCCATGATGGATGGTCCTCCACAATGAGTGACCGACCGATGCGGTGTGGGTCGTGAGGGATCGCACCCGCGGTGCTTGGCACATCCGAGTGTTGCTCTAGTGTTGCTCCATGCCAAACAGCTAAGGTGCGCGGGGCTTTCAGCGTCTCACCAA
This sequence comes from Streptomyces sp. NPDC001153, assembly GCF_053598315.1. Classification (NCBI taxonomy): domain Bacteria; kingdom Bacillati; phylum Actinomycetota; class Actinomycetes; order Kitasatosporales; family Streptomycetaceae; genus Streptomyces; species Streptomyces sp. NPDC001153. The sequence continues at coordinate 172,553 of NZ_JBSFJZ010000012.1, forward strand.
AAAGTTTGACGGTCAACACGATCACGCCCCGTATTGGCGGGCAAACCGGGGCGCGCGGCCGGAAAAAGCGGCGGCGCAGCGAGTCATCCGGGACCCTCGGGGCGTGACGATCAGCTGTTCTTGCGGAGCCTGCCACGCCCGGCCGTTCTTGGCAACCACCAGGTCGTTTCTGCTGTGCGCATGTGCCTCCGGCAGCTCCCCGTGCGCCGGCCTGCGCGCCTTTACAGAATTGGCTCAGCGGATGGCGAAGCCGTCGTAGCCGCCGCGGGGTGTGTCCCAGATCTCGGTGACTCCCACCACGTGTCCGGGCGTGTCGTCGCCCTGGAGCCAGTCCAGCAGCCCCTCGCAGCCCTCGCGCGACCCCTCAGCGACGACCTGGACGCGACCGTCGGCCAAATTGAGAGCAAAACCACTCAGGCCCCCGATCTCCAGCGCCTTGGCACGCGTGAACCAGCGGAAACCCACACCCTGCACGCGTCCGCGCACCCAGGCGACCAGTCGTACATCCTCGCTCATAGCCGCAACCTAACCAGCCGATGTCGCGCGGGACACATCGCCCGCCGACGGCATGGGGTACCGTCCCGACCCAATGCATCTCATATGAAACTCACTCGATCGGGTGAGTCGGGTTGGCCATGGCAAGTCACTCGCCGCGCAGGCACCGGCCGCCCGCGAGGACGAGGAAGAGGGCAAGGACATGGGCCGCCACCGACGCTCCGCCGCCGGCCGCGCCGCCAAGGGCCGCGCCACGGGGGTCATACGCACGCAGCGCTCCGACAACGGCAGCGGCACCCCGCAGGACTCGTTCGCGGGTGAGGCCTGGCAGGACTCGTACACCGGTGGCACCTGGCAGGACTCGTACACCGGTGGCCTCCGGCAGGACTCGTACACCGCCGTCCTCCGGCAGGCCCCTTACCCGAGCGGCGGGCGGCAGGACTCGTACCCGGATGAGGTCCGGCAGGGGCCGTACCCGGGTGGTGGCCGGCGGGACTCGTACCCGGGTGAGATCGTCCGCCGCGAGCGGACGGAGCTCCTCCGGCGTGAACAGGCGCCCCGGGGCATCGCGCCGTATCTGAACCCGGAGGCCTACACCCCGGCGACCGGTCTGCAGCCCCTGGCCTACGCCGACGCGACCGCCAAGGCGCACGCCTATCTGTTCTCCGCGGAGGACGACGGCCCGGACGGCCCGGGGGGCGGTGGCCTCGCCCTGGCCGGCGCCCCCTCCGCAGGCCACCGGCGCCGGAAGAAGGGCGCGAGGCCGGTGCGCTCGGGACTGCTGGGGGTGTCCGTGGCCGTGGCCCTCGGTACGGCCGCGGTGGCCACCGGCGTGGTGCCGGGTCTGCAGAACTACCGGCTCGGCGGCGCCACGCACACCACCGGCGCCGACCGGGTGCAGGTCGTGGACACGCCGAGCAACACGGCCGCCGAGCAGGGCGGCGCCTCGGGCAGCGCCGACAGCCCCGTGGGCGGCGCCGGCTCGGACTCCGGGCCTTCGCAGTCCCCGAGCCCGTCCGCCTCCACGTCGCAGCCGGCCTCGGCACCGGCCTCCCCCACGCCCGCGCCGTCGACGACGGCGACCGCGACGCCGACCGCGCGGGCGACGCCGGCCGGCACGCCGACGAGCACCCCGTCCAGCACGGCGTCCAAGGCGCCGAAGTCGAGTGCCGCACCGGTGGCGGTGGCCACGACGAGCGCCGCCGAGGCGGAGGTACTGAAGCTCGTCAACGAGGAGCGGGCGAAGGTCGGCTGCAGCGCGCTGACCGTGAACTCCTCGCTGACCAGGCTGGCCGAGTCGTTCAGCGACGACATGGCGGCGCGGAACTTCTTCGACCACACCGACCCGGACGGCAAGACGCCGTGGGACCGGGCCGCGGCGGCGGGGATCACCGGCCTCGGCGGCGAGAACATCGCGCGCGGCCAGGCCGACGCGGCGGCCGTGATGCGGGCATGGATGGACAGCCCCGGCCACCGCGCCAACATCCTGAACTGCGACTTCAAGACCCTCGGTATCGGCGTCCACTTCGGCCCGGGCGGGCCTTGGTGGACACAGGACTTCGGGTACTGAGAATCCCGCAGGTCATACGCGGTCTTCCGAGGAAGCTAGTGGGAGCCCTTGGTCCGTTCTTTCGCACCCCGCATCTTGCCCCGTGCTTCGAGAGCGGCGCCTTTTGCTGCGAGGGTTTCTTTGTGCACCGCGTGGGCCGCCTTCCGCACGGCCTTTCCGACGACCTGTTCGGCCTTTGCCTTGGCCCGTTCTCCGGCACTCATCTCGGTACCTCCGCGGAGTCTCACTGGTTGCGTGACGGTCACACGAGGCAGCGGCCGAGCAGCCACCGCGCGTTGTGCGCGGACAGTGTCAGCTCGTCTTCGTCCCCGGCGTCGATCACCAGCACCACCTCATCGCTCGGCCAGCGAGAGGCCAGGTCCCGCAGGGTGACCGGCCTGTAGCAGGGCACCTGGGGAAAGGCCCTGAGCAGCCGTTCCTCCGAGGTGAAGACCATGACCGCGGGGGCGTCGTCGACGCTTTCGATCACCGGCAGCACAAGCCGCACAAGTTCACTGCGGTCACGCGTGTATCGGATCCCGCCGATCGCAGGAATCAGCACGTCACAGCCGGCCAGCGCTTCCAGCGCCCGTGGGTCCACCGCGGTGGACAGGTCTTGCAGAGCCTTCCGCGCCACCAACTCGAAGACCTCTGCCGGGATCTCAGTCATAGCGCCGCACCCTTTTTGCACAGAACCGCCCCCGGGATGACGGTCGTATACCCGCGATCGGCCCGATCATGCGGTGAGTCCGCGCACGAGCGTCGCAGGTCGCAGCGTTGATCGACTACACGGCCGTAGGTCGGAGACCCGGCCCTTCACTTCTTCGGTACTGAACCGGAGAGGTCTTCTCCGCTGCTGCGGCTGTCCCGGTGGGGCGGGGTCCGTGTGCCTCGGCTCGTTCCCCGCCCCGCGGCGCCGTCAGGCGGTGATCCGCCCCCGCGTGAACACCTGCGCCGTCTGAGCGATCCGGCGCCCGAGGTGCTCGGCCGTGGCTATGTCGGCCTTGTGGACACCCTCGGGGCCCTGGTCGTTGTTGCTCTGGGCGGCGGCGCCGGAGAAGAAGCCGAGGCGGTTGAGGTCGTTCTCGGAGGCGGTGCTGGCGTTCCAGCCCGGGTGCAGGCCGAGGTTGACCCAGGTCATGCCGTGCTGGGCGGCGAGCGTCTGGAAGAACTGCAGGGTGTGCAGCTTGTCGCCGCTCTTGGAGGCCGAGTTGGTGAAGCCGGCGGCCAGCTTGTCCTTCCAGTCCTGGCCGAACCAGCGCTTGGAGGTCGCCTCGGCGAAGACGTGGAAGGCACCGGAGGCGGTGCCCATGTAGGTGGGCGAGCCGAAGACGATCGCGTCGGAGCGGTCCAGCGTCTGCCACTGCTCGTCGGTGATCTCGTCGACCTTGATCAGGTGCACCTCGGCACCCTCGCCGACGGCACCGGCGCGGACGGCCTCGGCGAGGACGGCGGTGTGGCCGAAGCCGGAGTGGTAGGCGATGGAAACAACAGGGGTGGTCACAGGAACTCCTCGAATGGGCAGCTCGGAAGCAGTGACCCAAGGAAAGCACTAACCATCAGTTAGTGCAACCTAGTGGTTAGCGCTGTGTGGGCGTACCCTTGTGCCATGACAGCCGGTATCAGCGCCACCGCCCAGGACCACGACGACCTCGCCTACGACGTCTTCGCCAAGGCCTGCCCGTCGCGCGGCACGCTGGAGCACGTCACGGGCCGCTGGGGCGGACTGACGCTCGGCGCGCTGTACGAGGGCTCACTGCGTTTCAACGAGCTGCGCCGCCGCGTGGACGGCGTGAGCGAGAAGATGCTGTCCCAGACGCTGCACGCACTCGAGCGCGACGGCCTGGTGCACCGCGAGGCTCAGCCGACCAACCCGCCGCGCGTGGACTACCAGCTGACCCCCCTGGGCCGGCAGGTGGCCGAGCGGCTGCTGGCGCTCATCCACTGCGTGGAGGGCGCCATGGACGACGTCCTCGCGGCACGCGCGCGTTACGACGACACGCGCGGCACCCTCTGACACCTCGGGCAGAAGTAGCTGGAACGGTTCATCCAGGGACGGCGGCGGATCGGGGTGCCGCAGCGCCTGCAGGGCTCGCCCTCGCGGCCGTACGCGTCCAGGGACCGGTCGAAGTAGCCCGACTCGCCGTTGACGTTGACGTACAGGCTGTCGAAGCTGGTGCCGCCGACGGCGAGGGCCGCGTTCATCACGTCCCGGATGTGACCGAGGAGTTCGGTGGTGACCGGGCGGGTGAAGTTCGCCGTAGGGCGCTCGTAGTGGATGCGGGCGCGCCACAGCGCCTCGTCCGCGTAGATGTTGCCGACGCCGCTGATCAGCGACTGGTCCAGCAGGGCCCGCTTGATGGTGGTCCGCTTGCGGCGCAGCGCCAGATGGAACGCCTCGTCCTCGAACAGCTCGTCGAGGGGGTCGCGGGCGATGTGCGCGATGACGTCGGGCAGGCCGCCGGGGGTGTTGTCGTGCAACGACAGCCCGCCGAAGGTGCGTTGGTCCACGAAGCGGAGCTCGGTGCCGAGGGAGTCGGCGAACCGGATCCGGATGCGCAGGTGCTTCTCGTCGGGTGCCTCGTGCGGCTGCACCAGCAGTTGGCCGCTCATGCCGAGGTGGGCGAGCACGGACTGGTTCGTCTCCTCCAGCGGCAGCCACAGGTACTTGCCCCGGCGGCTGGGCGTGCCGATGTGGTGGCCCTTGAGCCGGTGCGCGAAGTCGTCGGCGCCCGCGATGTGCCGGCGCACGGCGCGCGGGTGCAGCACCTCGACCTCGGCGACGGTGCGGTGCGCGACCCAGCGCGCGAGACCGCGCCGTACGACCTCGACCTCGGGCAACTCGGGCATCGGGACCCCCGTACGAAGCGGTGGACGAGCGGAGCGCCCGCCCCGTCGGCAGCGGCGGGGCGGGCGCTCGGTACTGCTGTGGGTCAGGCGGGAGCGGACGACGGGTTGCCGTCCTTGGCGGCGGCTTCCCCGGCTGCCGGACCGCTGTCTTCGGCGACGGCCTCCTTGGCCGCCTTGACCGCCTCGGCGTCCGCGGCGGCCGCTTCCTTGGCCGCCTTGGCGCGCTCGTCCGCGGCGGCCTTGATGGCCCGCCAGGCGGATTCGGCGGCCTGCTGCTCCGCCTCCTTCTTGCTGCGGCCGGTGCCGGTGCCGTACGAGACGCCTCCGACGCGGGCGGCAGCAGTGAAGGTCTTCTCGTGGTCGGGGCCGGTCTCCGTGACGAGGTACTCGGGCACACCGAGCCCCTCGATCGCGGTGAGCTCCTGGAGACTGGTCTTCCAGTCCAGGCCGGCACCGAGGTTCGAGGACTTCTCGATCAGCGGGTCGAAGAGCCGGTGCACCAGCTCGGACGCCGAGTCGAGGCCCTGGTCGAGATAGACCGCACCGATCACCGCTTCGAGGGTGTCGGCGAGGATGGACGCCTTGTCCCGGCCGCCCGTGCCCTCTTCACCGCGGCCGAGCCGGATGAAGGAGCCCAGGTCGAGGCCACGGCCGACCTCCGCCAGCGCACGCGAGTTGACCACCGCGGCCCGCAGCTTGGCCAGCTGGCCCTCGGGCAGGTCGGGGTGGGTGCGGTACAGCGTGTCCGTGACGACGAGGCCGAGGACGGAGTCACCGAGGAACTCCAGCCGCTCGTTCGTCGGCAGACCGCCGTTCTCGTACGCGTAGGAACGGTGGGTCAGCGCGCGCACCAGAAGGGCGGACTCGACCTCGTAGCCGAGCCGCCCTTCCAGAAGCGTGTGGGACGAGGCCTGGTTGTCCGCCTTCTTCCGGGCGGATGCGTCCGCCTTGGCGTCTTCCGCCTTCTTGGGACTGGACACAGTGCCTCTCACCAGCCCGCTCAGACTTCGAGGACCTGGCGCTTGTTGTAGGTGCCGCAAGACGGGCACGCGATGTGCTGCTGCTTGGGCTCGTGGCAGCGCTCGCACGCAACCAGGGTGGGGACCGCAGCCTTCCACTGCGACCGGCGGTGGCGCGTGTTGCTGCGCGACATCTTCCGCTTCGGAACAGCCACGGCTACTTCTCCTGCTTCTCGTCGGCGCGTGCTGACTGAGGCGCGCCGCCGCTCATCTCGTCCTTCTCGCCGTCTTCGAGTGAACCGGCGAGTCCCTGCAAAGCCGCCCAACGGATGTCGACGGCGTCGTGGTGGTGGTCCGGGTCGTCCGCGAGCCGCGCTCCGCACTCGGAGCACAGGCCCGGGCAGTCTTCCTGGCACACCGGCTGCATCGGCAGTGCGAGCACCACCGCATCGCGCAGCAGAGGTTCGAGGTCGAACAGGCCGTCCTCGAGGAAGAACCTGTCCTCGTCGTCCTCGGCGTCGTCGCCCGGTTCCGCGATCACGCGGCCCCGGTCGTCGGCGTCAGGGTACGAGAACAGTTCCTGGAAGTCCGCTTCGAGCTCCAGCCCGACCGGCTCCAGACACCTTACGCACTCCCCCTCGGCCTGTGCACGGGCGGTGCCTGTGACGAGCACCCCTTCCATGACCGACTCGAGCCGGAGTTCGAGCTCCACCGGGGCGCCTTCCGGCACTCCGATGACTCCCTGGATGCCGAGGTCGGCGGGGGCGTCGATCGTGCGGGACAGGCGCTGCAGCGCGCCAGGACGCCGACCCAGCTCGTGCGTGTCGAACACGAGGGGGTTGCGGTGGTCGAGGCGGGCGTTGGAAGCCATTCCTGCTTTCGATCTTCGAGCTCGGAGGGCCGCCGCCCGTCGGTGTCGAGGGCAGCGGTGATCGCGGACGTACGCGCGACCGAAGAGCCAGGATACTGGACCTTTCGCTCAGGGCCCAATCCGGTGGGTCACTGCAGACCGCGCCCCTGCTCGTACGCCCGCAGCTGCTCCGCGCTGATCATGCTCGTGTCGAAGAGGCTGGTCTCGTCCAGGGCGTAGCCCTGCTGCTGGGCGGGCTGGCCGTGCTGGGCCTGCTGTGCCTCGTAGGCGGCCTGCTGGGGGTCGTAGGAGCCCTGGTAGGCCGCGTACGGGTCGGCCTGCTGGTAGCCGTACGGGTCCTGCTGGCCGTAGGCGGGCTGCTGCGGGAAGCCGCCGTAGGGGTCGGGCTGCTGCTCGTACGACGCGTACGCCGGCTGCGGGTCGTACGACGGCTGCTGCGACTGCTGCGGCGGCTGCTGCCGGTCCGGGCGCTCGGCCGCGGTGTCCTGCTCGGCGAGGGCCGCGAGGTCGGCGAGGTAGTCGGCGTCGCTGGAGTGCTGGAAGGTCGTGGTGTCGTCGGCGAGGGCGCCGAGGTCGTCCGTGGCGATCCGGCCGTGCAGCTTCTGCCGGCCGCGGCCGACGGCCTCCAGGGTCTTGGCGAGGACCGCCTCGAAGGCGCCCAGCTTGACGTCGACGTACTGGTCGGCGTTGTGGCGCAGGGTCTCCGGGTCGTGGCTGCGCTCGGGGGCGTCCGCGTCCTCGTAGCCGTTCTCGTCCAGGCCGGGGCCGGTGCCGAGCAGCTTCTCCCGGCCCCTGCCCACCGAGCCGAGGGTCTTGGTGAGGACGACCTCGAAGTTGGCGAGCTTGGAGTCGACGTAGTCGTCGGCCTCGGCGCGGACCTCCTCGGCCTCCTTGCGGGCCTCGGCGAGGATCCGGTCGGCCTCGGCCTGCGAACGGCGGGCGATCTCGGTGTCGGAGATCAGCGAGCCGCGCTCGGCGTGCGCGTTCGAGATGATCCGCTCGGCCTCCTGACGGGCCTGCTCGACCATCTGGTCACGGTCGCCGATCAGCTCCTGCGCCTGCGCGAGGGAGCCGGGCAGGGCCTGGCGCACCTCTTCCAGCATCGCGAGCAGCTCGGCGCGGTTGATCACGCAGGACGCCGACATGGGCATGGACCGGGCGCCGGAGACCGCGGAGACGATCTCGTCGAGCTTCTTCTGCACGTCCACCTGTGCTCGCCACTCTCTACAGCCGGGATGGAGACGGACGGGACGACTGTAGTCCCATCGGTCCCATCAGACCTTGCGCAGGCGCTTGTTCAGGGCCTCCAGCACCGGGGCGGGCACCAGGTGCGAGACGTCGCCGCCCCAGGCCGCGACCTCCTTGACCAGCGAGGAGGAGAGGAAACTGTAGGTGGGGTTGGTGGGCACGAACAGCGTTTCGACGCCGGTGAGGCCGATGTTCATCTGGGCCATCTGCAGCTCGTAGTCGAAGTCGCTGACGGCGCGCAGGCCCTTGACGATCGCGGGGATGTCGCGCTGCTTGCAGAAGTCGACGAGGAGGCCGTGGAAGGCCTCGACCCGGACGTTGGCGTAGTCGGCGGTGACCTCGCGGATCAGCTCGATCCGCTCCTCGATCTCGAACAGGCCCTTCTTAGACTTGTTGATCATCACCGCGACGTAGACCTCGTCGTACAGACGGGAGGCTCGGGCAATGATGTCGAGGTGTCCGTTGGTGATCGGGTCGAACGACCCGGGACAGACGGCGCGGCGCACTTGTGATCCCTCGCTCTCCGGTCCGGTCATCGTGCGTCTTCGCACGTAGAGGCGGCGCGACCGTACCAAAACGTTCCCTCGCCGTAGCGACGGGACCTGATCGCCTCGAAGCCGTCCGGCCACCGGAATTCGCCGCCTCTGGTGCTGCGCTCCACGGTGACGAGCGCTTGCTCAGCGAGCCAGCCTTCCGAGTGGAGTGTGAGCAGAATCTCGCGAAGATCGTGATCCGTGACAACGTACGGGGGGTCGAGGAAGACGAGGTCGTACGGCTCGGCGGGGGGTGCGGTTCTTATGACTTGTTCCGCTTTGCCCGCCCGGACTTCGGCGCCGGGGAGGCCGAGGTTCCGCACGTTGTCGCGCACGACCTTCGCCGCGCGGGCGTCGGCCTCGACGAGGAGCGTGTGGCTCGCGCCTCGGGAGAGGGCCTCCAGGCCTACGGCGCCTGAGCCGGCGTAGAGGTCGAGGACTCGTTCGCCGTCCATCGGGCCGCCCAGGAGGGACTGCCAGGTGGAGAAGAGACCTTCGCGGGCGCGATCCGATGTTGGCCGGGTTCCGGTGCCGGGCGGTACTGAGAGGCGCCGTCCGCCTGCCCTGCCGGCGATCACGCGGGTCATCTTCGGTCCTTGTTCGGGGGTGGTTACGGATTCAGTCTGGCAGGCGGTCCGTCGTGGTCGCTCGCGCCCACGCGGCGGAGCCGCTCGGCGGCACGGCCCCGCGCTCCTGTCGGGGCGCCGCACCTCAGCCCTTTTCCAGGTACTGCTCCCGTTCCTCGTCCAGCAAGGCGTCCAAGGCCGTACGGAGCCCCGGAAGCTGCTGCAGCTCGGGGTCCGCCGCCACCACCGTCGTCGCCTCCTGCCTCGCCTCCGCGATGACCTCCTCGTCCTCGATGACCGCGAGAACGCGCAAGGAGGAGCGCGCGCCGGACTGGGCCTGGCCGAGGACGTCGCCCTCGCGGCGCTGTTCGAGGTCGATGCGGGAGAGCTCGAAGCCGTCGAGGGTGGCGGCGACGGCGTTCAGGCGCTGGCGGGCCGCGCTGGCCTCGGGCATCTCGGTGACCAGCAGGCACAGTCCGGGGGCCGATCCCCGGCCGACGCGGCCGCGGAGCTGGTGGAGCTGGGAGACGCCGAAGCGGTCGGCGTCCATGATGACCATCACCGTGGCGTTGGGGACGTTCACTCCGACCTCGATGACCGTGGTGGCGACCAGGACGTCCGTCTCGCCGGCCGCGAAGCGGCGCATCACCGCGTCCTTGTCGTCGGGGTTCATACGGCCGTGAAGGACCTCCACCTTCAGCCCCTGGAGGGGGCCGCGGCTCAGCTGGTCGGCGACGTCCAGGACCGCGAGCGGCGGGCGTTTCTCCGCCTCGTCCTCGGGGGACTTCCTGGCTTTCTTCGGGTCGTCCTCCTCGTCGCCGATGCGGGGGCAGACGACGTACGCCTGGTGGCCGCCTCCGGCCTCCTCGCGGACCCGCTCCCAGGCGCGGGCGAGGAAGTGGGGCTTGTCGGCGGCCGGGACCACATGGCTGGCGATCGGGGAGCGGCCGGCGGGGAGCTGGTCGAGGACGGAGGTCTCCAGGTCGCCGAAGACCGTCATGGCGACCGTGCGCGGGATCGGGGTGGCCGTCATGACCAGCAGGTGCGGGGGCTGCTTGCCCTTGCCGCGCAGCGCGTCGCGCTGTTCGACGCCGAAGCGGTGCTGCTCGTCGACCACGACCAGGCCGAGGTCGTGGAACTGGACCTTGTCCTCGATCAGGGCGTGCGTGCCGATGACGATGCCGGCCTCGCCGGTGACCAGGTCGAGCAGGGCCTGGCGGCGGGCGGCGGCGCCCATGGAGCCGGTGAGCAGGACGACCTTGGTGGCGTGCTCCGCGCCGCCCAGCATGCCTCCCTCGGCCAGCTCGCCCATCATCTCGGTGACCGAGCGGTGGTGCTGCTGGGCGAGCACCTCGGTGGGCGCGAGCATGGCGGCCTGACCGCCCGCGTCGACCACGGCGAGCATGGCGCGCAGGGCCACCATCGTGTTGTGGGTCACCGTGAAGTTGTCGGTGACGTAGGCGTGGCTCGGGTGGGCAACACTGATGCATTGGACCGGCTTTCGCCCCACGTACTCGACCGCGCGGATTCCGCGTCGGAAAGTGTGGTACTCCGGCCGGGGTCGGACACGGGCGGCCTTACGGGGCAGACGGAATGGAGCGTATGCGTCGGGCAGCACCACTGACACGTCGAAGGCATCGCGCTTCGGCAGGACGCGCGCACGGCCGCCGAGCGAACGTACGAGCCAGGCGACGTCGTCAGCGAGCCTGCGAGAAGCGGAACAGAGCGAAACGCTCATGCCGTCGGCGTGAACAGTTCCATCGGTGTCCAGAAGCCCTTGCAGCAAGGCATGACGGTTCTTGATCGACGTGTTCTTGAAGTCGTCGGGAACGCATTTCCCATGGGACGTCTTGCCCCCGAGGAGAAGGCCGAACAGGTAGGGATCCATCGGCGGACCGGAGTCGCCTCCGAGGTCGACGGGGGCTGCTGCGGGGATGTACCACTTCGAGGATCCGTCTGCCTCGAACGTGTCCGAGCGAATGGCCCGGGTCGTCATGACCTCGGGTTTCTGACCTCGCTGCCACCCGCGGCCCGTGCCGACGATCCAGAGATGTTCGTCGTCGCACTCCACGGAACTTCCATCGGAAAGGACCAGACGCCAGACGTCGCGTTCTCCTTGCGGAAAGACACCGTCGATCAGGGCAACCTCCCCGTCCGGCACGATGACCTCGTCCCCCGCCTTCAAGTCGCCCATGCAACGGAAACCGGCGGGTGTGAGGACGAGCGAGTCCAGTGGCTGAGCCTTGCCCGATCCCACCTCCCCCTGGAGCAGGCGGTGCATCGGGTGTTCCGTGGCGAGGTCGTCGAAGATCTCCTTGGAGACCTTCTGCTGGCCGTCGGTGAGGGTGAAGGGCAGGCGGTCGTCGAAGGCCGCGAGGAGGCCGTCGGGGCTCGGCCTGCGGGGTACGGCCGGTAGCTGGGTGTCCGCGTAGCGGCGGCGGGCCAGGGCGACCTGGAGGACGAACGCCTCGTCCCACTTCAGGCGGGCGCGGGCGTCGGCGATGTCCGCCTTGGTGTGCGGGCGGTGGATCTTGAGCAGGGCCTCGGGGAGCGGGACCAGGCCACGGCCCTCGCGCAGGGACGACGGCAGGGGGTCCAGGGCCTCCTGGGCGGTGGGCAGCACCGTCTGGACCGCCTTGCCGATCTTCCAGGACTCCAGTTTGGCGGTGGCCGGGTAGATGGGGATCAGGGCGCCGGCCCAGCTCTCCACCGTCTCCTCGCTGTCGCCGCGCAGCAACTCGTAGGCCGGGTGGGCGAGTTGGAGGCGGCGGTTGAAGACCGAGACCTTTCCGGCGAACATCGCGCGCGTGCCCGGCAGCAGCTCCTTGTGGGGCTTGTGGACGCCGTTGCCGAAGAAGACCAGCTGGAGCCTGCCGCTGCCGTCGGTGATCGTGACCTCCAGGCGCTGGCCCTTGCCGCGGGGGGCCTTGGCGGAGGCGAAGCTGTGCAGGCGGGCGTCGGCGACCTGGGCGACCACCGTGACGTGCTCGTCCATGGGGAGTTCGGCGAGTCGGGTGAGCTGGCCGCGCTCCTCGTATCTGCGCGGGTAGTGGTGGAGGAGGTCGCCGACGGTGTGCAGGCCGAGGTGCTCGGCCATCACCTTCGCGGTGGCGGGGCCGAGCACCGACTTCAGTGGCTGCTTCAGTGGTTCTTGCAGTGCGGGCACGAGATCCATTGCACACCACGGCACTGACAATGCGGGGAAACCCCTGGTCGGCTGGACTGTTCCGGCTCTAGGATGGCGCGCTCCGGCCATCCCCCGCGGTCACCGCCCCGCCGGGACCGCCCGACCCCGCGCCGCACCCACTCCCCCCTCCGGCGCAGTGACGATGGATTCCCAGACCTCGAAGTCATCCCAGGCATCCCAGTCTCCTCATACACCTCACCCACCTCACATGTTCCAGGTCGACCTGCGCGGCCTGGTGGACCTGCTCTCCCATCACCTCTACTCGAGTCCCAAGGTCTACCTGCGCGAGCTGCTGCAGAACGCGGTGGACGCCGTCACCGCCCGGCGGGCCGCGGAGCCGGACGCACCGGCGCTGGTCCGGCTGTACCCGGCGGACGGCGGTCTGCGCGTGGAGGACAGCGGGATCGGGCTCACCGAGACGGACGTGCACGACCTGCTGGCCACCATCGGGCGCAGTTCCAAACGGGCCGAGGGCCTGCAGGAGGCCCGTTCGGACTTCCTCGGCCAGTTCGGCATCGGGCTGCTGGCCTGTTTCGTGGTCGCCGAGCGGATCCGGGTGGTCAGCCGCAGCGCCCGTACGCCCGGCGCGCCCCCGGTGGAGTGGACCGCGCGCGACGACGGCTCGTACACCGTGCGGACCCTGCCCGACTCCGCGCGGCCCGAGCCCGGTACGACCGTCCACCTGACCGCGCGGCCCGGGGCGGCCGAGTGGCTGGCCCCGGAGCGGGTGCTGACCCTCGCCCGCGACTTCGGCGCACTGCTGCCGTACGACGTCCGGGTGGGCGAGGAGCCGGTCACCGATCTGCCCGCGCCCTGGGACCGGCCGCATCCGAGCCCTGCGAGCAGAAGGGTGGCGCTGGCCCGGCACTGTCACGAGCTGTTCGGGTTCACCCCGCTGGACTCGATCGACCTGGACGTGCCGCTGGCCGGGATCCGCGGGGTGGCGTACGTGCTGCCGGCGGCCGTGAGCCCCGCCCAGCGGGCGACCCACCGGGTGCATCTGAAGGGCATGCTGCTGACCGAGCGGGCCGAACAGCTGCTGCCCGACTGGGCGTTCTTCGTCCGCTGCGTGCTGGACACCGACAGCCTGCGGCCGACGGCCTCGCGCGAGTCGCTGTACGAGGACGAGACGCTCGCGGCCGTCAGGGACGCCCTCGGTGAAAGGATCCGCTCCTGGCTCACGGGGCTCGCCGCCGGTGATCCGGAGCGGCTCGCGGCCTTCCTCGCCGTGCACCACCTGGGCGTGAAGTCCCTCGCCCGGCACGACCGCGAGATGCTGCGCACGATGCTGCCCTGGCTGCCGTTCGAGACGACCGACGGACAGCTGTCCCTGGAGGAGTTCGCCCAGCGGCACCCGGTCGTGCACTTCACGCGGACCGTCGAGGAGTACCGGCAGGTCGCGCCGATCGCCTCCGCGCAGGGCGTCGGCGTGGTCAACGGCGGCTACACGTACGACGGCGAGCTGGTCGAGGCGCTGCCGTCGGTGCGGCCGGGGACCGTGGTCGCCGAGCTGGACGCGGACACCGTGACCGCGCACCTGGACGCGGTCGACCCGGGCGAGGAACTGGCCCTGTCCGGCTTCCTGGCGGCCGCGCGGGCGAAGCTGGACCCGCTGGACTGTGACGTCGTCCTCCGGGCCTTCCACCCGCTGTCCGTGCCCGCGCTGCACCTGGACGACCGGTCCGCCCGGCACGAGCAGGCCCGCGCCGCGGCCGAGGAGCAGGCCGACGACCTGTGGGCGGGCATCCTCGGATCGCTGCGCGGCAGCGCACCACGCGCGCGTCTGGTGCTCAACCATCTCAACCCGCTGGTGCGGCGCATCGGTTCGCTGAAGGACCCGGAACTGATCGGCACCGCCACCGAGTCGCTGTACGGGCAGGCCCTGCTGATGGCGCAGCGTCCGCTCAGGCCGGCCGACTCGGCGCTGCTGAACCGGGCGTTCATCGGCCTGCTGGAGTGGGCGACCCACGGGGAGGGAGACGGGCGATGAGCGAGATCACGGACTTCGACGCGCTGCGCCGGGCGATGGCGGAGAACTCCGAGCAGCCGGAGGGTCCCGCCCGCAACGCGCGCGCCGAGCAGCTGCTGGCCGCGGCGGAGGGCCTCGGCATCCCGCTGGCCGTCATCGAGGCGCTCGGGCACCAGCTGAAGGTCTACAACTACAGCTCCGAGAAGGACAAGATGTTCGTCCCGTTCGCGCGGCTGCTCCGCATGTGGGACGAACGGCCCGAGGACTTCGACGCGTACGAGGCGCACTCGCTGCACTGGGTCTTCAAGTGGATGTCGGCGGGCATGCTGGACCAGCCGCACATCCCGCTCGCCTCGGTCGAGAAGTGGCTCGGCGAGATGGAGCACCGCTACCGGGTCGCCGGGTACTCCGAACGGGCCGTACGCGGCGCGGAGTTCAGCGTGGCCGCGCACATCGGGGACGTGGCGCGCGCGGAGCGGGCGTACGCGGCGTGGCTCGCCGCGGACCGCGACCGGATGGCCGACTGTCACGCCTGCGAGCTGCACGGGCAGGGCGTCTGGCAGGTTCAGCGCGGGCGGGACGAGGAGGCGCTCCGGCTGTGGCGGCCGGTGCTGGAGGGCGAGTTCGCATGCGCGCACGAACCGCACACCGTGCTGGCGTCCTCGCTGGATCCGCTGCTGCGGCTGGGGCGTGTGGACGAGGCGCGCGCGAACCATCTGCGGGGCCTGCGCCTCGTCCGCCCGATGGAGTCGATGCGCGCCGCGTACGCCGACCACGTGGAGTTCTGCGCGCTGACCGGGAACGAAGCGCGCGCTCTGGAGCTGCTCGCCGAACGGCCCGCCTACTTCACGGACACCGGCCATCCGCGCAGCCGGCTGGACTTCATGGCGGTGGTGACGCTGCTGATGGACCGGCTGACCGAACTGGGCCTCGGCGGACAGCGGGTGCCGGGGCCGGCCGGCCGGACCTGGACGGCGAGCGAACTCGCCGCCCACACGCGCGTGGAGACGCGGGAACTGGCCGAGCGGTTCGACCGGCGCAACGGCACGTCGTACGTCGGCGACCGGGCACGCGCGCGTATGGCCCAGCGGCCGCTGGTGGAGCGCCTGCCGCTGGGCGTGCGCACGGTGCGCCCCGCGCCGGCCCCGGTGGCCGCGCCCCCGCCGGAGGGGCCCGGCGAGCCCGACCTGGCGACCCTGCTCGCCGAGGCACGGCGGCTGTCGGACACCCTCCAGCCGCACGCGCTCGAGGCCTGGGCGGCGGTCGCACGGGCCGCGCACGGCAGGGAGCTGGAGCCGCGCGACCGCGCGGAGCTCACCGACCACGAGGCGATGGCCCTCGGCCCCGCGGGCATCGAGCTGTTCGAGCGGGCAGCGGCCCTGTACGCGGCGGCGGGCGACCTCGGCGAGGCCCTGGCGGCACGCGCGCGTGGAGCGTACGTCCGCGCCCTGACGGGCGAGGTGGACACGGCACTGGCGACGGTCACCGGCCTGTACGACGAGGCGCTCGCCCTGTACGCCGAGGAGGCCACCGGCGTACGGCAGACGGCGTCGGTGCTGATGAGCCGGGCCCGGATCCTGATGCGATACGCGCACGAGGGGACCCCGGTACTGGAGGACGCGGACGGTCCCGCCCCTCAGACCGCGGTCCAGGCCGCCCCGCACCGCACGGCACCGGCCCCGGACGAGCCGGGCCGCGCAATCCCGGCCGCGCCGGACCCGGCCGGCCCGGTCCCCCGAGCCACGGTCCAGGACGGTCCGCTCCGCGAGGCCCCGTCCTCGGACGAGCCGGGCCACGCAATCCCGGCCCCGGCCGCGCCGGACCCGGCCGGCCCCGCTGCCGAAGCCCCGGTACCGGACGCCCCGGCCCCCGGCGCGTCGCCCTCGGACGAGCCGGAGCGCGAGGGCCTGCTGCCGGACGGGCCGGCCACCGGCGGGGCGGTATCCCCTCGGCCGAAGCCCGACGACGCCGCACCCGGCGAGCCCGTCACCGACGAGCCGGCCACCTCCCGGCCGGGCC
>NZ_JBSFJZ010000012.1:188896-222128 GCF_053598315.1 Streptomyces sp. NPDC001153
CCGGCCACCGGCGGGGCGGTATCCCCTCGGCCGAAGCCCGACGACGCCGCACCCGGCGAGCCCGTCACCGACGAGCCGGCCACCTCCCGGCCGGGGCCCGAGGGCAGCCTGCCCGGCGAACCGGCCTCCGGTGGGCCGGCCGGCGATCGGTCGGGGGCCGAGGACGGCATGCCCGGCGGGTCGTCCTCAGGAGGGGTGGGCGCCCAGCGGCCGGCGCCCGAGGACGGTGTGCCCGGGGAGTCGGTCTCCGGCGGGGCCGCGCAGGAGTGGGCGCCGGATGGGCTCGAGCGGGCCGAGAAGGCCGTGGGTGAGGTGTTGGCGCTGGTCGGCGGGCGGGGCTCGGACGATGTGCGGTTGGCCGCTCGGGCCGCGGAGGCGCGGGGCATGCTGGCCGAGCTTGCCGGGATGCGCGGGGACTCCGGGCGGGCCGCGGAGCTGTTCCGGCGGGCGGCCGACGCGTACGTGGGCGCCGGGCTGCCGTGGTTCGCCGTGGAGTACGAGGTGCAGGTCGCCGCACTCGCCCACCAGGCCGGTGACCCGGCCGGGGCCGAACGGGCGCTGCGGGCCGCGCTGGAGCACGGCGGGCCGTACGTCGAGCCGGTCGGGCGGGCCCAGCTGCATCTGCAGCTCGCCGAGGTCGTCGGTGCCCGGGGTGGGACCGCCGAGGCCGCCGAGCACGCGCTGGAGGCCGCGCACTGGGCCGACGAGGCGGGCGAGAGCGGCACGCTGGGTGCCTGGGCGCGGCAGCAGCTGGGCGGGTTCCTGCTGCGGCAGGGGCGGTTCGCCGAGGCCGCCGAGGTGCTGGAGTCGGCGCTGGCCGACCTGACCGCCGAGACGCACGGGGACGGGGCCGTCGTACAGGCGCGGTGGTGGCTCGGGGACTGTCTCGGCGAGCTCGGCGAGCACCGGGCGGCGGCCGAGCACCGGCTGCGGGCGGCCGAGACCGCCCGGCACTGGCCCGAGCAGCAGGACCACGCCACCCTCGCCCACCTCGCCGCCGAGTCGCTGGGCAAGGCCGGTCTGCCGGCGGAAGCCGACCGGGCTTACGCGCGGGCGGGTGAACTGTGGCGCGCACTGGGCAACCCGGCCTTCCTCGTCCGCTCGCTGCGCGCCCGCGGCTGGCTGGCCCTGCGCGGGGACGGCGGAGCGGAGAGCGCACGGGCGCTGATGGCGGAGGCGGTCCGCGAGTGCGAGCGGGCACGGGAGGCAGCGGCCGATCCGGTGTCCCGGGAACAGCTCACGGACGAACTCGCCCACACCCATCGCCAGTTCGGCGACCTGCTGGCCCGCTCGGCGATCGAGCGGGACGAGGAGGACGGGGAGGACGGGGAGCGGGAGCAGGGCGAAGGTGGCGTGATCCAGGACGAGTTCGAGGCGGCGCTGGTCCAGATGGACCGGGCGGCCGCGCTGTTCGGCGCGCTGGGCGTGGACGGGCTGCACGACCGTACCGGTGCCGAACTCGCCGCCGGGCGGCTGGAGGCCGGCCTCGGCCGGCCGGCCGAGGCGGCGGCACGCGCGCGTGCCGTGCTCGCGGCCTACGAAGGTGCCGACGACGAGGACGAGACCGTCCGGGCGCGGCGGGCGGAGGCCACCGGGATGCTCGGGCTCGGACAGTGAGGGCGCGGGGTCACTCCACGCCGATGAGCAGCAGGGTCCCCTGGCGGCCGCCCCGGTACACGACCGTGTCCACGGCGAGGTAGGACTCCCGTACGCGGGCCTCGAGGTGCTCGGCGACGGTCTCGGGGGCCTCGTCGCCGACGACGAGGGTGACCAGCTCGCCGCCGGCCTGGAGCATGCGGTCCAGGACGGTCGCGGCGGTGGCGGTGACATCGGCGCCGATCACCGCCACGTCGCCGTCGATCAGCCCGAGCACGTCCCCGGCCTGGCAGATGCCGGCCGTGGTCCAGGACTGGTGTTCGGCGACGACGACCTCGGCGTACCGGGTGGCGCCCGCCGCCGCGGTCATCTGGACCACGTCCTCGTCGAACCGGCGCTCCGGCTCGTGCACGGCGAGCGCGGCGATGCCCTGGACCGCGGAGCGGGTCGGGATCAGGGCCACCCGGATGCCCTCGGTGCGGGCCTGCTCGGCGGCCGCGGCGGCCGTGTGGCGCAGCTCGGCGTCGTTGGGCAGCAGGACCACCTCGCGCGCGTGGGCACGCCGTACGGCCTGCACCAGCTCCCCGCTGGCGGGCGGCTCCCCGGGGCGCGCGAGGACGGTCGTGGCGCCCGCCTCGGTGTACAGCCCGGCCAGGCCCTCGCCCGGTACGACGGCGACGACGGCCCGCTGGGCGCGCTCGCGCGGGGGCCGCTCGCCGCCGGTGTGCACGTCCCCGAGCCCGAAGTGCGTGATCCGGATCCGGTACGGCCGCCCGGCCTCCACGCCCGCCTCCACGGCGGCGCCCGCGTCGTCGACGTGCACATGGACGTTCCACAGGCCGTCGCCGCCGACCACGACCAGGGAGTCGCCGAGCGCGTCGAGGCGCTCCCGGAGCCGGGCCACGGCCGTGTCTGCCGCCTCCAGCAGATAGATCACCTCGTAGGCGGGCCCGCCGGTCTCGGTGGCGTCGGCGCACAGGCCGGCGTCGGACATGCCCTCCCCGCGCGCGTGCCCGCCGGGAACCGCGTCCGCGGCCTCCCCCGCGACCAGGGCCTGCGGGGTCTGCCGTACCACCAGGGTCCGCGGGGTCTCCGACGCCGCCGGGACCTCCCACGCCGCCGAAGCCTCCCGTGCCACCGGAGCCTCCCGCACCGCCTCCCCCGTGAACGCCTCCACCAATGCCCCCAGCACCGCCACGAGCCCGCGTCCGCCCGCGTCGACCACCCCGGCCCGGCCGAGCACGGGCAACTGGCCCGGAGTGGCCGCCAGGGCCGTCCGCGCGCCCTCGTAGGCCGCCCGCGCGACCGTGCCGCAGTCGCCCTCGGTCTCCTCGGCGGCCTCGGCGGCGGCCGACGCGACGGTCAGCACCGTGCCCTCGACGGGGTGGGCCACGGCCTGCCGGGCGGAGTCGGCGGCCCGCCGCAGCGCCCGCCGCAGCGCCGCGCCGTCGATGTGCGGCGTCTCGCGCCCGATGTCGTCGGCGAGCACCTGCGCCATGCCGCGCAGCAGCTGCGCCAGGATCGTCCCGGAGTTGCCGCGGGCCCCGATGAGCGCCCCGTGGGCCATCGCGTGCACGGCGTCCGCCAGGGAGGGCTCCCCCGCACCCGTCCCGTACCCGGCGAACACCGCCTCCACGGCCGTGGCCGCCGATTCCACGGTGAGGTAGAGATTGGTCCCGGTGTCGCCGTCGGCCACCGGATAGACGTTGATCGCGTCGATCTCCTCACGCGCGCGACCGAGCGCTCCGAGTGCCAGACCGCACCAGCTGCGCACCGCGAGAGCATCGAGGAATGTCTGCGGCACCTGCGCCACCTGCGCCTCCCTGAGCTGGCTGAACGTGGTCGCAGCGTAGACCCAGGAACCCTGTCCACCGGAAGAGGGCCGGGAGCGGTGCCCTGAGCTGCCATGGTAGTTTCGTTGTACGGGCGCAGCCGTTGTATGCTGCTCCGGTTGCCCGATCCGATCGGGCCGTTCCCCTGGCAGCGCCACTCAAGATCTCAGGTCTTAGGATCTCGATCCCGGCATGCCGGGATTAACCGTAAGTGCATCTGAAGTCTTTGGAGTGACCCGTGGCTGCCAACTGCGACGTCTGCGGCAAGGGGCCGGGCTTCGGCAACAACATCTCGTTTTCGCACCGCCGTACGTCCCGCCGCTGGAACCCGAACATCCAGCGTGTGCGTACCGTGGTCGGCGGGACGCCGAAGCGCGTGAACGCTTGCACCTCGTGCATCAAGGCCGGCAAGGTCTCGCGCTGACGCTACAGCTGAGCGCGCGGCCACTGCCTGGTTCGCTGCACTGAGCCGGTCCACCTGAGGGTGGGCCGGCTTTTTGCCGTACCCGGAGCTTTTTGCCGTAGCCGGAGCTCTCGGCGGGGTCACCCCCGCAGCCGCCAACCGTGATCCACCGGCCCGATCCCCGCGCCGAGCGCGAATCCGGCGGCGATCGCCCCCGTGACGTACTCCTTGGCCGCCGTGACCGCCTCCGGCACGGAGAGCCCCTTCGCCAGCCCCGACGCGATGGCCGAGGCGAGCGTGCAGCCCGTGCCGTGCGTGTGCCGGTTGTCGTGGCGGGGCGCACGCAGCCGGTACTCGGCGACACCGTCCGTGAGCAGGTCCACGGCGTCCCCGGGCAGGTGCCCGCCCTTGATCAGCACCCAGCGCGGCCCGTATTCCAGCACGGCCGCCGCGGCCGGTCGCAGATCGTCCTCGGACTCCACGCGCACCCCGGTGAGTTGTGCCACCTCGTCGAGGTTCGGGGTCGCCACGGTCGCCACCGGGAGCAGCTTCGTCCGTACGGTGTCCAGCGCGGACGCGGCCAGCAGCGCATCGCCGTGCTTGGAGACGCCCACCGGGTCCACGACGGCCGGAGCGTCCGTGCCGGAGATCAACTCGGCGACCGCCTCGACCAGTTCCGCGGAGGCCAGCATGCCGGTCTTGACGGCCTGGACGCCGATGTCGTCCACGACACTGCGGTACTGGGCCCGTACCGCCTCCACGGGCAGTTCCCAGGCGCCCTGCACGCCCACGGAGTTCTGCGCGGTCACCGCCGTGATCACGCTCATCCCGTGCACGCCGAGCGCCAGCATCGTCTTCAGGTCGGCCTGGATGCCCGCTCCGCCCCCCGAGTCGGAGCCCGCCACGGTCAGCACGCGAGGGATCACGACTCGATGTCCCCGAAGTGGTCCCAGCCGCCCTTGCTGGTCCAGGGCGCCCCGTCGACGGTCACCTGCGGCAGCGCGGAGGGGTTGAGGACCTCGCCGATGACCTTCCAGCGGGCCGGCAGCTTGGTGTCCGACGGGAAGGTCGCGACGATCGCGTGGTCCTCTCCCCCGGTCAGCACCCACTGCAGCGGGTCGACGCCGACGGCCTGCCCGATGTCGTTCATCTGGGTCGGGATGTCGATCGCGCCCGAGCGGATGTCGATGCGCACCTTGCTCGCCTCGGCGATGTGCCCGAGGTCGGCGATCAGTCCGTCGCTCACGTCGCACATCGCGGTCGCGCCGAGCGCGGCGGCGGCCGGGCCCGCGTGGTAGGGCGGCTCGGGGCGGCGGTGGGCCTCCACGAAGGCCCGCGGGGAGCGGAAACCCCGGGAGAGGACCGCGTAACCGGCCGCGGACCAGCCCAGCCAGCCCGTGACGGCGACCAGGTCGCCGGGCTGGGCACCGGCCCGGGTGACGGGCTCCTGGTTGCGCAGATCGCCGAGCGCGGTGATCGACACCATGATCGTGTCGCCCCGCACGACGTCGCCGCCGACCACGGAGGCGCCCGCGACCTGGCACTCGTCACGCAGGCCGTCCATCAGCTCGCTGGGCCAGGTCACCGGGAGTTCGGCCGGGACGACCAGACCGAGCAGCAGGGCGGTCGGTACGGCGCCCATCGCGGCGATGTCGGCGAGGTTCTGCGCCGCCGCCTTGCGCCCGACGTCGTACGCCGTGGACCAGTCGCGGCGGAAGTGCCGCCCCTCCAGCAGGATGTCGGTGCTCGCCACCACCCGGCGGTCGGGCGCGGCGACCACCGCGGCGTCGTCGCCGGGGCCGATCCGGACCGCCGGGGTGGTGGTGAGACGGGAGGTGAGCTCCCTGATGAGCCCGAACTCCCCGAGCTCACCAACAGTGCCCTTCATTGCCCTTGCTCCCCTTCTCTGCCATGCCGTGCCCAGTCGCGCGTCATCAGTGTCCCCGATACGGTCGAGGTGACTGTCGGTACGGTCCGGAAGACCGTCGGAACGGCCCTTGCGACCGTCAACTTCCGTCGTGCCTGCACCCTGGCGCGCAAGCCCGGTTCCCGCAGGTCTCCCCGCGGGGAGCGGCGACGCGATACCGTGGCGTTCCTTTTCCCCACATGATCCTCGTGGCCGCCCTGGAGGTTCCGTGGTACAGGCGTACATCCTGATCCAGACGGAGGTCGGCAAGGCGTCGACCGTCGCCGAGACGATCAGCAAGATCCCTGGAGTGATCCAGGCAGAGGACGTGACGGGACCGTACGACGTCATCGTGCGCGCCCAGGCCGACACGGTCGACGACCTCGGTCGCATGGTGGTCGCCAAGGTCCAGCAAGTGGACGGCATCACCCGCACCCTGACCTGTCCGGTCGTGCATCTGTAGCCCCCGTCTACGCTTGGCCGGTGAACATCTCCCGTCACCGGCCCCTCGGCCTGCTCGCACCCGCGCTCCTGATCGCGGTCGCGGGCTGCTCCTCGGCAGACGACAGCGCCGCCGTGGCGGTTCCCAGTCCCGACGCGAAGACGGCGCCGGTGTGCCGGGCCCTGCACCGGGTGCTGCCCCAGAAGCTCGACGGGCGAAGCCGCAACGACCCCGGACCCCGGTCCGCCTATACAGCGGGCTGGGGAAACCCGGCGATCATACTGCGCTGTGGTGTCGTACGGCCGCCGAAGATGATCGATCCCAAGGTGGCCGAGGGCGGTGACCCCGACGCCATCGCGGGCGGGGTGAACGGCGTCGACTGGCTGATGGAGAAGCAGAGCGACGGCACCTGGCGGTTCACCACCGCGGGCCGCGTGGCATACGTGCAGATCGGGCTGCCCAGGGGCATGTCCGCGCAGGAGGAGGGCACGGCCGTGCTCACGGATCTCGCCGCGGCCGTGAAGAAGGCGATCCCCGAGGGGATCGCCTCCATGCGCGGGTGACTCGCGGGCTGCTCAGCGCAGGCCGGTCGAGCGGCGCAGCGCCGCCTGCACCAGGCGGTCGATCAGCTCCGGGTAGCTGACGCCGCCGGCCTGCCACATCTGCGGGTACATCGAGATGGGCGTGAAGCCGGGCAGGGTGTTGATCTCGTTGATCACGAACTCGCCGTCCTCGGTGAGGAAGAAGTCCGCGCGGACCAGACCCTCGCAGGAGACCGCCTCGAACGCCTCGACGGCGAGCCGCTGCACCTCGGCGGTCTGCTCCGCGGTGAGCGGCGCCGGGACGATTCCGGGCGTGGAGTCGATGTACTTGGCCTCGAAGTCGTAGTACGCGTGCGCGTCCGGCGGAGGGATCTCGGCCGGGACGGAGGCGCGCGGGCCGTCCTCGTACTCCAGGACGCCGCACTCGATCTCACGGCCCCGCACGATGGCCTCGACCAGGATCTTCGGGTCGTGGGCCTGCGCGGTGGCGATCGCCTCGTCCAGGCCGGACAGGTCGTCGACCTTGGTGATGCCGATGGACGAGCCCGCGCGGGCGGGCTTCACGAACAGCGGCCAGCCGTGCTCGCCGGCGAAGTCGACGATCTTCTTGCGGGCGGTGGACTCGTCCCGCTCCCACTCGCGCGGCCGGATCACCACGTACGGGCCGACCTTGAGCCCGTAGGAGGTGAAGATCCGCTTCATGTACTCCTTGTCCTGGCCGACGGCCGAGGCGAGCACACCGGCGCCCACGTACGGCACCCCGGACAGCTCCAGGAGGCCCTGCAGGGTGCCGTCCTCGCCGTAGGGGCCGTGCAGCACCGGGAAGACCACGTCGACCTCGCCGAGCGCCTTGGGCACCGAGCCGGGCTCGCTGTAGACGACCTCGCGGTTCGCGGGGTCGACGGGGAGCACCACGCCGCCCTCGTGCGACTCCGCCAGTTCCTCGACGTCGGGGGTGCGGCGGTCGGTGATCGCCATGCGCTCCGGCTCGTCGGCGGTCAGCGCCCACCGGCCGTCCCGGGTGATGCCGATCGGCAGGACGTCGTACTTCGTCCGGTCGATGGCCTTGAGGACGGCGCCCGCGGTGACCACGGAGATCCCGTGTTCGGAGCTGCGGCCGCCGAACACGACGGCCACGCGCGGCTTGCGGGGCTGCTGCTCAGGGCTCTGGGGGAGGTTCTCGGTGCTCATATCGCGTTGAGAGTACCCGTTGGTAGAGCCCGGATACAGCGTCGGCCCGGGGGGTTCGCTCAGCGTCGTTCCGGCTTCGCGCTGCGCGACATCAGCTCCTTGACGGCGGCCACCGGGGACTTGCCCTCGTGGACGATCGCGACGACCGTCTCGGTGATGGGCATGTCGACGCCGTGCCGCCGGGCCAGATCCAGCACGGACTCGCAGGACTTGACGCCCTCGGCGGTCTGCTTGGTGACCGCGATGGTCTCCTGCAGGGTCATGCCCTTGCCGAGGTTGGTGCCGAAGGTGTGGTTGCGGGACAGCGGCGAGGAGCAGGTCGCCACCAGGTCGCCGAGGCCCGCGAGTCCGGAGAACGTCAGCGGGTCGGCGCCGAGCACGACACCGAGCCGCGCGGTCTCGGCGAGGCCCCGGGTGATGAGCGAGCCCTTGGCGTTGTCGCCGAGCCCCATGCCGTCCGCGATGCCGACGGCGAGCCCGATGACGTTCTTCACGGCACCGCCCAGTTCGCAGCCCACCACGTCGGTCTCCGTGTAGGGCCGGAAGTACGGCGTGTGGCAGGCGGCCTGGAGGCGCTGGGCGACGGACACGTCGGTGCAGGCGACCACGGCGGCGGCCGGCATGCGGGCGGCGATCTCACGGGCCAGGTTGGGTCCGGTGACGACCGCGATGCGGTCGGAGCCGACCTTGGCGACGTCGTCGACGACCTCGCTCATCCGCATGGTGGAGCCGAGTTCGACGCCCTTCATGAGGGAGACGAGCACGGTGTCCGGGGCGAGCAGCGGGGTCCACTCGGCGAGGTTGGCGCGCAGGGTCTGGGAGGGGATGGCGAGGACGGTGAATTCGGCGTCGCGCAGGGCCTCGGCCGGGTCCGAGGTGGCTCTGAGGTTCTCCGGGAGTTCGACACCCGGCAGGTAGTCGGGGTTGGTCCGCGTCGAGTTGACGGCCTCGGCCAGCTCGGGGCGGCGGGCCCACAGGGTCACCTCGCAGCCCGCGTCGGCGAGGACCATACCGAAGGCGGTGCCCCATGAGCCGGTGCCCATGACCGCCGCCTTGACCGCCTTGCTCACTTGCCCTGCCCCTCCGGTTCCTTGCCCTTGGCCTGCGCTGTCTGCGCCGTCTGCGCCTCGGTGCGGCGCCGCTGTTCGATCCGCTCGCGGCGGGGGTCGTAGGGCGTCTCGGGCGCCTTCTCGCCGCGGATCTCCTCGAGTCGGCGGGTGATGGCCGCCATGATGACCTCGGTGGCTTCCTTGAGCAGGTCCGGGGTCATCTCCTTGTCGTAGAAGCGCGAGAGGTCCACGGGCGGGCCCGCGAGCACGTGGTGGGTCTTGCGCGGGAAGAGGTTCGGCTTCTTGGCGTACGGCGGCAGCAGTTCGTTGGCGCCCCACTGGGCGATCGGGATGACCGGGCACTTGGTCTGCAGGGCGACGCGGGCGGCACCGGTCTTGCCGGTCATGGGCCAGCCGTCCGGGTCGCGGGTGAGGGTGCCCTCGGGGTAGAAGGCGACGCACTCGCCGCGCTCCACGGCGTCGATCGCGGCCCGGAAGGCGCTGAGCGCGTCCGTGGACTCGCGGTAGACGGGGATCTGCCCGGTGCCGCGCATGGCGGCGCCGACGAATCCCTTCTTGAAAAGCCCGCTCTTCGCGAGGAATCGCGGAACCCGCCCGGTGTTGTACTGATAGTGCGCGTACGCGAAGGGGTCCACGTGGGAATTGTGGTTCACCACGGTGATAAATCCGCCCTCGGCCGGAATGTGCTCCATTCCGCGCCAGTCCCGCTTGATCAGAACGACCAGCGGCGGTTTGCAGAGCACCGCGGCGAAGCGGTACCAGAAGCCGATTCTGCGGCGGGGCACAAGGACACCTTCCTCTAGAGGCTGCCACCCCGGCGGGGGCCGCACGATTGTCGCCCCGTGCCGCCGGTCTGTCGAGAACACCGTACGCCCCGTCACCGACAGCGCCAGGTGGCGCGGGGGACAATGATCGAGACGAGAGAGGGACGGTACGCCGGTGCAGTGGACCTTGGTCATCCCCCTGAAGCCCCTGTCGCGGGCCAAGAGCAGGCTCTCGGACACCGCGGGCGACGGGGTGCGCCCAGGGCTGGCGCTCGCGTTCGCCCAGGACACGGTGGCCGCGGCGCTGTCCTGTACGGCCGCCGTGGCGGATGTGGCGGTCGTCACGGACGACGGACGGGCGGCGCGCGAGCTGGCGGCACTGGGCGCGCGGATCGTCCCGGACGCGCCGGGAAGCGGCCTGAACGCCGCGCTGGCGCACGGCGCGGCGGCCGTGCGCGGAATACGCCCGCGCACACCCGTTGCCGCCCTGAACGCCGATCTGCCGGCGCTGCGCCCGGCGGAACTTGCCCTCGTCCTGGGCGCGGCGGCGGAGTTTCCCCGGGCGTTTCTCGCGGATGCGGCGGGACGGGGCACGACATTGCTGGCCGCGGGGCCCGACGGGGAATTGCAGCCGGAGTTCGGCATTGATTCCCGTGCCCGGCACCGGGGCTCGGGGGCGGAGGAACTCCGGCTCACGGGCGTGGATTCGGTACGGCAGGACGTGGACACGGGGGACGATCTGCGGGCGGCACTGGCCCTGGGCGTCGGCCCGCATACGGCTGCGGTGTCGGCGGGGTTGCTGATCCCCGGATTCTGAGCGCACGGCCGCGGCCTCACGGCGCATCCCGCAGCGGCGGACATTAGGCTGGCCTTCATGCAGGCCACCGCATACACCTACGATCCCCAAACCCGCAGCGGAAAGGTGCTCCTCGACGACGGCACCCCCGTACCCTTCGACGCCCCGGCGTTCGACGCGGGCGGCCTGCGGCTCCTGAGGCCGGGGCAGCGGGTGCGGATCGAGACGGAGGGATGCGGGGACGCCCTGCGCATCACCCTCGTAACCCTTCAAACGCTGTAACTGCCCTTACACACGCCGCGGGCCGGGCTCCCAGGGGAGTCCGGCCCGGCGCGTGAGTGCCCTGGCGTCCTTACGACGTCGCCTTGCGGGCGGTGGCCTTCTTGGCGGTGGTCTTGCGGGCCGTCGACTTCTTGGCCGGGGCCTTCTTCGCGGTGACCTTCTTCGCCGGGGCCTTCTTGGCCGTCGCCTTCTTGGCGGTGGTCTTCTTCGCCGCGGTGGTCTTCTTGGCGGCCGCCGTGGTCTTCTTGGCGGGCGCCTTCTTCGCCGTGGTCTTCTTCGCGACGGCCGCCTTCTTCGTCGGCGCCGCCTTCTTGGCCGTGACCTTCTTCGCGGCCGCCTTGGTGGTCTTCTTCGCGGCGGCCTTCTTGACCGTCGCCGCGGCGCCGCCGGTCAGGCTGCCCTTGGGCGCCTTCTTGACCGAGACCTCGCCGCCGCGCGGCAGCTTCTTCGAGCCGCTCACCAGGTCCTTGAAGCCCTGACCGGCGCGGAATCGCGGCACGGAGGTCTTCTTGACCCGAACCCGCTCGCCCGTCTGAGGGTTGCGGGCGTAGCGGGCGGGGCGGTCCACCTTCTCGAAGGACCCGAAGCCGGTGACCGAGACCCGCTCGCCCGCGACGACCGCGCGGACGATGGCGTCCAGGACATGATCGACAGCCTCGGCGGCCTGCTGACGGCCGCCGACCTTGTCGGCAATCGCTTCTACGAGCTGCGCCTTGTTCACGTCTTCCCCTTCGGAGACATCGCCAGAACGAAAGTGTTCAAGCTTTTTCGCACGTTAGGCAGATATATACCGCAAATCAAACACGAAACGGGCTTATCACCCTTGTGCCGCAACAGACTCGGTGGTCTCGGGCTGTTCAGTCGCCCTCGCCGGGGATCCGACCCTCGTCGAGGTCCGTGTTGAACCGCTCGAGCCGCCTTGCCGCAGCGGCGAGATCGTGCTTGGCCGCGGCCGTAATGACCAGCAGCTTCCGGGTCAGCGCCATCCGTACGCCCTCCGGGACTTGCAGTGCGCGCACCCTTGCGTGCGCTTCCTTGAGTTGGTTCGCGACCGCCGTATAGAGCTGGAGTTGGCCGTCGTGTTCCATGCACAGATTGTGCCATCTGGGGCGAGTTGTCGCCTGCGCAGGGGGCAACTGCCGCCTCAAATGGCCTTCCAGGCACTTGCGGAGGACGCGATCCCAGCACTCACGTACCCAGGCAACGGCCTTCGTAACGTGGCAAGTTGAGCGCGGAGCGAGAAGCTCACGGGGCCGTTCGGGTCCAGACACGGCCGTACCCCCGATCGTGGCGATCGGGGGTACGGACGGGGTGTTGGGTGGCCGAAACGCGACCCGCTCGGGGGTTGGATCAGATCTGGAGCGTCCGCGGCTTGTACGACGGCCGCTTGGTCTCGTACGCGGCGATGTCGGCCTCGTTCTGGAGCGTGATGGAGATGTCGTCCAGGCCGTTCAGCAGCCGCCAGCGGGAGTTCTCGTCCAGTTCGAAGGGGGCGGTGATGCCCTCCGCGCGAACCTCACGTGCCTCAAGGTCAACAGTGACCTCAGCAGTGGGATCCTGTTCCGTCAGTTCCCACAGGGCGTCCACGATCTTCTGGTCCAGGACCACCGTGAGCAGCCCGTTCTTCAGCGAGTTGCCCCGGAAGATGTCCGCGAAGCGCGAGGAGATCACGGCCTTGAAGCCGTAGTTCTGCAGCGCCCAGACGGCGTGCTCGCGGGAGGAGCCGGTGCCGAAGTCGGGGCCGGCGACCAGGACGGTCGCGCCCTGCCGCTCGGGACGGTTGAGGATGAACTCGGGGTCCTTGCGCCAGGCCTCGAACAGCCCGTCCTCGAAGCCGTCCCGCGTGACCTTCTTGAGCCAGTGAGCAGGGATGATCTGGTCGGTGTCGACGTTGCTGCGGCGCAGCGGGACGGCCCGGCCGGTGTGGGTGGTGAAGGCTTCCATGATTTCTCAGACTCCAGCGGGCACGGGGGCGTCGGACAGGTCGGCGGGCGAGGCCAGGTGGCCCAGGACGGCCGTGGCGGCCGCGACCTGCGGCGACACCAGGTGCGTACGACCGCCCTTGCCCTGCCGGCCCTCGAAGTTGCGGTTGGAGGTGGAGGCGGAGCGCTCGCCCGGGGCCAGCTGGTCGGGGTTCATGCCGAGGCACATCGAGCAGCCCGCGTGCCGCCATTCGGCGCCGGCCTCCTTGAAGACCACGTCCAGGCCCTCGGAGACGGCCTGCAGACCCACGCGCGCGGAGCCCGGGACGACCAGCATCCGTACGCCGTCGGCGACTTTGCGGTCCTTCAGGAGCGCGGCGGCGGCGCGCAGGTCCTCGATGCGGCCGTTGGTGCAGGAGCCTACGAAGACGGTGTCCACCTTGATGGAGCGCAGGGGCTGTCCGGCCTCCAACCCCATGTATTCCAGGGCCTTTTCGGCGGCGAGACGCTCCGAAGCGTCTTCGTACGAAGCCGGGTCGGGGACGTTCGCCGAAAGCGGCGCGCCCTGGCCGGGGTTGGTGCCCCAGGTGACGAACGGCGACAGCTCGTCGGCGTTGATCACGACCTCGGCGTCGAACTCGGCGTCGTCGTCCGTCCTCAGCGTCTTCCAGTACGCGACGGCGGCGTCCCAGTCGGCGCCCTCGGGGGCGTGCGGGCGGCCCTTGAGGTACGCGAAGGTGGTCTCGTCCGGGGCGATCATGCCCGCGCGGGCGCCCGCCTCGATCGACATGTTGCAGATGGTCATCCGGGCCTCCATCGAGAGCTTCTCGATGGCGGAGCCGCGGTACTCCAGGATGTAGCCCTGGCCGCCGCCCGTACCGATCTTCGCGATGATCGCCAGGATCAGGTCCTTGGCGGTGACGCCCTCGGGCAGCTCGCCCTCGACGGTGATGGCCATGGTCCTGGGGCGGGCCAGCGGCAGCGTCTGGGTGGCCAGCACGTGCTCGACCTGCGAGGTGCCGATGCCGAACGCCAGCGCGCCGAACGCGCCGTGCGTGGAGGTGTGGGAGTCACCGCAGACCACGGTCGTACCGGGCTGGGTCAGGCCCAGCT
Organism: Streptomyces sp. NPDC001153; assembly: GCF_053598315.1. Lineage (NCBI taxonomy): Bacteria > Bacillati > Actinomycetota > Actinomycetes > Kitasatosporales > Streptomycetaceae > Streptomyces > Streptomyces sp. NPDC001153. Next base: position 202,756 of record NZ_JBSFJZ010000012.1, read on the forward strand.
GCGGGCCGACGACGTGCACGACGCCCTGCTCGACGTCGCCCAGCGGGTGCAGTCGCACGCCGAACTCGGCGCAGTTCTTGCGCAGCGTCTCCAGCTGGGCGCGGGAGACCGGGTCGGCGATGGGCTTGTCGATGTCGAGGGTCGGGGTGTTGTGGTCCTCGGTGGCGATGGTGAGGTCGAGGCGGCGCACCTGACGGCCGTTCTTGCGCAGCCCGTCGAAGGCCTGCGGGCTGGTCACCTCGTGCAGCAGGTGCAGATCGATGAAGAGGAGGTCGGGCTCGCCCTCGGCGCGCCGGACGACGTGGTCGTCCCAGACCTTCTCCGCGAGTGTCCTACCCATCGCTTTCCCTCCGGCCGGCAAGCGTCCACCGGCCCAACTAGAGATCTTGAGGAAGCGGCGACTGCCCTGCTGAGGGGCCCCATGAAGTCGTGATTCCGGGCGTCCACCGCCAAGCCCGTCGGTCTGCGGGCCGTTGTGTGATTCCAGAGTGGCGCGTTCCACGGAAAATTGAACTTGCGTTTCACAGAGTGAGACGCAAGTATCGTTGCATGGACAACAGTAGCGGCGTCGGCGTTCTGGACAAGGCGGCCCTCGTCCTGAGCGCTCTGGAGTCCGGTCCGGCCACCCTCGCGGGTCTGGTCGGCGCGACCGGACTGGCACGACCCACGGCTCACCGCCTGGCCGTGGCTTTGGAACACCACCGCATGGTGGCACGCGACATGCAGGGCCGTTTCATTCTCGGGCCGCGTCTCGCGGAGCTGGCGGCGGCGGCCGGCGAGGACCGCCTGCTCGCGACGGCGGGCCCCGTGCTCACCCACCTCCGTGATGTCACCGGCGAGAGCGCACAGCTCTACCGGCGCCAGGGTGACATGCGGATCTGTGTGGCCGCGGCGGAGCGCCTGTCCGGTCTGCGGGACACCGTCCCGGTCGGCTCCACGCTCACGATGAAGGCCGGCTCCTCGGCGCAGATCCTGATGGCCTGGGAGGAGCCCGAGCGCCTGCACCGCGGCCTGCAGGGCGCCCGCTTCACGGCGACGGCCCTGTCGGGAGTACGGCGGCGCGGCTGGGCCCAGTCCATCGGCGAGCGCGAGCCGGGCGTCGCGTCCGTCTCCGCGCCGGTGCGCGGCCCCTCCAACCGCGTGGTCGCCGCGGTGTCCGTCTCCGGGCCGATCGAGCGCCTGACCCGCCACCCCGGCCGTATGCACGCGCAGGCGGTCATCGACGCCGCCGCCCGCCTCTCGGAGGCCCTGCGCCGCACGGGCTGAGCCCGGACCCGGGAACACCGAGGAGGGCCTGCCCCAACGCCGCGGCAGGCCCTCCTCGCTCCCCCGATCCCCCGGTCAGCCGGTCTTCTCGGCCACCGGCGCCTTCTGCGACCGGTAGGCGAACCGGTCCTTCGCGTACCGCCCCCGCTCCTCCAGCGGGACCTGCCCGTGCGCGGCCGCGAGCCCGAACGCCGGCATGTCCCCGTAGATCGCCTCGTACGACCCCTCCGGCACGACGTACGCCTCGTGCCAGATCCCGACCTGTCCCCGCAGCTTCCCGGTCCGCTCCTTGCGGTTGAGCCGCGCCCAGGCCTTGTGGTGGAACGCGTCCGGCGCGGCCGCGTAGGCGTACAGCTTCTCCTTGGACTCCCAGTACTGCACGATGTAGTACGAGCGCGGAGAAGCCGTCAGCATGACACGGCTGCGCAGGCCCCGCGCCGGGTCCTTCTCCAGTTCGCGCAGCATGCGGAACATCGCGAGCATCACCGGCAGCCACAGGTGGACGGCCCAGAAGCGGTTGATGCGCATGCCGATCAGCAGGACGACGACCTCGCCCTTCGCGTCGGCGGTCGTACGGGACACCATGACGACTTCCCCCTCGTTGGCGAGCAGCGCTATCCAAGAGTTGATGCTTGGATAGTGCCGTTATCCAAGAAGGAGCGCAAGACGTGCGGCTGGCCGAACTGAGCAGACGCAGCGGTGTGTCCACCGCGACGATCAAGTACTACCTGCGCGAAGGCCTGCTGCCGCCGGGTCGCCAGATCAACACCACGACGGCGGAGTACGGGGACGAGCATCTGCGGCGGCTGCGGCTGGTGCGCGCGATGATCCAGGTCGGCGGGATCCCCGTGGCCACGGTCCGGGAGGTGCTGCGCAACGTCGACGACCACGCCCTGGGCCGCACCATCCGGCTGGGCGCGGCCCTGTGGGCGCTGCCGCAGGTGCCGGAGCCGGACGAGGAGGACGCCTTCGTGCAGGCGGCTCACCGGGAGGTGGACGAGCTGCTGGACCGGTTGGGCTGGTCGAACGCGAAGCTGCTGACGACGATCTCCCCCTCGTACCGCTCGCTGGTGGTGGCGGTGGCCGCGTTCCGCCGGCTCGGTTACGAGTGGGGGTTCGAACTGCTCGCGTCGTACGGCAGGTTGATGCACGAGGTGGCCAAACTCGACCTGGACTTCGTGGAGACGCATCCGTCGGAGGCGGAGAAGGTGGAGACGGCGGTGCTCGGCTCGGTGCTGACCGAGCCGATGCTGCAGGCGCTGCGCCGGCTGGCCCAGGAGGAGGAGTCGGGCCGGCGGTACGGCTTCGAGTAGGTCCGGATACGGCGAAGGCCCCCCACCGAGGTGGAGGGCCTTCCCTGCGCGTACCCCCGACCGGATTCGAACCGGCGCTACCGCCTTGAGAGGGCGGCGTGCTAGGCCGCTACACAACGGGGGCCTGGACGCTGCGTTTCCGCAGGTCCGAGCTGGTCTACCTGGACTCGAACCAAGACTAACTGAACCAGAATCAGTCGTGCTGCCAATTACACCATAGACCAATGATGGTTTAGACCAGTCAGTACCCCCGACCGGATTCGAACCGGCGCTACCGCCTTGAGAGGGCGGCGTGCTAGGCCGCTACACAACGGGGGCCCTAGCGATCCCGACAGGATCAGGATCAGTACCCCCGACCGGATTCGAACCGGCGCTACTGCCTTGAGAGGGCAGCGTGCTAGGCCGCTACACAACGGGGGCTTTGCAGATAAGCTCTGCGAGCTGGCCTACCTGGACTCGAACCAAGACTAACTGAACCAGAATCAGTCGTGCTGCCAATTACACCATAGGCCACTGGAACTCAAGCCCCTGCGGGGTCCTCGTTCTAGCTTGCTCCTCGGGGCTCCGGCCTTCCGGCCCGCTCCCCTCGGCGCAGGAAGAACATTACCCGAAGGTGGACGGGGCTCCAAAACGGGTATCCGCGCGGACGAGCGCGGGGAGTTCGGCGAGGGTCGAGATCCGGCGGCAGACGACCTCCCCGACGTCCTGCGCCGAGCCCGTCCCGCGATCGATCCACACGGACAGCAGCCCGGCCTCGGCGGCGCCCCGCCCGTCGATCTCCGGGTGGTCTCCGACGTACGCCACCTCGTGCGGAGGCAGCCGCAGCGCCTCGCAGACCGCCAGGAAGGCGCCGGCCTCCGGCTTGGAGACGCCCAGCTCGGCGGCGCACAGCACGACCTCGAAGCGGTCGAGGAGGCCGAGGGTGCGCAGCTTGTGCTCCTGGACCGTGAGGCTGGAGTTGGACAGCACCGCGTGCCGGTGGCTGGTGGAGAGGGCCTCCAGGGCGGGCAGGACGTCCGGGAAGACGCTCCAGGCGGCCTCGTAGTGCCCTATGTACCGCTGGAACCAGGCGTCGCACTCGGCGTCGGTCAGATCCGCGTCCAGGAAGACCCGCACGCGGTCGCGCCGCTGCCCCTCGAAGCTGACCTCCCCGACCGAGAACCGCGCCCACTGCCGGTCGGTGATCTCCCGCCACCGGACGAGGGCCTGCTCGGGGCTGTCGTACCCGGCGAGCAGCCCCTCCACGGCCAGATGCGCCCGCATGCCCTCCCGGTCGGCGCTCGTGTAGTCGAACAGGGTGTCGTCCACGTCCCAGACCACGGCTCTGATCGTCATGCCACCGACGGTACCGCCGAACGGCTGGCACACTGGTCCGCATGAGCGAGTACCGCGTCCAGTTCACCGTCGAGGCCCGTGCGACGTTCGACGCCCTGCCGGCAGAACGTCGAGCGCAGTTGGACAGGGCCGTACGGATACTGGCCCGTGACCCGTTCCGGAAGACATCGACCGCGCAACTGGGCCCTGACGAGCATCTGCGCAAGGCGTATGTGGCCCCGGGCGTCATGCTGGAGTACATGGTGGCCGGCGCGATCATGGTCATCGTCGTGCTGGAGATCTTCGACGAGAGCGCCTATCTGATCGACGAAGCCGACGCCCAGTGACCGACGCAACAGGGGCGGCACCCGGAACACACCGGGTGCCGCCCCTGACGCATGGGCCGGCTACGCGCTCAGCTTCACCAGCGCCGCGTCGATCCGGGCCAGCGTCTTCTCCCTGCCCAGGACTTCCAGGGACTCGAAGAGCGGCAGGCCGACGGTGCGGCCGGTGACGGCGACGCGGACCGGGGCCTGGGCCTTGCCGAGCTTGAGGCCGTACACCTCACCGGCGGCCAGGACGGCCTCCTTCAGGGACTCGGGGGAGGTCCAGTCGGCCGCATCCAGCTTCTCGCGGGCCGTGCGGAGCAGGGCGTCGCTGCCCTCCTTCATCGCCTTGGCCCACGAAGCCTCGTCCTCGACCGGCTCCGGCAGGAAGAGGAAGTCGACGTTGTCGGTGATCTCCGACAGCACCTTCAGGCGGGTCTGGGCGTGCGGGGCGATCGCCTGCCACTTGGCCTCGTCGAAGGCCTCGGGCGCCCAGGGGGCGAAGGGGGCCTTCAGCCAGGGGCGGCAGCGCTCGGTGAACTCCTTCACATCCAGCATGCGGATGTGGTCGCCGTTGATCGCCTCGCACTTCTTCAGGTCGAAGCGGGCCGGGTTGGGGTTCACGTCGGAGATGTCGAAGGCGGCGACCATCTCGGCGATCGTGAAGACGTCCTGGTCCGCGGAGAGCGACCAGCCCAGCAGAGACAGGTAGTTGAGCAGGCCCTCCGGCAGGAAGCCCTGCTCGCGGTAGAGGTTCAGCGACGACTGCGGGTCCCGCTTGGAGAGCTTCTTGTTGCCCTCGCCCATCACGTACGGCAGGTGGCCGAACTCGGGGACGCCCTTCGCGATGCCCAGCTCCGTCAGCGCCTTGTACAGCGCGATCTGGCGCGGGGTGGAGGAGAGCAGGTCCTCGCCGCGCAGGACGTGGGTGATCTCCATCAGCGCGTCGTCGACCGGGTTGACCAGCGTGTACAGCGGGGCGCCGTTCGCGCGGACGATGCCGTAGTCCGGCACGTTCTCCGGGGTGAAGGTCAGCTCGCCGCGGACCAGGTCGGTGAAGGTGATCGTCTCGTCCGGCATCCGGAAGCGGACGATGGGCGTACGGCCCTGGGCCTTGTACTCCTCCACCTGCGCCTCGGTCAGGTCGCGGCAGTGGCCGTCGTAACCCGAGGGCTTCCCGGCGGCGCGGGCGGCCTCGCGGCGGGTGTCCAGCTCCTCCTGGGAGCAGTAGCAGTGGTAGGCGTGGCCGGTGTCCAGGAGCTTCTGGGCGACGTCCCGGTAGATGTCCATGCGCTGCGACTGGCGGTACGGCGCGTGCGGGCCGCCGACCTCGGGGCCCTCGTCCCAGTCGAAGCCGAGCCAGCGCATCGCGTCGAGCAGCTGGTGGTAGGACTCCTCGGAGTCGCGGGCGGCGTCGGTGTCCTCGATGCGGAAGACCAGGGTGCCCTGGTGGTGCCGGGCGAACGCCCAGTTGAACAGGGCGGTGCGGACCAGGCCCACGTGCGGGTTACCGGTGGGCGAGGGACAGAAACGGACGCGTACGGGTGAGCCGGGTGCGCTAGCCACGCTTGACAACCTTGTTGGTGAGAGTGCCGATGCCTTCGATGGAGACGGCGACCTCGTCGCCGACGTTCAGGGGGCCGACCCCCGCGGGGGTGCCGGTGAGGATGACGTCGCCGGGGAGCAGGGTCATGGCCTCGGAGATGTTGACGACCAGGTCCTCGATGGGGTGGACCATCTCGCTCGTACGGCCCAGCTGGCGCTGTTCGCCGTTGACGGTGAGCTGGATGGTGAGGTCGTTCGCCCGTTCGAGGGCGAGGCCGGTCTCCACCCAGGGGCCGAGCGGGCAGGAGGTGTCGAAGCCCTTGGCGCGCGCCCACTGCTTCTCGCGCTTCTGCACGTCGCGGGCGGTGACGTCGTTGGCGCAGGTGTAGCCGAAGATCACGTCTTTGACGCGCTCACGCGGGACCTCGCGGCACATGCGGCCGATGACCACGGCCAGCTCGGCCTCGTGGTGCAGTTCCTCGGAGAAGGAGGGGTACTGGATCTCGTCGCCGGGGCCGATCACCGAGGTGGAGGGCTTGAAGAAGGCGAAGGGGGCGTCCGGGACCTCGTTGCCCAGCTCACGCGCGTGCTCGGCGTAGTTGCGGCCGAACGCCACGACCTTGTTGGGCAGGACCGGCGGGAGCAGCCTGACCTTGCTCAGCGGCACCTTCGTGCCGGACAGCTCGTAGTCCGCGAACGGGATGCCCTTGATGATGTCGAGGACGAGTTCGTCCTGCTTGTCGCCCTCGACCGCGCCGAAGGCTACGTTCCCGTCGATGGAGAACCTGGCGATGCGCACGGGATCCTTGCGCCCCTTACTGAGAACCGGCGTACTGACGCCCCAGGTTAACCGGTGGGAATCCAGGTTCGCGGTCTCCGGCGTGCGCCCCGGGGGCCGTGCCGCGGGCCGTGCGGCGCGCCGGCGGCCGTGGGAACGCGGCCGCCGTGGTTCAGCGCATCGGGCGAGGCCCCCGCCCGTCACTCTCCGGCCGTGGCCGTTACTCTCCGGCCATGGCCGTCGCGCCGACCGGGACGTCCACCAGCACCGTGCGCCGGGGGTTGGCCGTCTGGGCGGGGAGGTCGACGGAGTGCTCCGGCTGCTGGGGCGTCCGCAGTTCGCCGACGTCCTTCAGATGCGCCAGGGTGGTGCGTCGCGGGTTGGCGATCCGGTGGAACATCATCGTCGTCTTCACGGTTGTACGCGTCCTAGTCCTGTGTCGGCGGGGTTACAGAGAGGTCCCTCATGTAAAGCGTCAGGCTAAACATCCAATTCCCTGCCGAAGGCGCCAACTGCCCACGAGGTGCGTGTGAGTTTGCTCACGACCTCGCGGACAATTCGGTCAAATCCGACGGGCAATATGCCCTAACGAAACGGACATTGACCATCTGAAGCCATCATTCCGCTCCTGATCATGGCGACTCAGACACCAGGCACCGACCGCTGACTCACACGGATACGCCCGATATGTTCGGGATCGGCCTCCACGGCTGGTGACGTGGCACTCACAGCCCGTCACGTAGGTCACAGCTCGGGGTACGGCCCTTGTTGGAGATCCGGCACTGTGCTGGAATTCCACGGACCGCCGCGGGAATCGAGCCGGCGCAAGGGGCGCGAAGCAGCGCCGTAGCGGCGGCCGAGACAGGGGGGAACCAGCGCCGGTCACTCAAGACCACCGGGGGGCGTATTCAGGGCGCTCTCCACAACGCCGACACCGTGTCCCTCCGTTCGCGCGGAGGGGCGCCTGGTCCAGAGGTTGCGACGCTAGTGCAGGGACGTTTCAAGAGGGATGGCAGCGCTTCGGCGGAGCCGGAGTCGCACGACGGGACTGGCCCCATGAAGGGCAGCTCCTCGCCCCAGCACGCCCAGAACCCGGGCCCGGCCCCGTCGGCGGACGGCGGTGAGCGCGGCGGACGCCCCGGCGTGTCGGCCTCGTCGGCCTCCATCGGGACCGGCAACTCCGGCGCCACCCCCGCGCCGGCCATCAAACCCGCCAAGGGCTCCAGCGGCCCCGGCTCCCGCATGGCCCTGCGCAACTGGCGCATCTCCACGCGCCTGGTGTCGCTGCTCGCGCTGCCCGTGGTCGCGGCGACCTCGCTGGGCGCGCTGCGCATCGACCAGAACATCACCGACATCCAGCAGCTCGACAACATGAAGCTGCTGACGGACATGACCAAGCAGGCCACCGAGCTGGCGGCCGCTCTCCAGGAGGAGCGCGACCAGTCCGCCGGTCCCCTGGCGCACGGCCTGAACGCGAGCGACTACACGGTCAAGGGCTACCGGGACAAGACCGACCGAGCGCTGGCGAACTTCGAGAACTCCACCCAGGAGATCGACGCCGCGAGCAAGGGCGGCCAGCTCCAGGGCGTGCGTGACAACCTCGTCGGCATCTTCAACCAGCTCGACCAGCTGGCCAAGATCCGCAAGGGCGCCTACTCCTCGCAGGGCAACTCGACCCAGACGATCGAGTCCTACCACCGGCTCATCACCCAGCTGATCGACCTGTCCCAGGACATGGCCCAGGCGTCCAGCAACCCGGAGATGATCTCGCGCACCCGCGCCCTGGCGGCCTTCTCCACCGCCAAGGAGTACGCCTCCGTGCAGCGCGCCACGATCGCCGCCGCGCTGCCCGCGACCACGTCGACCAAGGGCGACCTCTCGACGAACGACCGCCTCTACGGCCAGTCGGCGTACCAGAGCGAGAACTCCGAGATCGCGATCTTCCGGAAGATCTACGCGAACAACAACGCCGAGGAACTCCTCAAGCCGATCGACGAGGGCAACCCGACGATCGAGTCCGCGGACACCTACGCCAAGCGCGTCTTCGACTCCCCCGACGGCCTCCAGAGCCTGAACGCCCGCTCCTACCGCGACTGGGTGGACGACAGCTCGACCAAGATCGAGCAGATGAAGAAGATCGAGCACACGCTGCTCGAGGAGATGGAGCAGAAGGCCCGCGAGCTGAAGAGCGCCACCCAGCAGGACGCCATCATCTCCGGTGCGCTGATCCTGCTCGTGCTCGGTGTGTCGCTGGTCGGCGCGTTCATCGTGGCCCGGTCCATGATCCGCTCGCTGCGCCGCCTGCAGGAGACCGCGACCAAGGTCGCCCAGGACCGCCTGCCCGAGCTGGTCAAGCAGCTGTCGGAGTCCGACCCTCAGGACGTCGACACCTCCGTCGAGTCGGTCGGTGTGCACTCCCGGGACGAGATCGGCCAGGTGGCCGCGGCCTTCGACGACGTGCACCGCGAGGCGGTCCGCCTGGCCGCCGAGCAGGCCCTGCTGCGGGGCAACGTCAACGCGATGTTCACCAACCTCTCGCGCCGCTCCCAGGGCCTCATCCAGCGCCAGCTGTCGCTCATCTCCGAACTGGAGTCCCGCGAGGCCGATCCGGACCAGCTGTCCTCGCTGTTCAAGCTCGACCACCTCGCGACGCGTATGCGCCGTAACGGCGAGAACCTCCTCGTCCTCGCGGGTGAGGAGCCCGGCCGCCGCTGGACCCGCCCGGTCCCGCTGGTCGACGTGCTCCGCGCCGCCGCGTCCGAGGTGGAGCAGTACGAGCGCATCGAGCTGGCCGCCGTGCCGACCACCGAGGTCGCCGGCCGCGTGGTCAACGACCTCGTGCACCTGCTCGCCGAGCTGCTGGAGAACGCCACCTCGTTCTCCTCGCCGCAGACCAAGGTCAAGGTCACCGGTCACGCGCTGCCCGACGGCCGCGTGCTGATCGAGATCCACGACACCGGTATCGGCCTGTCCCCCGAGGACCTCGCGGCGATCAACGAGCGGCTCGCCTCGCCGCCCACCGTGGACGTGTCGGTCTCCCGCCGCATGGGCCTCTTCGTGGTCGGCCGGCTGTCCCAGCGGCACGGCATCCGCATCCAGCTGCGCCCGTCCGACTCCGGCGGTACGACCGCGCTGGTCATGCTGCCCGTGGACGTGGCCCAGGGCGGCAAGAAGCCCACTCCGGGCAAGCCGGGCGCGCCCGCGACCGGTGGCCCGGCCGCCGCGCAGGCGGCCGCCGGCGCGGCCGCGGCCCGGCGCCAGACGGGCAACGGGGGCGGTGCCCTCGGCGGCGCTCCGACCGGTGGCGGTCTGCTCGGTGCGGGTCCCGCTCCGCGCGGCCAGGTCGGTGCCGGCCAGGGTCCCCGGGCCGCGCTGCCCGGCACGGGCCAGGGCGGCCGTCCCGGTGCGCCGGGCGGTGCCCGCGGTCCCCAGGGCGGCGGCCTCGGTGCTCCCGGCGGTCCCGGTCTCGGTGGCCGGAAGGTGCCCGCGGGTGCCGGTGCGGGCGGCTTCGGCGGTCAGGCGCCCGGCGCCCCGCAGGGCCTGCAGGGCGCGAACCCGGGCGGTCCGCAGCAGGACGCCTTCGGCAGTGACGGCTTCGGCGGCCGCGGCCCGCAGCGGTCCGGCGCCGGCTCCGACCAGGGCCGCCAGCCCCAGCTGCCGCCGCGCGGCGGCCCGCGGGCCGAACTGCCCGGCGGTGACCAGCAGTCGCGCACCCCGGACTGGAGCGACCCCCCGGCCCCGCTGTCGCGTGCCTCGCTGGACGCCCCGCGCGGCCACGACGAGCAGGGCCCGGCGCACACCGCGCGCATGCCGCGCGTCGACGACCGGCAGGGTCCGGGCTCGACCGCCGAGATACCGGCGATACCCCGGTTCGACACTCAGGGCCCGGCGGCCACGGGCGAGTTCCCGCGCCCGGACCTGAACGGCATGAACGGCCTGGGCGGTCCCCAGAACACCGGCCAGTTCGCGCGGCCCGAGAACCCGCAGCAGACGGGCCAGTTCGCACGCCCCGAAAACCCGCAGCAGACCGGGCAGTTCGACCGCCCCGGCGGCGGGGAGGACTCGGGTCAGTTCGTTCGCTCCGACGTCTTCGGCACCCCGTCGGCGCGGCCGGACGACAACGCCCGGAACACGGGCCGGAACACCGGCCAGTTCGCGGCCCCGCAGGGCTTCGACGGCGGCTACGACGGCAGCTCCACGGGCCAGCACGCCCTGCCCGGGCGCCAGAACCCGGCGCACACCGGTCAGTTCGAGCGCCCGCAGCCGGCCGGCCGGGGCGACTTCGGCGCCCCGCGTCCGCAGGCTCCGCACGCCCCGCAGCAGCAGCGTCCGGCACAGCGTGAGCCGGAGGCGCTGCCGCCGGCCAGCGGCCCGATCGACGGCCGTACCCCGCTGTACGACACGCTGGAGACCAACTGGTTCCACGGCGGTCCGCAGCAGCAGGCCGCACCGCAGCAGGCGCCCGCCCCGGCTCCGCAGCGTCCCGCGGGCGCGGGGGCGGCCGGCAACGGCTCCACCACCGGCTCCTGGCGTACCTCGCCGAACGACGAGATCGTCCGCCAGGCCGAGCGCGTCCGCCAGCCCGCGGCGGGCGGTATCACCACCTCCGGCCTGCCGCGCCGGGTGCCCCGGGCGAACCTCGTCCCGGGCACGGCTCAGCAGCAACAGCACCAAGCCGGTCCGCAGGTCTCGCGTGCGCCTGACGACGTACGCGGGCGGCTGACCAACCTCCGTCGGGGCATCGCTCAGGGCCGTCAGGCCGGCAGCGGCCAGACCGGCAGCTTCCCGAGCCCCACTCACCAGCAGGAGCGTTAGTTGAGTCCGATGAGCCAGGCGGCACAGAACCTGAACTGGTTGATCACCAACTTCGTGGACAACACCCCCGGGGTGTCCCACACAGTGGTGGTCTCCGCCGACGGCCTTCTGCTGGCGATGTCCGAAGGCTTCCCGCGGGACCGCGCCGACCAGCTGGCGGCCGTCGCGTCCGGGCTGACCTCCCTCACGGCCGGGGCCTCCCGGATCTTCGAGGGCGGCACCGTGGCGCAGACGGTCGTCGAGATGGAGCGCGGGTTCCTCTTCCTGATGTCCGTCTCGGACGGGTCGTCCCTCGCGGTCCTGGCCCACCCGGAGTGCGACATCGGCCTCGTCGGCTACGAGATGGCACTGCTCGTCGACCGCGCAGGGGCGGTACTCACCCCGGACCTGCGCGCCGAACTCCAGGGCAGTCTGCTTCACTGACCGCCCCCGGCACCACCCACCTCACGAAAACACCGTCCGGCCGCCACAATCCCCCCACCGGCCCCGTCCGACGGCTTGACTGACCGACTTGCTGTCCCGCCCGGAGGATTCATGACCCCGCCCACCGCCCATCACGATCCGTATGCGGAACCGTACGGGGACGAGGGCGACCAGCCACTGGTACGGCCGTACGCGATGACCGGTGGCCGGACCCGGCCGCGGTATCAGCTCGCCATCGAGGCGCTGATCAGCACCACGGCCGACCCGGCAGCGCTCATGGGACTGCTCCCGGAGCACCAGCGCATCTGCCACCTGTGCCGTGAGGTCAAGTCGGTCGCGGAGGTCTCCGCGCTGCTGACCATGCCGCTCGGGGTGGCCCGGATCCTGGTCGCCGACCTCGCCGAGGCCGGCCTGGTCGCCATCCACCAGCCAGGTGGCGACGAGAACAACGGCGGCGCACCGGACGTGACGCTGCTCGAAAGGGTGCTCAGTGGACTTCGCAAGCTCTGACGCGGGCCGGGCCACCACCTCCGCGAAGATCGTGGTGGCGGGCGGCTTCGGCGTGGGCAAGACCACGTTCGTCGGCGCCGTCTCGGAGATCAACCCGCTGCGCACAGAGGCCGTCATGACGTCCGCTTCGGCCGGCATCGACGACCTCACCCACACCGGGGACAAGACCACCACCACGGTGGCCATGGACTTCGGCCGTATCACCCTCGACCAGGACCTGATCCTCTACCTGTTCGGCACCCCGGGTCAGGACCGGTTCTGGTTCATGTGGGACGACCTGGTACGCGGCGCGATCGGCGCGGTGGTGCTCGTGGACACCCGGCGCCTGGCCGACTGCTTCCCGGCCGTCGACTACTTCGAGAACAGCGGCCTGCCCTTCGTCGTCGCCCTCAACGGCTTCGACGGCCAGCAGCCCTACGCCCCCGAGGAAGTGCGGGAAGCGCTGCAGATCGGCCCCGACACCCCGATCATCAGGACCGACGCCCGGCACCGCGCGGACGCCAAGAGTGCGCTGATCACGCTGGTCGAGCACGCCCTGATGGCACGGCTCAAGTAGCACACACGTACGCACTCAAGTGCGACGACATGTACGGCAGTTGCCTTGAGGGCGCCGGAGCCGACTGTGGCCTTTGACACGGTCGGCTCCGGTGTTCATAACAGTTCGGCAGAGGAATCCCCCGGCACCACCACGCGACGCGGTCGCGCAGTGCCGCTGTGCTCACAATCGCCCCGCCTTTTGCTGGGGCTCGCTCTTTATGACCGTTTTATCTGGGCGTTGCAAGAGCGTGGCTCAGGGGTTTCCGCTGTTTGGAAGAGCACTGGTCCCCGTGCTGGAATGCCTGAACTGCCCAATAGTCAAAGACGTACTCAGTAGTCGATGACGAACCGGGCTCTGAGAGACTGCGGCACGACGTAGGTGCCGACCGCCGAGAGGTTGTTGGTCGAGTGAGGCGAAGCAAGAACGGTCCCGAGCCGTCGGCGCGGGGCAACTTCACCCCGCCGCCGCGCGCTGCGGCGCCCACCCCTGTGACCGGTGCGGAGCCGGCGGCCGCGCCCGCGCCGAGCGGCGGCCGGTTCTCCCCGCGCAACTGGCGCGTGCCGACCAGACTGAACGCGATCCTGCTGATACCCGTGGCGGTCGGTCTCGTCATGGGCGGCTTCCAGGTGAAGACCTCGATCGACACCTGGCAGCAGGCCCGCGACGCCGAGAACACCGCCCGCCTGGTGCGCGCCTCACTGTCGTACGCCAACGCGCTCGAGAACGAGCGCGACATCACCGCGGCACCGCTGCTGAAGGGCAAGCTGGCGACCGCCCAGGACAAGGCGACCATCACGGCGGCCCGCAACGCCACCGACCAGGCCGCCGACGCCTTCGACCAGGCCGCGCAGAACATGCCGCACCAGTCCGGCCTGGAGCGCCGGCTGAAGCTGTTCCGCGAGGCCGAGCCCTTCCTGCAGACGCTGCGCGCCGCCGCGTACACCTCCAAGTTCACCGGCGTGCAGACCGAGGAGGGCTACGTCAAGGTCGCCCACCCGCTGATGGAGTTCGCCAACGAGCTCGGTCTGGGCACCGGCAACATCACCTCCTACGGCCGTACCGTCTACGCCATGTCGCTCACCAAGGCGGCACTGTCGCTGGACCGCTCGATCGGCATGCACATGCTGTTCAAGCCGGGTCCCGACGCCCCCAACCTGGCGAGCCAGCGCGTCGCCCTCTCCTCCTACGCCTACCTCGAGGGCATCGCCGTCGAGGAGTACATCGGCGGCGGCACCGAGGCCGACGCGGCGAAGCTGGACACGGCGAAGAAGGACATCCAGGCCAAGGCCGTGGGGATGGTCCAGCAGGCCAAGGCCAAGGACCCCGCCTACGTCGCGCCGCCGTCCGACCCGAAGGACATGGTCACGGCCCTCGCCACGCTGGACTCCACCAGCACGGCCGCGCGCCAGCAGCTCGCGCTCAGGGGCATCACGCCCCAGAACTGGTGGGCGGTCAACACCCTCAAGTTCGACGCGTACCGCACGATCGAGTCGGACATGGCCGACAAGGCGGTGAACGAGGCCTCCGGCATCGCGGACGACGCCAAGAACTCCGCGTTCATCACCGGTGCCGTCGTCGTGGTCGCTCTGCTGCTCGCCTTCATCCTGGCCGGTGCCGTGGCCCGCCAGATGAGCCGTTCGATGCGCCAGCTGCGCAACGCCGCCTTCGGCATCGCCGAGCAGCGGCTGCCGATGCTGGTCGACCAGCTCTCCCGCACCGACCCCGGCCGGGTCGACACCCGGGTCGCCCCGATCCCGATCACCACCAAGGACGAGATCGGCGAGGTCGCCCGCGCCTTCGACCAGGTCCACCGCGAGGCGGTCCGGCTGGCCTCCGAGCAGGCCCTGCTGCGGGGCAACATCAACGCGATCTTCACCAACCTCTCGCGCCGCAACCAGTCGCTGATCGAGGGCCAGCTGACCCTGATCACCGACCTGGAGAACAACGAGGCCGACCCGGACCAGCTGGAGAACCTCTTCCGCCTGGACCACCTCGCGACCCGTATGCGCCGCAACGGCGAGAACCTCCTGGTCCTCGCCGGCGAGGAGCCCGGCCGCCGCTGGGACCAGCCGGTCCCGCTGGTCGACGTGCTGCGCGCCGCCTCCTCCGAGGTGGAGCAGTACGAACGCATCGAGCTGTCCGGCGTCCCCGAGGCCGAGATCCACGGCCGCGCGGTCACCGACCTCGTGCACCTGCTGGCCGAGCTGCTGGAGAACGCCACCACGTTCTCCTCCCCGCAGACCAAGGTCCGCGTCACCGCGACCCGGCTGCCCGACGGCCGCGTCATGATCGAGATCCACGACAAGGGCATCGGCCTGACCGCCGAGGACTTCGCGGACATCAACCACAAGCTGGCCAACCCGCCGACCGTGGACGCCGCGATCTCCCAGCGCATGGGCCTGTTCGTGGTCGGCCGGCTGTCCGACCGGCACGGCATCCGCGTCCAGCTGCGCCCCTCGGGCGAGCAGGCCGGCACGACCTCGCTGGTCATGCTGCCGGACGCGATCACGCACGGCGGTGGCGGCGAGACCCCGCTGGACCGCGAGGAGTTCACCGTCTCGCAGATCATCCCGGAGCAGCAGTTCCAGGGGGAGAACTTCACCCAGGCGCAGCCCATGCGCACCGCCGCCGAACTGGGCTTCGACGACAGCCGGTACGTGGACGTCCCCGACGACATCCGCGACCTGGACCCCGTCGGCCGCTCCCTGATGCGCGAGGAGCGCCGTGCGGCCCTGGAGGCACAGGCGCACGGCCAGCAGCCCGCGCTGCCGCAGCAGGAGGCCACGGAGGCCCCCACCGGCTACTCCGACCCGCTGTTCGACGAACAGCCGGCGTACCAGGAGCCCCGGCAGCCGTCGTACGAGGAGCGGTCCTACCAGGAGCAGCCGCAGCAGACGTACGAGGAGCAGGCCTACGCGGAGCCGCAGCAGGCCTCGTTCGAGGAGCAGTCGTACGACAAGCCGTACGACGAGCAGTACTACGCCTCCAACGGCGGCTACCCGGACCCCGCGTACGCGGAGCCGGCCGCGAGCCCGTCGTACCAGGACGACTGGCCGCAGCAGCCCCAGCAGGACGGCTACCAGAACGGCTACCCGGCTCATTACGCTCCGGAAACGGAATCCTCGCAGGCCGCTGACGCAGGTGAGCGGAACCGCGTAGGCTTCGACCGTCCGGGACCGGCCTCTCCCGCCGCCCACGAGCTGACCGACGCCGGGCTGCCCCGCCGCGGATCCGTGGCGAGCGGTTCCAACGGCTCGGGTACCTCGGGTGGCGCGGCGCGCGGGCAGCAGGAAGCGCCGGCTCCCGCACCGGGCAACACTCCGGGGACGAACGGCGACAGCGGCTGGCGCTCGCAGAACGACGAGCGGTGGCAGCAGGCGGCGCAGCTCCGGAAGCCCAAGGCAGGCGGGGTCACCGCCTCGGGCCTGCCGCGGCGGGTGCCCAAGGCCAATCTGGTCTCGGGTGCCGCCGAAACCACCCCCCAGGGGGGCCCACAGGTCTCCCGCGCCCCGGAGGACGTCCGGGGCAGGCTGAGCAACCTGCGTCGGGGCGTCCAGCGCGGACGCAGCGCAGGCAGTGAAACGAACGGCCAGGGCTTCGGTCCTGACAGCACCTACAACCAGGAGCGTTAGTGTGAGCCCGATGAGCCAGGCGGCACAGAACCTGAACTGGTTGATCACCAACTTCGTGGACAACACCCCGGGGGTGTCCCACACGGTGGTGGTCTCCGCCGACGGACTCCTTCTGGCGATGTCCGAAGGCTTCCCCCGCGACCGCGCCGACCAGCTCGCGGCCGTCGCCTCCGGTCTGACGTCTCTGACGGCAGGCGCCTCCCGGATCTTCGAGGGAGGCAGCGTGAATCAGACGGTTGTGGAGATGGAGCGGGGATTCCTCTTCATCATGTCCATCTCTGACGGTTCGTCGCTCGCTGTCCTGGCCCACCCGGAAGCGGACATCGGCCTCATCGGGTACGAGATGGCCCTTCTGGTGGACCGCGCGGGCACGGTCCTCACCCCGGATCTCCGCGCGGAGCTCCAGGGAAGCCTTCTCAACTAATTAAGGGACGATGCGTATTCGCGTCCCGTGGCCGTAAGGTTTCGGGACGCGGCTCCACACGGATGGGTGCCCGACGCAGTCGGAGGAGGAGAAGAGAGTGGCAACACCCCCAGGCGGTTCGAATTCGGGAAACTGGTCGTACGGCCCTGCCCAGGGTCAGGGCGACGGTTCCGCGAACCGGTACAACTTCCCCTCCGCCCCGAGCCACCGGCAGCCGTACGCCCCGCAGGGCCCGGGCCCCTCGCCGTACGACCAGCCCCCGGCCCCGCGCATCCAGCCGGTGCAGCCCCAGCGCCGCCCCGAGCCGGCGCCGGCCACGGCGTCCAACAACCCCTTGGTGCGTCCGTACGCCATGACCGGCGGCCGGACCCGCCCGCGCTACCAGCTCGCCATCGAGGCACTGGTGCACACCACCGCCGCTCCGCACCAGATGCAGGGCCAGCTGCCCGAGCATCAGCGGATCTGCAACCTGTGCCGGGAGATCAAGTCGGTAGCCGAAATCTCCGCGCTCCTGACAATCCCCCTCGGCGTGGCCAGGATCCTCGTCGCCGACTTGGCGGAGGCGGGCCTGGTCGCCATCCATCAGCCCGGCGGCGACGAGAACGCCGGTGGCCAGCCAGACGTGACACTGCTCGAAAGGGTGCTCAGTGGACTTCGCAAGCTCTAGCGGCGGTCCTTCCCGCTCCACCACCTCCGCGAAGATCGTGGTGGCGGGCGGCTTCGGCGTGGGCAAGACCACGTTCGTCGGCGCCGTCTCGGAGATCAACCCGCTGCGCACAGAGGCCGTCATGACGTCCGCTTCGGCCGGCATCGACGACCTCACCCACACCGGAGACAAGACCACCACCACGGTGGCCATGGACTTCGGCCGTATCACCCTCGACCAGGACCTGATCCTCTACCTCTTCGGTACGCCGGGTCAGGACCGGTTCTGGTTCATGTGGGACGACCTGGTACGCGGCGCGATCGGCGCGGTGGTGCTCGTGGACACCCGGCGCCTGGCCGACTGCTTCCCGGCCGTCGACTACTTCGAGAACAGCGGCCTGCCCTTCGTCATCGCCCTCAACGGCTTCGACGGCAACCAGCCGTACAACCCCGACGAGGTCCGCGAGGCTCTCCAGATCGGCCCCGACACCCCGATCATCACGACCGACGCCCGCCACAGGGCTGACGCCAAGTCGACGCTGATCACGCTGGTGGAGCACGCTCTGATGGCCCGCCTGCGGTAGACGATCGTTCATGAGGAACCCCGCGCCCCTTGAGGGCGCGGGGTTCTTTCGTCGGTGCGCAGACAGCGGGAAGGGCCCCTCCGCAGTGGAGGGGCCCTTCTTCTGTGGTCTGCTGAGCGGCGCGGTCTAGCCGTGCCAGCTGTGCGGCGCCCGGAAGCCGCCCTCGCGTTCCAGGCGGCGCCAGCCGGCCTTGGCGCGTCGGTGGGTGTGGACCGCAGGCGTCGGCTGGGCGGCGGCGCGGGCCAGGAGGACGGCCGTGATGGCGGCGACTTCCTCGGGCTCGGCGTGGCCCTTCTCGACGCGGATGTCAGGAGTGCTCATGGGTGTCAGTCTCCGTGAGAGAGAGGTCCGCGGGGTTGCCGCGGCGGGTCCGCTCGGTTACTGCGGGGGGTTGCCGTGCTTGCGGGAGGGCAGGTCGGCGTGCTTGGACTGCAGCATGGCCAGGGACTTGACCAGGACCTCACGGGTCTCGGCGGGGTCGATGACGTCGTCCACGAGGCCGCGTTCGGCCGCGTAGTACGGGTGCATCAGCTCGGCCTTGTACTCCTTGACCATCTTCTGGCGCATGGCCTCGGGGTCTTCCGCGCCGGCGATCTGGCGACGGAAGATGACGTTCGCGGCGCCTTCCGCGCCCATGACGGCGATCTCGTTGGTCGGCCAGGCGTAGGTGAGGTCGGCGCCGATCGACTGGGAGTCCATGACGATGTAGGCACCTCCGTACGCCTTGCGCAGGATCAGCGAAATCCTCGGCACGGTCGCGTTGCAGTAGGCGTACAGCAGCTTCGCGCCGTGGCGGATGATTCCGCCGTGCTCCTGGTCGACACCGGGGAGGAACCCCGGCACGTCCAGGAAGGTGACGATCGGGATATTGAAAGCGTCACACATCTGGACAAAGCGCGCAGCTTTTTCACTCGCCTCGATGTCCAGAACGCCGGCGAGGACCTGCGGCTGGTTGGCGATGATGCCGACGACCTGGCCGTCCAGGCGGCCCAACGCGCAGATGATGTTCCGCGCCCAGCGCTCGTGGACCTCCAGGTAGTCACCGTCGTCGACGATCTCCTCGATGACCTTGGCCATGTCGTACGGCCGGTTGCCGTCGGCCGGGACCAGGTCCAGGAGGACGTCACTGCGGCGGTCCGCCGGATCGGAGGAGTCCACCCGGGGCGGGTTCTCGCGGTTGTTCTGCGGCAGGAGCGACAGCAGGTACCGCACCTCGGCGATGCAGGTCTCCTCGTCGTCGTACGCGAAGTGGCAGACGCC
>NZ_JBSFJZ010000013.1:0-118267 GCF_053598315.1 Streptomyces sp. NPDC001153
CGCGCCCTCGCGGAACGCGCCCAGCACCATGGAAGCCTCACCGATGGCGGCCAGTCCCTTGCCCCGGACGTCACCGATGATCACGCGGGTGCCGCAGTCGGAGCGGGCGATCGCGAACAGGTCGCCGCCTATACGGGTCTCGTCCTCGGCTGCCAGGTACAGCCACGCCACCCGCAGCGGCCCGATCCGGCGTCGTGGGGGCCGCAGCAATACAAGTTGCGCCGTCTCGGCGACCGACCGTGCCCGAGTCAGCTCCCGGCTGCGCCGCTCGCGCACGTGGCAGACGAAGACGACCAAGGCGGACAGCAGGGCCAAGCCAGCGATCTGCGAGAGGTGGTTGGTTGTGGTCAGTCCGCCGTGGAACACGGCGATGAGCACCTGGGCAGCCACAGCCAGTGCGCCGATGAGGGCGGTCAGCCGCGGCCCGGCCAGGGACGCGGTCAGGGCCGGCGCGATCACCAGCAAGGGGCCCAGGTGGACGTCCGGCGGGGAATGGATGTCCACCACGGTGATCACGACGATCAGCGCAAGGGGGATTGCCACCAGCCTGCGGCCCAGCTGCTGCTCTGGGAGGCGGTCCACCGGCACACGCCCCGCACCCATACATATCGGTATACACCCGCCTGTAGTGGATGTCCCCGATGCCACGCAGTACTGGCATGGCCACGACACTCCCTGGCCCAGCGTCCGAGACCGTGCCCGCTGCGTGCCGGTGCCGGCCGCCCTGGAGGGCCGAAGGTGGTTGGACTGGCAAGGTGCCGTTGCACGCCCGGTGCGATACGCGCCGGATGCGTCAGGGGGTCAGGCCGGCACTGGTCAGCCAGGTGTGTTCGCAGGTCGCAGAGACGTCGCGGCCCACCCGTCCGAACCCTGGCAGGAGCGAACCCGATGCCGTACGCGAACATCAAGGTCCCCGCAGGCACCCTCACCGAGCAGCAGAAGGGGCAGATCATCGCATCGGCAGCCACGTCCTGACCGCCGCCGACAGGAGGAGATGCACCGACGCGACGTTCTCATTCGTGCAACAGCCCTGCCGGCCGCACCCGCCGTGCCGGCCCCGCCCATCCCGGACAGCGTGGAAACACCAGGCTGACCGGGCACTCCGAGCTCACCGGTCCCGCACGAGTACCGCAGCGGGTGGCAGGCACTGCCGCCCATAGGCGGCGGCGCCCGACAGGAGCACGGTGCCGTCGTCCTCGGCAGCAAGGTCTACGTCATCGCGGGCATAGCCCCGACACCTGCCGGCGGCTTCACCACCACCAACCGGGTCGAGGTCTACGACTCCCGGACCGGCCGCTGGTCGGACGTCGCTCCGCTGCCGGTGGCGATGAATCACTCCAAGGCGGCGGCGGTCGGCGGCAGGATCTACGTACTCGGCGGCATGTCCGGTGGGGAATCCTGGCAGGCGCTGCGCGACGCCTATGTCTTCGACCCGCGCACGAACCGGTGGTCCTCCGTGCCCTTGATGCCACCGGGCACCGAGCGGCCGTGACCGGGGGCAGGCCCACGTACGGGGAGAGGTCTACGCCCTCGACGTGCGCACCCGTCGGTGGGGCCGGCGTTCCTCCATGCCGACGGCCCGCGGCGGCATCGCGGCGGCCGCCGTCGGCATGACGGCGCGCGACCGCCGGCAGCTCCTCGCGCCCATGCCCGTGCCCCGCCACGGCACCGCCACTGCCGCCGTGGACAACATGATCCACATACCCGGAGGAGGCACCAAGGGTGGCGGCGCCCCGGTGGACACCCGCAACGCCTACCGCCCGCACGGGCGCTGGCCCGGACACGTTCCTCCATAGCGTGGACCTGGAACACACCACAGGAGGTGGATCGTTGTCGCCGCCCCACTGTCCCAGGGCCGTGCGGGGCAGTCGGCAGGGCTCAATCGGCGCATTCCCGGCCGTCGGAGTAGATCACCAGTGTCTGTTCCGGCTGTTCGGCCAGGTGGAACGCGGTGTAGGCGAAATCGACCGTCCCGCGTCCCGGGCTCCGTAGCCGTTTACGTCCGCCGTGCCGGACTTGCACGTCGTACTGCGGCCACCAGGCACGCACTTGCGGGCTGCCCGCGGTCAACTCGTCGATCAGCCGGGTGTACCGGACGTCGCCCGCGTGGCGTCCGGCCAGCGTCCGCAGCCGGGCAAGCAGGCCGCGCGCCTCGGGCTCCCAGTCGACCAGAACGTCCCGGGCCGCAGGTTCGAGGAACACCCAGCGGGCGAAGTTCGCCGGACGGTCCGCGGCCGCGGTCAGGTGCGGGAACAGCTCGTCGGCCGCCTGGTTGTAGCTGAGCACGTCGTAGGTGCCGCCGATGATGTACGCCGGGTGCGGCTGAAGCAGGAGCGGGACTGCCGCCACCTCGGCCGCGAGCGCCTCGGGTTCTTCGGGTTCGGCCGCGGGCGCGTGTCCGGCCAGCCGGAAGAGGTGAGCGCGCTCGTGCCGGTCCAGCTGCAGCACCGCGGCGAGGGCGTCGAGCACCTGCTCCGAGGCGCGGATGTCCCGGCCCTGCTCAAGGTACGTGTACCAGGTCGCGCTGATCCCGGCGAGCAGCGCGAGTTCCTCCCGGCGCAGGCCCGGCGTCCGGCGTCGGCCGGTGTGCGGCAGTCCGACCTTGTCAGGGGTGATCCGCTCCCTGCGGCTGCGGAGGAAAGCGCCCAGCTCACGGCGTTGGTCCGGCTGTTGCGGCATGGCGGGATGGCACCTCTGGTTCCAGAATGAACGCGCTCTGGATACCAGGCTAATGCCATCGCAGACTGAAGCCCGAGCGGGAGGTGCGGATGTCACCGGCGGCCTGCGGCCGGTCATCCCGGCGCCGGGCGGTCCGGGCGCGCGGACGCGTTCGGGGCGATCACCCGGAACCGGTACCGAGAAGGAAGAGGAAGACGTCATGTCGGGAATCGACGGCAAGGTTGTGGCGATCACGGGAGCCGGCAGCGGCATCGGCGAGGCGACCGCACTGCTGCTCGCCGAGCGAGGCGCGCGGCTCGTGTTGGGTGCGCGCCGGTCCGAGCGCCTCGCGGAGCTGGTGGCGCGGATCGAGAAGTCGGGCGGAGCGGCCGTGCAGACCCGTACAGACGTGACCCGACGGGACGACCTGCACGCCCTGGTCGCGCTGGCGGGCGAGCGATTCGGCCGGCTCGATGTGCTGGTCAGCAACGCCGGGGCCGGCACGATCTCGCCTCTCGACGATCTGCGGGTCGACGAGTGGGACCAGATGGTCGACGTCAACATCAAAGGCGTGTTGCACGGGATCGGCGCCGCGCTGCCGGTCTTCCGGGCCCAGGGCACGGGCCAGTTCATCACCATCGCCTCCACGGCCGCATTTCGCATCGTGCCGACCATGGCGGTCTACGCCGGTACCAAGCTCGCGGTCCGCGCCATCTGTGAGGGCCTGCGCCAGGAAGCCGGTGACTCCTTGCGGGTGACCACCGTCTCGCCCGGCGTCATCGGGACCGGCTTCGCCGAGGCATCAACCAATCCGCAGGTCCGAGCGGAGATCACGAAGATGCGGGACCGGATCGCGATCCCGCCCGAGGCGATCGCCCAAGCCATCGCCTTCGCCATCGAGCAGCCGGCCACGGTCGACGTGAACGAGATCGTCGTCCGGCCCACAGCCCAGAACTGAACCCGCCCAAGTCCGAGGCGCATTGCGGCCCCGGACGCCCATCGCTCCTCGAGGCCCTGGCCTCCAACCGCTCCGAGCAGGTGCGGCGGTGCAGAGCACGGACGGAATGCACACGGATGCCTGCCGGTCGGCCCCTACACCGACGACGTCCAGCGGCTGGTCACCAGCCTCGCTCGCCGCACCGGCCTCCGGCGACCACCGGCTCGATCCCGCACACCGCTGCCCGGCCGCCGTCGACGACGCCGTCACGGCCTACCGTGCGCTGCTGGACGCCGGGGCCACGGTCACGGGGGAGCCGGCCGGGGCCGGTCTGGCGACGGCAACCCTGCCCGCCGCCCGGCGCGCAGGTCTGATGTTGTTCGCAGCGTCGGTGAACGGCGCGGTCGAGCCGCCCAGCTTGCCGTGTGCGACGGTGCCGAAGACGGCGAGGGTGCCCAGGATGTAGATGACGGCGCAGATGAGCGTGCCGTAGACGGCGGCGCGGGGGGGGCGTTGCGCTCCGGGTCGCGGACCCGGATCACGCCACCCAAGGAAGGCCTGTTCAGCTCCCTGTAGCGAGCCGACGGACAGGCCTGGCGGCCGGGTGGTTCAGACCCGCGCGGGCCCGGGCCTTCTCCCCCGCAGCCAGGCGCGCAGACCTCGCTTGGTCCGGGCCGCGGCCTGTTCGGCACCGCGGTCTGCCCGGCGGGCCGAGGACGGTGCGGCCGCCCGCACCACCGGCGTGCCGTGCCAGTCGAACGCTCGGGCCGCGGGCTCGCCCTTCGGCTCGGGCGGCCACTGCAGCGGTGGACCGCTCGGCCCGGTCGCCACCGTCACCGGGCCGCCCTCCGGCCCGGGTGCTCCCAGCAGCGGCTCGGCGGCCCAGGCCTCAGCCGACTGCGCGCCGGTCTCCGACAGCGCCGCTACGGCTTCCCCCGTGAGTCGTGTGTCCGTGCGGGCCAAGGGCGGGATGGGTCGTGCGACGGCTCGCACGGCCGGTGCGGTGCGACGGAAGGCCGGGCTCGGGGCCGGTGAGTGGGCGCGGGCCTCCTCGAGCACATGAGCCAGTTCGCTGCGGAGCCACTCGATCTCGTCCGCGTCCTGCGCGGTCGTGATCCGTTCGGCGAGGTCGGCGGCAGGCGATCCCGGAATGTCGTGACCGGGTGGCGCGGGCCGGAACCGGTTCACATAAGAGCGTTCGTAGGGATCCTTGACGACGTCCGCGATCTCGACGCGCGACAGGAAGGCTGCCACGGCGCCGGCCCGAGCCCACGGATCGTCCGCTTGCCTCAGCAGGAACCCCAGATGGCGTCCCCGCCAGTTGCGGGCACGCAGGTCCACTCCGGCCTCCAACTGGCCCCGCAGGTTCTCGGGCGTACGTCCCTTGAGCAGATGGGCGTTCTCGGTGTCCGAGGTGAAGTTCCGCAGGTCGTCGGCCAGATACAGCCAGACCACGGCTCGGTAGCGGTTGAGGTACCACTTCACCGGCACGAGCAGGCCCAGGCGGGCGAGGCGGGTGAACCGCCCGGCCGGGATCTTCATGAGGGCGGCACCCTCGGTCGTGCCGACCACCCGCACCCGGTCACGGAGAACGTCAGGGTAGGTCTCCTGCGCGCGAAGGCGGTCGATCTCCGCGCGCTCCACCCTGCGGTCTCCTCCCCCGCCCTCGTCGGGCACGGTCCGGATGTGGCCGAGGTGAACGGCGAGGTCGAACTCGCCCCGTTTGAGGCCCAGTTCCCGAGCGGCATGGCTCCGGGTGCAAGTGGTGGGCCGGCTCGGGCTGAAGGTGCTTGCCGACATGGTCGCACTCCCCCGTGGAGTCGTTGGCTCACGCCCTGTGCGTTCGCCGTGCACCCACCGTAGCCAATTCGGCGCAAGGCGTGGCAGCCCTGTGGATAACTCTGCGACGCGAAGAGAAACCGCAGGTCAGGCGTCTGCGGTAGGGGTTCGCTCCGGTTGCCTGGCGTCGACGCCGAGGTGCTCTCCGACGCGATTGACGAGCAGGGTCATCTCGTAGGCGATCTGGCCGATGTCGGCCTCCGCGCCGCTGAGCACGCACAGGCAGCTGCCGGTGCCGGCCGCGGTCACGAACAGCACCGCGTCGTCGTACTCGATCATGGTCTGGCGTACCCTGCCGGCGCCGAAGTGGCGTCCCGATCCCTTGGCGAGGCTGTGCAACCCGGATGCCACGGCGGCCAGATGCTCGGAGTCCTCACGTCGTAGGCCCGTGCTCGCGCCCGTGACCAGCCCGTCGTTCGACAGGACCAGCGCGTGCCGCACGTCGTCCACTCGCTCGGTCAGATCGTCCAGGAGCCAGCCGAGTCCCTGGTTCTGCGCCATCTCCGTCTCCCCGTGTGGTGTCTCCCCCTGGCTGGAGGAACTCCCCGCCAGCCTTCCCCACGTCCGGCGTCCGGGCAAGCAGGATGGGCACATGGCACAGAAGATGACCGACGAGGAATGGCGGGCGTTCGTCTCGCACGGTACCCGGACCGGCAAGCTGTCCACCGTTCGCGCCGATGGGAGCCCTCATGTGGCGCCGATCTGGTTTCTGCTGGACGGTGACGAACTGGTCTTCAACACAGGCAAGGACACGGTGAAGGGGCGCAATCTCGCCCGGGACGGGCGCGTCGCCCTGTGTGTGGACGACGACCGTCCGCCGTTCCACTTCGTGGTGCTGAACGGCCGCGCACGGCTGTCGGAGAACCTGGAGGAGGTGCGTCATTGGGCCACCCGGATCGCCGCCCGGTACATGGGTGAGGAGCGCGCCGAGGAGTACGGCGCCCGCAACGGCGTTCCGGGCGAACTGCTGGTCAGGGTCCCGGTCGACCAGGTGGTGGCTGTGAAGGATCTGGCGGCTTGAGCGACGGGCTCAGCCGACCGAGTCCAGGAGCCGGGCGGTGTGCATCCGCCCGGCGTACTCGACGAGCCGGATCAGGACCTCCTTCCCGGAGTCCCGGTCACGGGCGTCGCACAGCACCACGGGAGTGCCGTGGTCGAGGTCGAGGGCACGCGAGACGTCGTGTGCGCCGTAGGTGCGGGCGCCCGCGAAGCAGTTGACGGCCACCACGAACGGGATGCGCCGGTGCTCGAAGTAGTCGACGGCGGGAAAGCAGTCCTCCAGGCGCCGGGTGTCCGCGAGGACGACGGCGCCGAGGGCGCCCTGGGACAACTCGTCCCAGAGGAACCAGAAGCGGTCCTGTCCTGGTGTGCCGAAGAGGTAGAGGGACAGGCCGGAGCGGATGGTGATGCGGCCGAAGTCCATGGCGACGGTGGTGGTGACCTTCTGGTCCACGCCGTCGGTGTCGTCCACCAGTTGCCCTGCCTCGCTGAGCAGTTCCTCGGTGCGCAGCGGCCGGATCTCGCTGACGGCCCCGACCAGGGTCGTCTTGCCGACGCCGAAGCCGCCGGCGACCAGTATCTTCAGCGCCAGGGCGGTGGTGTCGCCGACGGCTTCGGAGTGCTCGGTGACCATGATCACTTCTCTCGGGATGGCCGGCTTCGGCCGGCGTCCGTCTGCTGCGGGCGCGAAGGCAGCATCATGACAACGGGGCCGCGCCCGCGGGCTGTTGGACCGAAACCCACCTGATGTGACTGACTCGCGTCCGGTCGGAGGCGGAACGCGTACGGATCGGCCTGCCGAGCGGCGTGCGGCGGCTTCGGAACGTTCATCACAGGGCTCGCAATCCCTCGATGACCTCGCGCAGGATCCGCTCGTCGGGCAGGTGGGCCGGCGGCACGGGACGGCTGATGACCACGCAGCCGAGTTCCAGGAGGTCGCCGAGGAGCACCCTGACGACGCCGACGGGAAGGTCGGCGTCCGCCGCGAGTTCGGCGACGGACTGTGTCTCCGTGCGGCACAGTTCGATCAGGGTGCGGTGTTCGGGGCCGAGCGCCGCGTCCTCGAGCGCCGGTGCCGCGGGGTCGAGGGTGACGAGGGCGATCAGGTCGAAGCGCACCCCGGTGGGACCCGGCTGGGTGCGCCCGCCCGTCATCGCGTACGGGCGCACGAGTGGTCCGGCTTCGCCGTCGTACCACTGGCTGCCCGGCTCCCACGGACCGGCGCTGTGGTTCTCGGTCATCTGTGCCGCCTGTTCCGGGTCATCCGGCTGCGGGCGGCTGCGCGGTGACCCGCGGCGGCGTGTACAGGTGCTCGCCGACCCGTTTGACCAGGCGCGCCATCTCGTAGGCGACCAGCCCGATGTCGGCGGTCACGGCGGTGAGTACGGCGAGGCAGGAACCGTCACCGGCGGCGGCCACGAAGAGGAACGCGTCGTCCATCTCGACCATGGTCTGCCGCACGCCACCCGCTCCGAAGTGCCGTCCCGCGCCCTTGGCGAGGCTGTTGAAGCCGGAGGCCACGGCGGCGAGGTGTTCGGCGTCCTCGCGCGCGAGGCCGGTGGAGGCGCCGACGGCCAGTCCGTCGTTGGAGAGCACGACGGCGTGCCGTACCTCGTTCACGCGCATCACCAGGTCGTCGAGCAGCCAGTCCAGTTCGCCGGAGCGCTGGCCGGCCCTCGTGTTCGGGTCCTGGATCATGCCGGGTCTCCTTCGCTGTGGTCACTGCCCGTTTCGGGGTCCGGGGCGGCGCCGCGCCCGGGCTGTCTGCCGCCGCCGCGAGCCCAGCCGTCGCGGTAGGCGGCCATCCGGTCCCGTACCAGTTCGGGGGTGCGCCGTTCGTCGCTGTGCCGTGTGGTCTCCTGCGCCGGCTCCTGGGAACGCTGCTGCCGGAGCTGAGGGGCGAGGCTCGCCTGGCGCACACGGCGTGGGAGGTTGTCCGAGCTCTCGGAGTCGTTGGGCGGTCGGTGCAGCCTCAAGGCGGTGACTCCGGGGGGTGGGGTCTCGTCTCCGGTTCCGTGGGGGCGTGGCTCGTCGACGGCGCCATGAGGGCCGGGAACGGTGACCGCGAGGGCGGGCCGGTCCGGCCGTGCGGCGACGGCCTCTTGATGTGGACTTGTGCCGGGTACGCGCGCGTACTCGCGTTCCGGGTCCTGACGGGACTGTTCACCTTGACGAGAGGAACGTTCCGTCGCGCCGGTGTGCAGCAGCGCGGTGGGCAGCAGGACGACCGCGGTGGTGCCTCCGTAGGGGGAGGTCCGCAGATGCACCCTGACGTCGTGCCGGGAGGCGAGCCGGCTGACCACGAAAAGTCCGAGCCGGTCGCTGTCGAACAGGTCGAGTGCCTCGGACTGTTCGATGCGGCGATTGGCCTCCGCGAGGGTTTCGGCGCCCATGCCGAGACCCCTGTCCTCGATCTCCAGGGCGTAGCCGTTGCCGACGGGCTCGCCGGTGACGCGCACACGCGTGTGGGGCGGGGAGAACTGGGCGGCGTTCTCGACGAGTTCGGCGAGCAGGTGGGTGAGGTCGGCTACGGCGGCACCGCTGACATGGGCTTCGGGGAGCTGACGCACCTCCACGCGCGCGTAGTCCTCGATCTCGGACACGGCGGCCCGTACGACGTTGGTCAGGGACACCGGCATGCGCCAGGCCCTACCGGGTGCGGCGCCGGAGAGGATGATCAGGCTCTCGGCGTGCCGCCGCATACGCGTGGTGAGGTGGTCGAGGCGGAACAGGTCGCTGAGCTCGTTGGGGTCCTCCGAGCGGCGCTCCATGCTGTCCAGGAGGCTCAGCTGGCGGTGGACCAGCACCTGGCTGCGGCGGGCCAGGTTGACGAAGACGCCGGAGATGCCGCTGGCGAGTTCGGCGCGTTCCACGGCAGCGCGCAGGGCGGCGCGGTGCACGGTGGTCAGGGCTTCGGAGACCTGACCCGTCTCGTCCTCGGCGGGTGGTCCGGCGGGCGCCTCCGCCTGGATGTCGATCTCCTCGCCCGCGCGCAGTCTGCGCATCGCTTCGGGGAGTTTGCGGCGGGCGATCTCCAGGGCGTCGTTGCGCAGGCTCACGAGTTCGACCACGAGACCGCGTCCGATGCGGACGGAGATGACGAGCGAGGCGGCGACGGCGGCCAGGCCGAGGACAACGGCGGCGCCCGCGGGGCTGAGCAGGCCGCGCGTGACCGGGTCGGCGCGGCCCGCGACGGCCCGGCCCGTGTCCGCCGCGATGCCCTGCATTCCGTCCTGCACGCGCGCGTGGGCGGCGTTCCAGGCGGCCTGCGGTGCCGCCTCGGCCGGCTTGCCGCCGGGCCTGGCAGCGATGATCTTGTCCTCGGCGGCACCGAGGGCAGTGTAGGCGTCACTGCCGGCCAGATCCTGCCAGGCGGCACGCTGGGCGGTGGGCAGGTCGGCGACCGCGGTCTCGGTGAGGGTACGGCGCGCGGCGACGGCGGCGCCGAAGAGCCGTAGCCGTTCGCCCTGCAGCTGCGCGGCGGTCCGCGCGCTGCCGAGCAGCGTGTCCTCCTGGGCGAGCGCCTCGGCGGCCCGGCTGAATTCGAGCAGCACGCGCGCGTCGGAACCGACATCGGCCCGCTGGATGCCGGTGAGGGCGCCGTCCACGGCGAAGGCCGCGCCGATGGTCTTCGTGTACTGCGCGTACACCGTGTCCCAGCCGGCCTTGCGGTCGAGTACGGCCGTGCGCAGGGCGCGCAGGTGCTCGGCACCGGTGACGAAGAGGCCGAGGCGTCCGGAGACACCGGCGGGCAGTTCCTCGCTGTCGGCGACGGTGTTGTGGCCGCCGAGCCGCAGCTCGGCCACGGCCCCGTCGGTACGGGCTGCGAGGCCTCGCAGGTCGGTGTCGTCGCCGGCGCCGGGCGCGGTGGCGTAGCGCACGGCTGCGGTGCGCTCGGCCTGCAGAGCTGTGACGGCCGCCGCCACCGGGGTGCGCAGTTCGGCGTCGACCCGCTGGGACTGCCGCAGCCGGGCCACATCCTGGGCGGTGGTGACGGTGGCGTACGCCCATAGGGCGAGCAGGGAGACGACCGGCACCATCAGCAGGCTGACCACCTTGGCGCGCACGGTGCGGGGGCGCAGGTACCGGCGCTTGCCACGCGCGCGTGCCTTGGCCGCTGGGGTGCCGAAGGGGCGGTCGGCTGCCTCCGCGGCGGGCGGTCCGGCGTGTGCGCGGCGGCCGCGCGGCGGATGCGCGGGAGTGCCGGCTTTTGTGGTGGTACGGGGTGGGCGCATGGCCTCCTCGTTCGGGATGTGGGTCGGGGCGCTCGGGCCGGGCTGCCGCTAGCGGGCGATGCTCTCGACGGCCCGCTGGGCGAAGGCGGACGCCTCTCGCTCGTCGGCCGTGGGCGAGAGGGCGACGAAGGCCGAGGTGATGAACAGGTAGGACCCGAGGCCGACGGCGAGGGGGAAGATGAACTGCATCGCCGTGGCCCCGGGCAGGGTCTCGCCGGAGGGGTTCACACGCACACTCACCGCGAACATCCCGGTGTAGTGCATGCTGCTGACGGCCGCTCCCATGACGAGGGAGGCGACGGTGACCGCGAGGGGCGACTTGATGTTGAGCCCGGCCCACAGGGCCGCGGTCGCCGCCACGACGGCGATCAGCACCGAGACTCCGACGAGGAGGGGGTCGTACCTGATGTCGCCGTGCAGCCGGACCGCCGCCATGCCCAGGTAGTGCATGCTCGCGACGCCCACCCCGGTGGTGAGGCCGCCGAGGAGGAGCGCCCGGGTGCGGTCGCGGCTGTAGCCGACGGCGAAGACGCCGGCGCAGACGACGACCATGGCGACGAGGAGGCTGAGGATGGTCAGCGGCACGTTGTAGCGGATGTCGGTGCCGCTGACGCGGAAGCCGAGCATGGCCACGAAGTGCATGGTCCAGATGCCGGTCCCGATGGCGGAGGCCGCGGTGACGAGCCAGTTGCGGCGCGAGCGGCCCGTGGTGGCGAGCGCGCGGACGGTGCAGCGCAGTCCGAGCGCGGCGCCCACGCAGGCCATGAGGTACGACAGCACGGGGGTCAGCCAGCCGAAGGCGGCGTGGTCCAGGTGTCCCATGGCCAAGGGACGCTAGGGGGGCACGGGCGCACAAAGGGGGCGCATTTCGAAAGGTGTTGGAATATGACACCCGGATGCGACGGAACGATCGGGTCCGGCCCGAACATGTGCGCCTACGTATCCCTCGTGACGGTGAGGAATCATGCCGAACATGAGCGACGACCACACACACGTCCAGGAGTTCTTTACCGCCCGTGCGGCCGACTGGGACAGCCGGTTCCCCGACGACGGCCCCGCCTACGCGGCGGCCGTCGCCGATCTCGGGCTGCGGCCGGGCGATCGTGTGCTGGATGCGGGCTGCGGCACGGGGCGCGCACTGCCGCCGCTGCGGGCCGCCGTGGGCCCGTCCGGGTTGGTGATGGGCGCCGACGTGACCCCGGCGATGCTCGAGGCCGCCGTGCGGGCGGGCCGGCACCGGGAGGGACGGCTGCTGCTCGCGGACGTCGCCGCGCTGCCGCTGCGGTCCGGGTCGCTGGACGCCGTGTTCGCGGCCGGGCTGATCGCCCATCTCCCCCGGCCGGAGGAGAACTTGCGGGAGCTGGTGCGGGTGGTGCGGCCCGGCGGCATGCTCGCGCTGTTCCATCCCATCGGCCGCGCGGCTCTGGCGGCGCGCCAGGGCCGGCAGATCACACCGGACGACCTGCGCGCCGAGGCCAACCTCCGTCCGCTGCTGGCCCGTGCGGGGTGGAACATGACGTCGTACGCCGACGAGGACGCCCGTTTCCTCGCGCTGGCGGTGCGCCGGCGCGAGGACTGAACGTCGAATCCTCCGAGAGCGGGCGGCTCAGTCCGTTCCGGCGACGGCCGCGGCGAAGGCGTCGGGGTTGTCGAACATGACGTTGTGCCCAGCGCCCGGCACCGTCACGACGCGTACCCCGGCGGCCTCCAGGCTCTCCCGGCCCGCCAGTTCGCCGCTCAGCTCACCCTGGAGGTAGACCCGCTCGACGGGCAACTTCTCCAGGGTCGTGCGCATCACCGGGTCCGATCCCTGGCGCAGGCCGACGGCGCTGCGGTGCAGGGCGCGCGGGTCGGCCAGCCGCATGGTGGCCGCCCACAGCGGACCGACGGTCTGCAGCACGCGTGCGTGGTGCTCGTCGACGAATTCGTCCTCTTCGTAGGACGCGATTCCGCTGCTGGCAGCCGTGAGCGGCGGGAAGGCGTCCAGGTTGGCCTCGGTGAGGACGAGCCGGGAGGCGAGGTCGGGCCGCCGGTGGGCGAGCACGATGGCCACGGCGCCGCCCATGCTGTGCCCGATCAACTCGGCGCCGCGCACTCCGGCTTCGTCCAGCGCCACCGCCACGGCGTCGGCGTGCTCCTCCAGCGTGTATCCGAACGTGCCGGGCCGGTCGCTCAGGCCGTGCCCCGGAAGATCCACGAACAGGCTGCGCCGGCCCGCGAGTTCGGGCCGGGCCGCGATGTGCGCGTGATAGACGGCGGACATCGAGCCGAGCCCGTGCAGATACACCCGGGCGGGCTCGGCACCCGGCGCCTCGGTCCAGCGGATCCGGCTGCCCTCGCTGTCGAACACGACCTGCTTCACGTCGCCCTCCCTGGCATCACTCCGACCCTCGAGACTATACCTCGATGGCGATGTATAGCTGCACGGAAGTATTCGGTTGGCGAGGTACGGCGCCCCGCGCGAGAATGCGGCCGTGCTCGAACTCGCCATCCTCGGTTTCCTCTACGACGCCCCGCTGCACGGGTATGTCCTTCGCCGGCACATCGCGGCCCTCACCGGCCATGTGCGGCCCGTCGCCGAGAGCACGCTGTACCCGGCGATCAAGCGGCTGGAGAAGGCGGGCCTGCTGGTCCGGGCCACCGAGCCGGGCACCGTGGCAGCGCCGCGCCACGTGCTGAGACTGACCGAGGAGGGCAGGCGTGAGCTCAGGCGCCGGCTCGCCGAGCCCGCACAGCGAGAGATCACCGACGAGAACCAGTGGTTCACGCTGCTCGCGTTCCTGCGGCACCTGGAGGATCCGGCCGCCCAGGCGGCCGTACTGCGACGCCGGCTGGCCTTCCTGGAGGAGCCGGCGAGTTTCTTCTACGACGGCGACCGGCCGCTGCGCGCCGAGGAGCTGGACGATCCGTTCCGGCGCGGTGTCCTCACCATCGCGCGTGCCACGAGCCGGGCCGAGCTGGCCTGGCTGCGCGACACCCTCGCCTCACTCGACGACGTCGGCCGCTGAGCCGTCCCGGTGCCGCACCGGACAGCCGCGCAGCCCGGGGACCGGGCGGGTGCCCAGGTCCGCCACCCGGTAGCCGTCCGGGTAACCCTTGATCTCCCAGTTCTGGCGCGCGAAGTGCGGGGCACGGCGGGGCGGCAGCAGCCTGACGAGCCGGCCACGCGTGCGTACGGCCCGACGCACGAACGCCGAGGTGGCCGCGCCGGGCGGGGTGTAACGGAAGGCGCGCAGCAGCGGCTCGTCGAGCAGGGCGAGCGTCGCCGTGCGCAGCAACGGCGCCAGAGGGCGCGGATACCAGGACGCCATCAGGTCGAGTGTGGCGTCCGATACCTGCCGGGACTGCTCGTCCCAGCCGAAGTGCTCCTCCTCGTAGGCGTCGAGGAGGGCCTCGAACTCCTCGTACCTCTCAGGGATGCCGGGAATGCCCATGTGGCGACCGAGGGTGCGGTAGTACTCGGCCGTGGCGACGATCTCGTGCCGGGACAGCCGCCGCCAGCCGTAGGCGTCGATCCAGCGCCTCGGCATCACCACGAAGGTGCTCAGCACATACCGCATGTCGTCGTCGCTGATGTCGTAACTGCGGTGCATCTGGTTGATGCGGCGGATCGCGGTACGGCCTTCCTCGGAGGCGAAACCGTGCTCGACGACGGTGTCGAGGAGCAGCGCGGTGTCGTCGTACCGCTTCTGCGTGCGCTCGGTCAGCTCCGCCGTCCGCGCGAGCAGCCTCCCGATGCTCGGCACCGCGTAGGTGCGATACAGGGCCAGCTCCAAGGCGCGCGTGTAGTCCCAGGGGAACTCGAACGCCACACTGAGCCGGTAGATCTCCAGGGCGTCCGACACCGGGTCCAGCCGGCGGATCTGTCCGAGCCGCTCGAAACGCTTCACCACGTCGTCCCCCTTCTGCCGCAGAAAGTCCAACTCTACGTTGAAAGCGAGCAGATGAACGATCGGCGATGACCCCGTTCGAGGGAAGGGTGGTCCACGTGTTCGGCCAGATACGCAAGTACACCGCCAGACTCCGCACCTCCACGCTCGCGCAGCCGACGGGCACCCGGGAGAGACGTGCGCACAACTTGTTCGAAGCGGCGGCCACTTATGTCGTGGCGCGTGCGGAGGACGATCAGGACCGGATCGAGGAGGCGGCGGCCTGGGTGTCGCCGGAGGCTCTGTCGTTCGGGGTGAGCGAACTCGCCTGCCGGGCCGTCGTCGCGCTGGCCCGGGAACGCGACGAGTCGCCCGCGGCGGTGGCCCGTGATCTCCTCGGGCTGCCCACGGGCTGAGCGGAAGCCGCCCGTCCGCGGTGGTCGTTTCGCCCCCGTCCAGGCGGAAACCTGCAGCTCCGCGTGGTGTGAGGAGTCGTGACAAGCGGCTTCCGCTCGCACTAGGGTGCGCGCCGATGGACGAACCACTGGGAGGCAGGGATGGCCGGAGCCGACGATGAGGCCGTCGCCGCCGCGGACGATGCGCTGTACGTGCTGACGGCGGTGCTGCTGACGCCGGCGCAGTTTCCGAGCGTTCTGGGCGACGACTATCCAGAGGCGTGCGCGGCGCTGGGACTCGCGCCGCTCGCCGACGGGTACGGCCTGG
Source organism: Streptomyces sp. NPDC001153 (assembly GCF_053598315.1). NCBI lineage: Bacteria > Bacillati > Actinomycetota > Actinomycetes > Kitasatosporales > Streptomycetaceae > Streptomyces > Streptomyces sp. NPDC001153. The sequence continues at coordinate 15,261 of NZ_JBSFJZ010000013.1, forward strand.
TGCTGGGCCAGGACGGCGACGGTGCGCGCTGGACGGTCGTGATCGACGACGTCTCGCTGGTCGCCGTGGCGATCGCGTCCTGGGACTGCGGCATGGAGTACGAGCTGTCCCCGGACGAACGCGCGGTGGTGGCCGCCCTGCCGGGCTGGCCGCTGGCCGTCGCTGTCGCGGCTCCGGGCGTCCCCGCCCCGCACGACCCCGATCCCGAGATGGCGGACCGGCCTGCGCTGAGCCCGCCGGACACCAGTTTCTGGGGACCGGCCCAGCGCCGCCTGGGCGCCGACGAGATAGCCCTGCAGTGGGCGACGTGGCGGGAGCAGATCAACGACGAGGAATTCTCCGCACCGGGCGGGCAGGGGAATCCGGATCGGCAGGAGAAGCCGGGCGAGCCGGAGAAGGTCGCGGAGTCGTGGCCACAGGGCACGCAGGACGTGCCGCAGAGCGGCCACCAAGGGATCAGGCGGGTGCTCGCGGAGGCACGCGCCTATGTCGACTCACCGCCGCCACTCGGCCGGGTGCGCTCGTCGTTCGCCCCCGGTGACGCGCGTACGCTGCGCGCCGACGGCCCCGGCTGGTCGATGGTGGCCCGCACCGACGACATCGCCTTCGTCCTGCTCGACGAGGAGCCCGGCGAGGTCCTGCCGGTGGGCCGGGGCCCCGAGCTGCCCGGTTTGCTGGAGGCACTCGACAAGATGGCCGTACGGCCCATCTGAGGCCGGACGGCGCCGGGGCCGGGGCCGGCACGCGAGGCGGGGCGCGCCTGGGACCCACCGCCCGATGCCGGGCCTCCTACGGCCTGCCGCCTGTTGCCGGACGCGCACACGGTCGCCGTTCGCGGGGCAATGAGCGACGGCAAGCTCGCCGTCCGGGGCCGGAGGACGATCCTGCCACCACCCGAGACCGGACGACGACCGCACGGCTCAGTGGCTACGGGGCCTGCACCACCGGTCTCGGGCCGGGTACGGCGGTCTCGGGGCCGGGACCGCCGCCCATCCCGCGTGTTCCGCGACGGCGGCCGTATGGCCGACGCCGAGCCCTGGTGGCCCCGCGCGGTGCGATGCCGCCAGGCACGCGCCCGGCGCTGCCGCGAGGGCCAGGTGCGCCCCCGAGAGCCGGACGCGCCCCAGAGGCCCGCGCAGTCCCCGCAGTCATCTCCGCGTGCCTCCCGGCGGCACCCCCGGTCCCGTCAGCGGCCGAGTTCCTTGCGCGTGACCCTGCGGAGCCTGCGCCGCTGTGAGGGGTCCAGCGCCAGATACGCGGCCACCGGAACCCCGACCACGACCAGGAACGCCACCCACCAGGGCAGCCAGATCAGCAGGAGCAGCCCGACCGCCACACCCCCTACGGCGATCTTCGCATTGTTCGACATGAGCGTCGCCTCCTTCACGGCCACTGCCGCTCTCTGCTCCGAGAACGGCCCCCCGCTCCCCGCGGTTCCCGAGCCCGCCCCTGAGACATCCCTGAGGCCCACCCCTAGTGGATGGGGCTCACTGCCCTCGTGGCTCACTGCCCTCGTGGCTCACTGCCCTCGTGGCTCGCTGCCTTCATGGCTCGACGCGCGGCCTCACCCGCGCCGGACAAGACCGTGATAGCACTCCGCGCCCCGGGCCCGCGAGTGCCACGACCGCTGGCCACCACTCGAACAGATTGTGAAGTGGCTCGGATCACGACGCCGGCATGCCGGGGCCGCCTTCGGCGTGCTGTTACAACCGGCGACTCCGACCTCGGTAGTCAAATGTGAGGAGTGCGGCAGAGGTGTGCAGACCATTCCCATGGCACCACCCTCCGCGCTCCGAACTGGCAGGTGACGCAGAGCCAGTTGGCAGGTGACGCCCCAGAAGGCGGCCGAGCAATGCCCTTGGCACAGTGCACGCGCGCGTGTGTGTGATCAACGGCGGGGCGCGGTGCACGGGCAGCAGGATTGCGGACGTACGGACCGGCTCGACGCGGTCGTACGCCGTGGACATCGCGATGCGCTCTCAGCCGACGACCACGACGCCTGGCGCGGTGGCCCGCTGTCCGCACGGGACGGGAAGCTGGTGCGCGAACTCGCCGCCGCCATGCCCCCCGGAGGCCCATGCGGTACCGCTCGCGCCCCGAGGCGACCCGCCTCCCGGACCCGGAGCGGCCGCTGCGCGCGTGCCTCGACGCGATCGCCGACGTACTCCCCCGCTCCCGGCGGCCGAGGCGGTTACCGGTGGCCGCACCCACGCGGCGCCCGAGCCGCAGCGGCCGTGTCGCAACGAAGCGGGTCACTGGATTCCTGCGGGCAGGACGGGCCGCGATCCGGCGACGGTACTGGAGGCGGCACGGCTCGGGTCCGAGTCGGAGGACACAAAAGGGCTCTGACGGTCGGTCACCGCGTGACCGCCGCGATCCGATGAACGGCCGACGCCGGTCGTTCACCCCGCGGTCGTGCGCCGTTCCTCATGGGGCCCAACTCTGGCCGCTGTCAACGAACTTGCCCCCAGGAGGCCAGATGCCCCCGCACGATGCCGGCCGGCGCCGCGTCCACCGTTTCATCGCAACGGGCCTGCCGCTGGCCCTGGCGGCCGCTCTCGTGGCCGCGGGAACGGCTACGGCGGCGCCGTCCCGGGACGCCCGCGTCATCTCCAAGGCGACGCTCGGCGAGATCCCGCTCGGCGCGTTCAGCAACGCACTGCTGCCCGGAAGCGTCGACGACGACCACGGAGTGAAGCTCGGCGGCATCGGCAGTGACATCTACCCGGCGGGCCGCAAGGGCGAGTACTGGACGGTGACCGACCGCGGCCCCAACGGCCAGATCAAGGTGGACGGCAAGAAGCGCCGCACCTTCCCGGTCCCGGGATTCGACCCCGCGATCGTGAAGATCCGGGTCTGCGGAGACACGGTTCAGGTCATCGACGCGATCCCACTGACCACCTCAGGAGGAAAGGCCGTCACCGGGCTGCCCGATCAGCAGGGCCGCGACGAGGCGCCGTACACCTACGACGCGAAGACGCCGCTCTCGTACAACCCGAACGGGCTCGACACCGAGGGCATCGTGCGCGCCCCCGACGGGACGTTCTGGCTCGTCGACGAGTACGGCCCCTCGCTGATCCACGTCTCCGCGCGCGGGGAGGTGCTCACCCGGTACGTACCCAAGGGGCTCGGCCTGACGGGCGCCGACTACCCGGTGGTGGAGGCGCTGCCGTCGATCTTCCTGCACCGCAAGATCAACCGCGGTTTCGAGGGGCTGGCGCAGCTTCCCGACGGTGACCTGGTGATGGCTCTGCAGAGCCCGCTGTCGCTGCCGGACGCGAACGCCGGGAACGCCTCGCGCACCACCCGGCTGCTGCGCTTCTCACCGCGCGAGAACGCCGTCACCGCCGAGTACGCCTACCGGTTCGACCCGGTGAACGTGGTCGACCCGAGCGAGGACGACACCTCCGAACTCAAGATCTCCTCGATCGTCGCAGTGGGCGGCGACCGGCTGCTCGTCGAGGAGCGCACGGACAAGGCGGCGCGGCTCCAACTGATCCGGCTGGGGCGCGAGTCGAGCATTCTGGGCGGCCCCTGGGATGACGACACGACCTCGCCGTCCCTGGAGCAGCTGGACGATCCGGCGGCCGCCGGCGTGCCGGTGCCGGCCAAGCGGCTCGTGGTCGATCTCAACAAGGTCGACGGCGTACAGCAGAAGATCGAGGGCATCGCGCGCGTGGACCACGACACGCTCGCCCTCATCAACGACAACGACTTCGGGATGACCGACGGCGCCGGCGCCTTCGACGCGCAGGGCCGACTGGTCGACAGCGGGATCAAGACGACCGTCGTGTACATCCGGCTGCCCGAGGGGCTGTGACGCCCCTGGGCTGGACAGTCCGGAAAACGGACTGACAGAGGGCCGGGACGGCGGCGTGCCGCCCCGGCCTTTCCGGCGCTCAGCCGCGCGCCCCCAACAGGTGGTCCATGGCGAGCTGGTCGAGACGCTCGAACGCCATGCCGCGCGCGGCGGCCGCCTCTACGTCGAAGTCCTCGAAGGCGGTGCGGTCGCCGAGCAGGGCCTGCAGTCCGTCGGCCGCGGTGGGCTGGGACAGCTCGTCCAGGCGCGAGTCCCGCAGCGCCTGCTGGACCTCCGGGTCGGCGCGGAAGGCCGCGGCACGCTCCTTGAGGATGAGGTAGTTGCGCATGCAGCCCGCCGCCGAGGCCCATACGCCGTCGAGGTCCTCGGTCCGCGGCGGCTTGAAGTCGAAGTGCCGTGGCCCCTGGTAGCCGGCGCTCTCCAGCAGGTCCACCAGCCAGAACGCCGCGCGCAGGTCACCGGCACCGAACCGCAGGTCCTGGTCGTACTTGATGCCCGACTGGCCGTTGAGATCGATGTGGAACAGCTTGCCCGCCCACAGGGCCTGCGCGATGCCGTGCGGGAAGTTCAGTCCGGCCATCTGCTCGTGGCCGACCTCCGGGTTCACGCCGTACAGCTCGGGTCGCTCCAGGCGCTCGATGAAGGCCAGCGCGTGGCCGACGGTGGGCAGCAGGATGTCGCCGCGCGGCTCGTTCGGCTTGGGCTCGATGGCGAAGCGGATGTCGTAGCCCTGGGCGGTGACGTACTCGCCGAGCAGGTCGAAGGCCTCCTTCATCCGGTCCAGCGCCACGCGCACGTCCTTGGCGGCGCCGGACTCCGCCCCCTCGCGGCCGCCCCAGGCGACATAGGTCTTCGCGCCCAGTTCGACCGCCAGGTCGATGTTGCGGATCGTCTTGCGCAGCGCGTAGCGGCGCACGTCGCGGTCGTTGGCGGTGAACGCGCCGTCCTTGAAGACGGGGTGCGTGAACAGGTTCGTGGTGGCCATCGGCACGGTCATGCCGGTGGCGTCCAGGGCTTGGCGGAACCGCTTGATGTGCGACTCGCGCTCGGTCTCCGACGACCCGAACGGGATCAGGTCGTCGTCGTGGAAGGTCACCCCGTGGGCGCCGAGCTCGGCCAGGCGCTGCACCGTCTCGACCGGGTCCAGGGCGCGGCGGGTGGCGTCGCCGAACGGATCCCTTCCCTGCCAGCCGACTGTCCACAGGCCGAAGGTGAACCTGTCCTCGGGGGTGGGCTGGAAGCTCATGCCGCGGCTCCTTGCTGCGTTGCGACTATTTCGTCATGGCCGTTTACAAATTAGTATGCGCTCGCGCCTCTGGGAAGAGACAAGATGTCTTTGTCCCGCGGAGTCGTGGAAAGTCACCGAAGTCGCGGAACGTCGCGGAAAAGGGAGAGCCCGATGTCAGCAGCCGAGGGTCCGCTCGTCGTCGGCGTGGACACATCCACCCAGTCCACGAAGGCACTGGTCGTCGACGCGGCCACCGGCCAGGTGGTGGCGAGCGGCCAGGCACCGCACACCGTGTCCTCGGGCGCGGGCCGCGAGAGCGACCCGCGTCAGTGGTGGGACGCGCTGTGCGAGGCATTGCGCCAGTGCGGTGACGCGGCCCACGAGGCGGCCGCCGTGTCGATCGGCGGCCAGCAGCACGGCCTGGTCACCCTGGACGAGCGGGGCGAGCCGGTGCGTCCGGCGCTGCTGTGGAACGACGTGCGCTCGGCACCGCAGGCCCGCCGTCTGGTGGAGGAACTGGGCGGGCCGAAGGCCTGGGCGGAGCGCACGGGCAGCGTGCCCGGCGCGTCCTTCACGGTCACCAAGTGGGCGTGGCTGGCCGAGCACGAGCCGGAGTCGGTCCGTGCGACCAAGGCGGTGCGGCTCCCGCACGACTACCTCACCGAGCGCCTGACCGGGCAGGGCACCACCGACCGCGGCGATGCCTCCGGCACCGGCTGGTGGGCGTCCGGCACGGAGAGGTACGACGCGGAGACCCTCGCCCACGTCGGTCTCGACCCGGCGCTGCTGCCCCGGGTGGTGCGGCCGGGAGAAGTGGCCGGCACCGTGCGCGACAGCCACGACCTGCCGTTCTCCAAGGGCACGCTGGTCGCTCCCGGCACGGGCGACAACGCGGCGGCGGCGCTCGGTCTCGGCCTGCGGCCCGGCACGCCGGTGCTCAGCCTCGGCACGTCCGGCACGGTGTACGCCGTCTCCAGGCGCCGCCCGGCCGATCCGACCGGCACGGTGGCGGGGTTCGCCGACGCGCACGGGGACTGGCTGCCCCTGGCCTGCACCCTCAACTGCACGCTCGCTGTGGACCGCGTCGCGGCGCTGCTGAGCCTGGACCGCGAGGCGGTGGCGCCGGGCGGCTCCGTGACCCTGCTGCCGTACCTCGACGGCGAGCGCACCCCCAACCTGCCGCACGCCTCCGGTCTGCTGCACGGCCTGCGCCACGACACGACCGCCGGGCAGCTGCTGCAGGCCGCGTACGACGGCGCCGTGCACGCGCTGCTGGGCGCGCTGGACCTGGTCCTCGACGAGGACGCGGACCGCAGCACCCCCCTGCTGCTGATCGGCGGCGGAGCGCGCGGGACGGCCTGGCAGCAGACGGTACGGCGGCTGTCCGGGCGGCCGGTCCAGGTTCCCGAAGCCCGGGAACTGGTGGCCCTCGGAGCCGCGGCTCAGGCCGCGGGCCTGCTCACCGGCGAGGATCCGGCCGCGGTGGCCCGCCGCTGGAACACGGCCGCGGGCCCGGTTCTGGACGCCGTGGAGCGCGACCAGGGGACGCTGGAGCGGATCACCGGGGTACTCTCCGACGCGGCCCCGCTGCTGGAGCGGGGGACGCAGACCACCCCGCGCGCATGAGCCGGGCGGCAGACACCGAGGACTGACTTCAGGCATGACCGCACCGCTGCACGAAGCCCGCCCGCCGGGCGCCGGCCGCGCCCTGCCGGACACCCAGCAGGGCATGCGCCGGCGCAATCTGGCCCGCGTGCTGCACGCCGTCAGCGCGGAGGGCTCGCTGTCGCGGGCCGCGGTCGCCTCGCGCATCGGGCTGACCCGGGCGGCCGTGTCGACGCTGGTGGACGAGCTGATCCGGTGGGGTCTGCTGGAGGAGCTGGGCCCGGAGCGGCCGGGCCGGGTGGGGCGGCCCGGGTCGGCGCTCGCGGTGAGCGGTCGCGGTCCGGCGGGCATCGGCGCCGAGATCGGCGTCGACCACCTCGCGGTGTGCGCGGTCGATCTGCGCGGCGAGGTCCGGGCACGGGCCGTGCGGCACGGGGCGAACCGGGGCCGGGCGCCCGCACCGGTGGTCGAGGAACTGACCGAGCTGGTGCGCCGGGTCGTCGCCGAGGCGGAGCGGGAGGCGCTCTGGCCCGCCGGGCTCGCGGTCGCCGTGCCCGGACTGGTGGCGCGGGACGGCCGTACGGTCGTACGCGCCCCGAACCTCGACTGGCACGACACCGACCTCGGCGCGCTGCTGCCCGGCCTGTGGCCGCTGACCGTGGACAACGAGGCCAACTTCGGTGCGCTCGCCGAGCTGTGGCTGGGCGACGGCACCCCGCGCGATTTCCTGCACGTGTCGGCCGAGATCGGCATCGGCGCCGCGGTCGTCGTGGACGGCGGACTGCTGCGCGGCACCCGCGGCTTCGCGGGCGAGCTGGGTCACGTGCCGGTGCGGCCGGACGGACCGCCCTGTCCGTGCGGCGGCCGGGGCTGCCTGGAGCAGTACGCGGGCGAGGAGGCGGTACTGCGCGCGGCGGGGCTGGAGCCGCGCGAGGACCTGGTGGGCCTGCTCGCGGAGCGCGCCGAGCAGGGCGACGAGAACGTACGGGCAGCCCTGCGGGAGGCGGGTACGGCGCTCGGCATCGCCCTCACCGGGGCAGTGAACCTGCTCGACCCCGAGGCCGTGGTCCTGGGCGGTGCCCTGGCCGGTCTCTCCCCCTGGCTGCTGCCGTCCCTGGAGACGGAGCTGACGAGCCGCAGGGCGGGCCCGCCCTGCCCGGTGGCGGTGTCCCGACTGGGCCCCGAGGGCCCGCTGCTGGGCGCCGCGCACTCGGTCGTCCGGGGCGTACTGGACGATCCGGCGGTGGCGGCGGAACGTTCCTGACGTCCCCGACCGAGTCGCCGGGAGCTCCCGAGCCGCCCGAAATCGAGACGGCGCGGCTGCCGGTGTTCACCCGAACGGGTGGCGGGGTTTTCCACAAGTGGAGGCCTCTCCACGGATGCGGTGTGCGCACTTCTGCCCAACCCGCCCGCGCCGTACCGTGATTCACGCGAGGCACGGGCCGGCGGACCGTCAAGGCCGCCGGGTGCCGAACCGTTGACGGCATTTCACACACAGGCGTCGGGTGGCAGTGGGCTGACAGGCATCGGGGGACACACATGCACGAGGAGACGACCGGGGCGCTGCGGCGTGACGCCGTCGGGCTGCGCGAGGTGTTGTTCCAGAGCGTCACGGCGATGGCGCCGGCGGCCGCCGTGGCCGCGTCGATCCCGGCCGGTGCCGCCTTCGCGGGCGGCAGCCTGCCGCTGGCGGTGCTGATCGCCCTGGTGGCCTGTCTGTTCACGGCGTCGTGCGTGGCCGAGCTGGCCCGGGAGCTGCCGGCCGCCGGCTCGGTGACCACGTATGCGGCCCGGGGGCTGCACCCCGCCGTCGGGTTCCTCGTCGGCTGGGGTTACGTCTTCGTGGAGATGCTGGTCCCCCCGCTGCTGCTCCTCCAACTGGGCTTCACGGCGGCGGGCACGCTGCACGAGGAGTGGTCCTCATGTCCGGCGGACCTGTGGTGGCCGTGGTCCCTGGCGGGCGCCGGCGTGATCGCCGTCGCCGGTTACCTGGGGGTCCGCGCCTCGGCCCGTTTCGGCACCGTCCTCGGCGTCTTCGAGATCCTCGTCTTCCTGGTGTTCGCCGTCCTGCTCATCGGCAAGGCGGGCGACGCCAACACCCTGTCGGTGTTCGGCACTTCGCACACCGCCGACGGCCACGCGGGGATCAGTGGCGTGTTCGCCGGGTCCGTGTACACGGTGCTGGCGTTCGCGGGGTTCGAGGCCGCGGCCCCCCTCGCCGAGGAGACACGCGACCCCCGGCGGACGATGCACCGCGCGGTCCTCGGGGCGGCCCTGGGCATCGGCCTGTTCTATGTGATCACGACGTATGCGATGACCGTCTACTTCGGCCCGGACCGCTTCGCGAAGTTCGGTGCCTCGGGCGGCGCCTCCTGGGACGGCGTAGCCCGGGCCTCCTTCGGTCTCTTCTGGGTACTGGTCTTCCTCGCGGTGATCAACTCCACGATCGCCAACGCCAACGCGTGCGCCAACGTCTCGACCCGTACGGCCTTCGCCCTGGCCCGTATCCGGGTCCTGCCCCGCCTGCTCGCCACACTCCACCCCCGGCACCGCTCCCCCGTGGCCGGTATCGCGCTGCAGACCCTGGTGGCGGTGGGGGCGGTCCTGGGACTCGGTTTCGGCTACGACCCCGTGACCGCGTTCCTGCTGCTCGCCACAGTGATCGTCACGGTCGTCGTCGGTGTCTACATCGTCGTGAACCTGGCCTGCGCCGGCTACTTCCTGCGGGCCGGCCGGGCCGTCCTCAAGCCGGTACGGCATCTGCTGTTCCCGGTGCTCGGTATCGCGGCCTTCGTCCCCGCCCTGCTGACGGCCGCCGGCCTCCCGGTCTTCGACTTCGTCACCGAACTGACGGCCCCGGTCTCCTACGCCGGCCCGATCGTCGGCGTCTGGATGGCGGCCGGCGTGCTGGTGCTGCTCCTGCTGATACGGCGTCACCCCGAGCGCATAGCCGAGACGGCTCGGGTGCACCTCGACACGTACGACGCGGCCGGTCCCCGCCAGGACGGGACCGTGCCCCGCTGACCTGCCGGACCCTCTTCCCTCAGAAGGGACCATCTCCACGATGACCGACCCCCGGATCCTCACCGTGCGCCCGGAACCGGACTCATACGCCTGGACGTTCGGCGGCGCGCCGCCCGTGGCGCGGATCGCGCCCGGCACGGTTCTCGACCTGTACACGGAGGACTGCTTCGCCGGCCGGGTGCGCTCCGAGAAGGACCTCGTCTCCGAAGTCTGCGAGTTCCCGTTCCTGAATCCGCAGACCGGCCCCTTCCACATCGAGGGCGCCGAGCCGGGCGACACGGTGGCCGTGCACTTCGTGTCGATCGAACCGGCCCGCGACTGGGCGGCGTCGACCACTGTCCCGCTCTTCGGCGCGCTCACCTCCACGCACACCACGGCCACGCTGCAGCCCCCGCTGCCAGAACGCGTCTGGATCTGGCAGCTGGACCGCGCACGGCGCACCGCCCTCTTCCAGGCACAGGACAGCGACATCCAGGTGGAGCTGCCCATGGATCCGATGCACGGCACGGTGGGCGTGGCCCCCGCCAATCTCGAGGTGCGCTCGGCCCTGGTGCCGGACGCGCACGGCGGGAACATGGACACACCCGAGATGCGGGCCGGCGTCACCTGCTACCTGGGCGTCAACGTCGAGGGCGCCCTGCTCAGCCTCGGCGACGGCCACGCCCGGCAGGGCGAGGGCGAGACCTGCGGCGTGGCCGTGGAGTGCGCGATGAACACCGTGGTGGTCGTCGAGCTCCTCAAGGATGTCGCCACACCGTGGCCCCGGCTGGAGTCGGACACCCACATCATCTCGACCGGCTCGGCCCGCCCGCTGGAGGACGCGTTCCGGATATCGCAGCTGGACCTGGTGCAGTGGCTGGCGCGCGACTACGGGTTCAGTGAGCCGGACGCGTACCAATTCGCAACCCAGGCGGTGGAATCGCCGTTGGCCAACGTGTGCGACACGAACTACACGTGCGTGGCCAAGCTCCGCAAGGAGTGGCTGCCGGCCCGCGAGACGTACCGGGGTGTGCACGCGCGGCTGCGGGAAACCGCGCGGGCCCTGCGGGGCTGACACCGACCACGTACCGAAGACGCGCTCGCGACTGGTGACGCCCCCCGCCCCCACACCCACAACTCCTGACGCCCCCCACACCTCCGAAAGGCACCCGCCGATGGACATGGAGATGGACCCGGCCGGATCTGCACAGCGCACTGAGCCGGAGCAACCGGCGAGCGAGGCCACGCCGCGCCTGAGCAGACGACGGCTGCTGAAGGGCGCGGCACTCGCCGCCGTCCCCTACGCGCTGCTCCCCGACCCACGCGCCGGTGCGCAGACCGCGTCCGTCGACTACCCGCCCGCCGAGTGGCAGCCGGCGAGCCCCTCCAACTACACCGCGTCCGACCGCCCCGGCAGCTACGCCATCGACCGCGTGATCATCCACGTCACGCAGGAGACGTACGCCAACGCGCTGGCGATCTTCGAAAATCCGGAGAAGAAGGTGTCCGTGCACTATCTGGTCCGCTCGGCGGACGGGCACGTCGCGCAGTGTGTGCACGAGGCCGACATCGCCTGGCACGCGGGCAACTGGGACTACAACACCCGCAGCATCGGCATCGAGCACGAAGGGTGGGTGGACCAGCCGGCCTACTTCACCAACGCCCTGTACGAGGAGTCGGCCAAGCTCACGGCGGCGATCTGCGACACGTACGGCATCCCGAAGGACAGGGAGCACATCATCGGCCACTACCAGGTGCCCGGCACCGATCACACCGATCCGGGTCCGAACTGGGACTGGGTCCGCTACCTGAGACTGGTCAACTTCGCCTAGCCGGAAGACGATGGTCGCTGGGACCGACATCGCCCATCACCGCTGAACCGTCGGGGAGGCCGAGTTGACCGATCCGTGGGTGGCCCTGGAGCCGGGGGCCGATCCCGCCGAGCGGATCCGTGTGCTGCGCCGGGCGCACGAGACGTTCACCACGGTGGGCGCGGTGCCGCGCCCGGTGCGGTCGGTGGTGGCGGAGTCGTGGCGGCGCAGCGCGCGGGCCGGTGTCGGACCGGACGGCACCGCCAGCGTGGAGCTGACCGACGGCGACCTCGGCGCGTACCGGGCGGAGCACCCGCTGGCCAGGGTGATGCCGCTGTTCCGGGAGCTGCTCGGCACGTTCGCGGCCGACGGCGAGCATCTGCTGGCGGTGTGCGACGCGCACGGCAGGCTGTTGTGGGTCGAGGGACACCCCGTGACCCGGCGCCGGGCGGACGGGATGAACTTCGTACCGGGGGCGCGCTGGTCGGAGAGCGCGGTCGGTACGAACGCGCCGGGGACCGCGGTCGCCGTGGACCGGCCGGTGCAGGTGTTCGCCGCGGAGCACTTCATACGGCGGGTCCAGCCGTGGACGTGTGCGGCGGCACCGGTGCACGATCCGCGCACGGGGCAGGTCCTGGGCGCCGTGGACATCACCGGCGGGGACGGGCTGGCGCATCCGCACAGCCTCGGGTTCGTGCAGGCGGTGGCGCGGGCCGCGGAGGCGCAGCTCGCGCTGCTCGACCCGCCCGGGACCACGGTGGACACACCGCTGCTCGGCGCGCTGGGACGGGACGAGGCCGAGTTCGTCCTGGACGGCAACCGGATCCGGCTCAGCCGCCGGCACAGCGAGATCCTCGTGCTGCTGGCCCGGCATCCCGAGGGCCTGAGCGGTGACGAGCTGCTGTGCGCGCTGTACGCGGACGAGTCGGTGACGCCGGTGACCCTGCGTGCCGAACTGGCCAGGCTGCGAAGGCTGTTGGGCCCCGACCTGCTCGCCTCGCGGCCGTACCGGCTGGCGGCCGCGGTCGAGTCGGACGTGACCGTGGTGGAGCGGCGGCTGCGGGCGGGCGCGGTCACGGCGGCGGCGGAGGCGTACACCGGTCCGCTGCTGCCCGGTTCGCAGGCGCCGGCGATCGTACGGCTGCGGGACCGCCTCGCCGCCGACTTGCGCATGGCACTCATCGCGCACCGCGACCCTGACCTGCTGGCGGACTGGGCGCACGCGCCGTGGGGCGAGGACGACCTCGAGGTGTGGCGGGCGCTGGCCGCGGTGCGGCCCACGGCGCCGGTGCGGTCCCGGCTCGCCGCGCTGGAGGCCGAGCTGACGGCACCGGTCGGCCGGACGCCGGGGCGGGCCCGTGGCGCAACGTGGTTGCAACGTCCGCCCGCCTAGCCTCGCGCCCGAGAGCTGCCCAACGGCGGGCAGCGCTGCACCGGGAGGCAGACCAGCATGACTCGTTACGCGGCGCCGGGCACCGAGGGCGCGATCGTCTCCTACCAGGCGCGCTACGACCACTTCATCGGCGGGGAATACGTGCAGCCGTTGCGCGGGCAGTACTTCGAGAATCCGTCGCCGGTCAACGGACAGCCGTTCACCGAGATCGCGCGCGGCACCGCGGAGGACGTGGAGCGGGCGCTGGACGCGGCGCACGAGGCCGCGCCGGCGTGGGGCCGTACGCCGGTGGCGGAGCGCGGCGACATCCTGCTGAAGATCGCCGACCGCATGGCGGCCAACCTCGAAGCCCTCGCGGTGGCGGAGAGCTGGGAGAACGGCAAGCCGGTCCGCGAGACGCTGGCGGCCGACATCCCGCTGGCGATCGACCACTTCCGTTACTTCGCGGGCGCGATCCGGGCACAGGAGGGGTCGCTCAGCGAGATCGACGACGACACGGTGGCGTACCACTTCCACGAGCCGCTCGGGGTCGTCGCGCAGATCATCCCGTGGAACTTCCCGATTCTCATGGCGGCGTGGAAGCTCGCGCCGGCGCTCGCCGCGGGCAACGCGGTCGTCCTCAAGCCCGCCGAGCAGACGCCGGCCTCGATCCACTACTGGGTGGGCCTGATCGCGGACCTGCTGCCGCCCGGCGTACTGAACATCGTCAACGGCTTCGGCGTGGAGGCGGGCAAGCCGCTGGCGTCCAGCCCACGCGTGGCGAAGGTGGCGTTCACCGGGGAGACCACGACGGGGCGGCTGATCATGCAGTACGCCTCCGAGAACATCAAGCCCGTCACCCTCGAGCTCGGCGGCAAGTCGCCCAACATCTTCTTCGACGACGTGTGGGCGCAGGACGACGACTTCCGCGACAAGGCGCTCGAGGGCTTCACCATGTTCGCGCTCAACCAGGGCGAGGTCTGCACCTGCCCGTCGCGGGCGCTGATCCAGCGCGGTCACTACGCGGAGTTCCTCCAGGCGGCGGTCGAACGCACCCGGCGGATCAAGCCGGGCCACCCGCTCGACACCGACACGATGATCGGCGCCCAGGCCTCCAACGACCAGCTGGAGAAGATCCTCTCCTACCTGGACATCGGCCGGCAGGAGGGCGCGAAGGTCCTCACGGGCGGCGAGCGCGTCGAGTACGACGGCGAGCTCAAGGGCGGCTACTACGTCCAGCCGACCATCTTCGAGGGCGACAACCGCATGCGGATCTTCCAGGAGGAGATCTTCGGCCCGGTCGTCTCCGTGGCCTCCTTCGACGACTTCGACGACGCCATCAAGATCGCCAACGACACGCTGTACGGCCTCGGTGCGGGCGTGTGGACCCGGGACGCCAACACGGCCTACCGCGCGGGCCGCGCGATCCAGGCGGGCCGGGTGTGGACCAACTGCTACCACGCCTACCCGGCGCACGCGGCGTTCGGCGGCTACAAGCAGTCCGGGATCGGCCGTGAGACGCACAAGATGATGCTGGAGCACTACCAGCAGACGAAGAACCTGCTCGTGTCCTACTCACCGAAGAAGCTCGGTTTCTTCTAGACCACGACAAAGGGCGCCTGACCGGACGCCTGCCGAGAGACCAGAGGACCTGTTTGCATGCCTTGACCAGGTCGCTACGTGATCACCGGACTGTGCGCCCCCTGACGACTGCGCGCTGTCCACGGCACCGGCCAGGAACGTGACCAGCTCGTCGATGAGCGGGGAGCGGGCACCGGGTCTGCTGACGGCGAGCATCTCCCGGTGAAGCGGCGCGACGCCGGATGGCAGGACCACCCTCTCGACTCCGGCGTCGTGTCCTGCTCCGAGGAGCGTGGCCGGGATCAGGCCCACCGCGAGGTCCGCCCGGATCATGGCAAGCATGCTGTGCAGGTCCTCGGTCTCCAACGTCACCCGCGGCGCGATCCCGAGCTCTCCGGCCCAGCGGTGCAGCAGACGCCGGTCGGACCATGAGCAGGTCGAAGCGGTCGGGCGGCTCGCCGCGCTCCAGGCCGGCCGGCTGGACATCCTGACGAGCGTCCAGACCGGCCAAGGGCAGGGGCAGGGGCAGGGGCAGGGGCAGGGGCAAGGGCAGGGAAGGGATATGGATACGGGCTGGGGCGGGCGTTTTCGCGGTGGCCGGGCGATGCTGGTGAGCGAGTAGCCCTGCGAGCAGGCCGGGAGGCGCGGCCAGGTGACAGCCGTCAATCCGTTGAACAGTGCCTCGGTGCTGGCCGCCTTCGGCGCGATCGGCGTCCTGGTGGTGATCTTCGCGGAGTCCGGTCTCCTGGTCGTCGGTTTCTTCCTGCCCGGTGACACCCTGCTGTTCCCGGCCGGTGTGCTGTGCGCCGGCAGCGCGGACCAGGCACCCCGCCTTGCGTTGTGGCAGGTGCTGCTGTGCGCGGCGGTCGGGGCGGTGGCCGGCGGGCAGGTCGGGTACCTGATCGGGCGGCACGGGGGGCGGGCGCTGCTGGCCCGCACCTCCAGTCGGCGGGTGAAGGCGGCGGCCGTCCGGGCCGAGGAACTGCTGGCCCGGTACGGACGCGGGAAGGCGCTGGTCATCGGCCGGTTCGTGCCGTTGCTGCGGACGGTGCTGCACCCCGTGGCCGGTGTGCTCGGGGTGCCCGTGCGGACCTTCACGGTCTGGCAGACCGTGGGCGGGGTGCTGTGGTCTCAGCTGCTCGTCCTCGCCGGTTACACCCTCGGTACGTCGGTCCCGCACATCGACGACTATCTGCTGCCGCTGGTCGCCGTGGTCGTCGTCCTGTCGATGCTGCCCCTGCTGTTCGAGGCGCGCCGCGCCCGCCGCGAAGGGCGTGCCCGCCGCTGAGCGACCCGATCCCCGACGCACACGCGCACCGCATGGCGGCGGACGGGAAGAACACCGACATGACCGGGCTCCCGAGCGGGCCGCTGCATCGAGGCGCACGGCATCGACCACATCCCCGACTCCGAGCGGCGCGGGCGCCCCCGCGAGCTGTTCTCGGTGTGGGCCCCCGCCAACGTGAACCACCTCAGCCTGGTCGTCGGCGGCGCGCTGGTGCTGATGGGCACGAGCCCGTGGCGGGCGATCACGGTGAACCTCGTCGGCATCCTGTTCTGGCTGCTCACGGGGCTGCTCGCGATCCCGGGGCCGGCGGCGGGCGCGCCGAGCGAGGTCATCACCCGGGCCACGTCCACAGAGGCGGAAAGACGGCGATTCCCTGCCAGCGCCTCCCACTGCAGGGTGTCTGGCGCGCAGTACGTCATCTGCCCGGGCGCTCCCGGGCGGCCGGCGCGGGACGGGTCCCGGCCGTTGAGGCAGAACACCCCGCCGAGCACGTCGTGGCCGACCACGAGCCCGTCCGCCGGGTACCAGCCGGGGTCGGGCTCCGCGGGGAAGGCGTTGACCCGGCCGAGGCTCGGCAGACCGCCGGCGGCCGACTGCGCGCCGAAGACCCGTACCCATCCGTCGTCCACAGGACCAGCCCGCCGCAGTGCAGGGTCAGCGCCCCCAGTACCGAGCGCGCGGCTGCAGCAGACAGCGGCGGCCCTCGTCGGGGTCGGCGGGCAGGACGCGCAGCGGTACGGCGCTCGCGGCGAACGCCTGCTGGAGTTCCGGCCCTGCCGGATCGGCCCCCCGTACCGGCTCGTCGATGTCTCGCATCCGAGTATGATCGCAGGCCGGGTACGGCGGCCGGGCACCAGACGGATCAGCGGGACTTCCGGCGCTTGCGGTTCGGGCGGGGGGTGCGCTGAACCGCGTCCAACTCCCCTACCGCCGCGCGGAGGTGAGCCGGGTCGCTCTCGCGCGAGCCACCGGCGCACCACCAGGACGGCCGGCCGTCGGCATCCCGCGGGTGCATGCCGAGGTCATGGACGGTGCAGACCGGCCACGCCCGCCACAGACGCTCCGACACCGTGTCCTGGGCGGCGTCGGCGACGGCCATCAGGGCTTCGGCGGCGGACCGCCCGGGGGTCAGGGAGCTGCCGTGGGCCTCGCCGTTGGACAGCGCCACGTAGACCTGTTCGTCCAGGTCCTCGTACCCCGGGTAGGCGATCAGACGCAGCGGACGCTGATCGGGCAGGGTCGCCGCCAGGTCCCGGTTGACGGCCGCCAGCGCCTCGTCCCACAGCGGATGTTCGCCGTCGAGCACGAGGCGCGGCTCGGACCGGTCGGGGAAAGCGCACATAAGCCCATCCTCTCAGGTGCACGGCCGACTACTCTGGTCGCCGTCCACCGCAGCCCACCGCCCTTCGGAGCCACAAGATGCACGTACGCCGTGTCGTGCCCAACGTCCGGTCGGCCTCGCTGCCGCAGAGCGCGGAGTTCTACGGAGTGCTGGGGCTGGAGGAGGTCATGAACCACGGCTGGATCATGACGCTGGCCTCCCCCGACAACCCTGCCGCGCAGCTCGGTCTGATCACCGAGGACCGCACCGCGCCGGTCGCCCCGGACCTGAGCATCGAGGTCGAGGACGTGGACGCGGCGTACGCGGCGATGCTGGACCGCGGCGCGGAGATCGTGTATCCGCTCACGGACGAGGAGTGGGGCGTACGGCGGTTCTTCGTGCGTGATCCCGATGGCCGGGTGGTGAACGTACTCGGCCATCTCTGAGCCCCGGCCGGGGCCGACGAGGCGTTCTGGACGGGGCGGTGACGATCCGTGAGACTGGGCCGGGTCCGACGACCCGTGCTCCGGCTCTTCAGGACGGTGACCCCATGGACGAGGAAACCCCGCGCGTCGAACTCACCCCCGAGGCCGCGGACCTGGTGCGGCGGCTGCACGCCGACCACGGTCCGCTGATGTTCCACCAGTCCGGCGGCTGCTGCGACGGCAGCGCGCCCATGTGCTACCCGGACGGCGAGTTCCGCACCGGCGACTCGGACGTGCTGCTGGCGGAGCTGACGGTGGACGGCGTGGCCGAGCCCGTCACCTTCTGGATGTCCCGGAGCCAGTACCGAGCCTGGAGCCACACCCGGCTGATCGTGGACGTCGTCCCCGGACGGGGCAGCGGCTTCTCGCTGGAGGCACCCGAGGGGGTGCGTTTTCTCACTCGTTCTCGCGTAGTCGACGCCTAGTCGGCCCGGCGGTCGCCGCGCTCTGGTCCACTGCCCTTTGAACAGGGAAAGTTGACGAGGCATCAGGGGGCACGGTGATCAGACGTCGCAGGCGTTCGGCAGCGGGCAGAGCGGTTCTCACGGTTGTCACGGTGTTCGGTGTACTGGCCGGTGCGGCCCTGACGGGGGCGGCACCGGCCGGCGCCGTACCGGCCGACAGACGTATCGCGCCGGGTGTCACCTACCGGCAGTTCGACGTCGCCGCGGCTGCGGGCCCGGCACACGCCCATCTGCTCACGGTCGACCTGGCCAATCCGCACGTCCGCGTGGACCTGCTGTACCCGGGCGCGGTGGCGGCCCGGGCCACCGTCTCCCGGATGGCGGACTCGGCCGGGGCGGTCGCGGGGGTCAACGGTGACTTCTTCAACATCAGCGAGACCCAGCATCCGGGCGTGGAGGCCACCGGAGCGAGCGTCGGACCGGCGATCGCGGACGGGCAGGTCCTCAAGGCGGCGGTGCCGCAGGGCCAGCGGTTCGGTCCCGCGCTGCCGCCGGACACGAACACGGAGGACGTCCTCGGCGTGGGCACCGACCGGCGGGCCCGGCTGGACCGCCTCTCCCTCACCGGCAGCGTGGGCACGCCGGAGGGCTCGTTCCCGTTGCGGGGCCTCAACCAGTACGCGCTCCCGGAGAACTCTGTCGGCGCCTTCACCGCACGCTGGGGCAGCGCCTCCCGGATGCGTGCCGTCTGCGGCACCGACACCCAGCGGTCGGCTCCGTGCAGTACCGACACCTACGAGGTGAGGGTGGAGAGCGGCCGGGTGGTGTCCGCCTCCGACACTCCGGGCAGTGGTTCGATTTCGGCGGGCACCACGGTCCTGGTGGGCCGTGAGGCGGGTGCGCAGCGGCTGCGCAAGCTCTCCGTCGGGGATGCGGTGACCGTGACGCACTCCCTGGTGGCGGCCTCGTCCCGGGTGCCGTACGCCTTCGCGATCGGCGGCTTCCCGGTCCTCAGGGACGGCGAGGCGCTGTCCGGCCTGGACGACAGCACCTCGGCGGTGCGCACGGTCGTGGGCTTCAAGGGCGGCGGACAGCAGCTGCTGATCCTGGCGCTGGACGGGGCCGCCCAGTACCGGACCGGTATGACGGTCGCGGAGGAGGCCGCCACCATGCGTTCGCTGGGCGCGTCCGACGCGTTCAACCTCGACGGCGGCGGCTCGACGGAGCTGGTCACCCGCGACACCGGGGCGAGCGCCGTGACGGTCCGCAACCATCCGAGCGGTGGTGCCGAGCGTGCGGTCGCGAACGGCATCGGGGTGTTCTCGGCCGGCTGACCTCAGGGCCGCAGGCTGCTCACCAGGTCGGCGGTGGTCATGAGCCCGCTGTGGATGGTGGGCGCCATGCTCGTGCCGGCCAGGAAGAAGCCGAGCAGCATGCAGACCAGGGCGTGGGAGATCTTCAGCGAGCAGTTGCGAATGAAGATCACGGCCAGGATCAGGAGCAACACGACCGCAGAGACGGGAATGACCACCAGGAACCTCCTCCGCCACACCCCATGAGTGGCGTTTCGGCCGCAAGTGTGGCGTAGCGGAGGGTTCGTCCGGTCGGCTGACGTGTCCCCCAAACGTGTGGTTCTACGCGGTGGGGTGGGTGTCGAGGAAGTTCTCCAGGCCGGCCAGGTCGTCGGTGTTGAGGTAGTCGACACCGGCGGCCAGCAGTTCCGCCCACAGGGCGTCGCGGGCCGGGCCCGCGGCGTCCGGGGTGGCCCAGAACCGCACCTGCTGCCCGCGCGCGTGCGCGGCGGCGGTGATGCTCCGCAGCTTCTGCCGCTCGGCGTCGGGGAACGCGCCCTCGCCCGACCAGGTGAAGTTCTGCGTCCAGTTGTCGCTGATCAGCGAGATGAAGGTGGCCGGGGCGGCGGTGCCGAGGTCGGTGAGCCGGCCGTCGTAGAAGGCGCGCCGTTCTTGTTGCGCCTCCATGGGGATGCGGGCGGCGCGGTCGCCGGAGATGACGGCGGTGACCGGACGGGGATGCACGCGGCCGTGCGCGTACCGGGTGAACAGGTGCGGGTAGCGGCGCAGCCGGCGGTCGAGTTCGAGGTACGTCGAGGAGCCCTCGGTCTTGATGTCGATCAGGAGCTGCAGCGGCCGGCGCCAGCCCCGGTACACCGAGCCGTGGCCCGCCCGGACCCGGGCGGCGAGCGGGTCGAGGTAGAGGGATTCGAGGGTGCGGGACGGGTCCAGTTCGGAGCTGTCGTGTCCGATGAGGAGCTGGTCGCCGACGAGGAAGATGTCGGCCTCGACACTGTTGAAGCGGTGGTCGAGCGCGTCGAACAGCGGCCTGGGGTGCTCGTAGTCGTTGTGGGCGTGGGCGTTCCACAGCGGGTGTGGACCGCGCCGTGCGGTGCCCGCCCTGGCCTGCGACGCGGGCAGGGCGACCGCGCCGGCGAGGGCGGCGCCGAGGGTGGTGAGGGCTCTGCGACGGGTGGTGAGGGCTCTGCGACGAGTGGTGAGGGCCATGCGCATACTCCCTTGAGGTGCCGGATGGAACCCTCAAGGGAGTATGCGTTCGCTCTACAGCCAACTGCCTGTGCACAGAGGGGAGTTCGTCCTCTGTTCACCTGCGGCCACCGGTGGTCAGGGACCCTGGAGATCCACCAGCCCGGCCAGTGCCTCGCGGTGCGCCCCCGCCGTGCCACAGGCGATGGAGTCCGCCTTGGCCCGCTTCAGATACAGGTGGATCGGATGCTCCCAGGTCATGCCGATGCCGCCGTGCAGCTGCAGCGCCTCCTCGGCCGCGTGGACGGCGACGGGCGACGCGTACGCCTGCGCGACGGCGACCGAGACGTCCGTGTCCTCACCGGTGGCCAGCGCGTCGGCCGCGGCACGCGCGGCGGCCCGCAGGTTGACGACCTCCAGCCACAGCTGGGCGAGCCGGTGCTTGAGCGCCTGGAATCCGCCGACCGGCCGGTTGAACTGCTTGCGCTCCTTCAGATAGCGGACCGTTTCGGTCAACGTCCAGTCGGCGACGCCGAGTTGCTCGGAGGAGAGCAGTCCTGCGGCGGCACGCAGGGCACGTCGTACGGCGGGTTCGGCGTCGCCGACGCGGCGGCCGGGAGCGCCGTCCAGCCGTACCGTCGCCAGCGGACGGGTCAGGTCGAGGGAGATCTGCGGGGTGACGGTCGCGGCGTCCGCGGTCACGGCGTACAGGCCGCCGTCGTCGGCCGGGACGAGCAGGACGTCGGCCACGGCCGCGTCGGCGATCCCGGTCAGTTCCCCGTGCAGGAGGCCGTTGTCGCGTCGTACGGCCTTGAACGCGGCGCCCGGAGCCGCGTGCAGGCCGACCGCGAGGGCGCCGATGGTGCGCCCCGAGGCCAGCTGCCCCAGCAGCTCCTCGTCACCGCAGGCCAGCAGGGCCTCGGTGGCCACGACCGCGCTGGTGAGATACGGCACCGGAGCGACCGCTCGCCCCAACTCCTCCAGGACGACGGCGACTTCGCGGGCGGAGGCGCCCTGGCCGCCCTGCTCCTCGGGCACCAGGAGCCCGGCCAGGCCCATGCCCTCGGCGAGGGACTTCCACAGGGCTAGGTCGTGCGGGGTGTCCGACTCGACGCGGGCGATGACGTCCGCCGGCGCGCAGTGGTCCGTGAGGAGGTCGCGGACGGCGGCGCGCAGCGCCTCTTCCTCCTCGGAGTACAGCAGGTCCGGCGCTTTTGTCATCGGGCCAGGTCCTTCCATGCGACGTCCTTGTCGGTGCGCGGCTCGGCGGGCAGGCCGAGGACCCGCTCGGCGACGATGTTCAGCAGGACCTCGCTGGTCCCGCCCTCGATGCTGTTGCCCTTGGAGCGCAGATAGCGGTAGCCGGCGTCGCGGCCGGTGAAGTCGACCAGCTCGGGGCGGCGCATGGTCCAGTCGTCGTACGACAGGCCCTCCTCGCCGCGGAGTTCGACCTCCAGGCCGCTGATCTCCTGGTTGAGGCGGGCGAAGGCGAGCTTCATGCCGGAGCCCTCGTAGCCGGGCTGGCCGGCGACGAGCTGCTGGCGCAGGCGTTCGGCGGTGAGGCGGGAGACCTCGGCCTCGACCCACAGCTTCAGCAGGCGCTGGTGCAGTTCGTGGGTGCGCAGCTCGGGGCGTTCGCGCCAGGTCTTCGACACCGGGCCGATCATGCCGCCCTCGCGGGGCAGCCGCATGCCGCCGATGGCCACGCGTTCGTTGTTGAGCGTGGTCTGGGCGACCCGCCAGCCGTCGCCGACCTCGCCGAGGCGGCAGGAGTCGGGGATGCGGACGTCGGTGAGGAAGACCTCGTTGAACTCGGCCTCGCCGGTGATCTGGCGCAGCGGCCGGACCTCGACGCCGGGGTCGGTCATGTCGCAGAGGAAGTAGGTGATGCCGGCGTGCTTGGGCAGGCTCGGGTCGGTGCGGGCGATGAGGATGGCCCAGCGGGCGTTGTGCGCGCCGGACGTCCAGACCTTCTGGCCGTTGACGACCCAGGTGTCGCCCTCCCGCACGGCACGGGTGCCGAGCGCGGCCAGGTCGGAGCCGGCACCGGGCTCGCTGAACAGCTGGCACCAGACCTCCTCCCCCGTCCACAGCGGCCGCAGATAGCGCTGCTTCTGCTCCTCCGTGCCGTACTTCAGGATGGTCGGCGCGGCCATGCCGAGTCCGATGCCGTTGCGGCGCGCGTCATTGTCGGGGGCACCGGCGGCCTCCAGCTCGGCGTCCACGACGGCCTGGAGGTGGCGGGGCGCGCCCAGGCCGCCGAGGCCCTCCGGGTAGTGCACCCAGGCGAGGCCGGCGTCGAAGCGGGCCCTGAGGAAGTCCAGGCGGTCAGTGCTCGCCGGGGGATGCTGGACCAGCAACTCCCGTGTGCGGCGGCGCAGTTCGTCGGCGTCGGTCATGCTGCTCCCTCCATCACCACGGCGATCCGGCCGGTGGACCGGCCGTCCGCCACCTTCTGCACGGCCGCGGCGGCCTCGCCCAGCGGCACCCGCTCGCTCACCAGCGGCTTGATCGCGCCCCGGGCGGCCAGTTCGGTCAGTTCCTCGTGGCAGCGCAGGATGAGCTTGGGGTTCTTGGTGTTGTACAGGCCCCAGTGCAGGCCGAGGATCGAGTAGTTCTTCACCAGCGCGTGGTTGAGGGCCGGGCTGGGGATGGTGCCGCTCGCGAAGCCGACCACGACGATCCGGCCCTCGAACGCGACGAGTTTGGCGGACTGGGCGTAGGCCTCGCCGCCGACGGGGTCGTAGATCACGTCGGCGCCCCGGCCGCCGGTGGCCTCCTTCACGGCCGTGATCACGTCCTCGGAGCGGCGGTCGACCACCACGTCGCAGCCCAGCTCGCGGGCCACGGCGGCCTTGTCCGCGCCGCCGACGACACCGATCACCCTGGCCCCGGCCGCCTTGCCGAGCTGGACGGCGGCGCTGCCGACACCGCCGGCGGCGGCGTGCACCAGCAGGGTCTCGCCCGCCTCCAGGCGGGCCCGGCGGTGCAGGCCGAACCAGCCGGTCTGGTAGCCGATGTGCAGGGCTGCGGCCTCGGCGTCGTCCAGCGCCTCGGGCGCCGGCAGCAGGGCGCGGGCGTCGGCGAGGGCGTACTCGGCGAAACCGCCGTACGGCAGCGCGGGGTTGGCGATCACCCGGCGGCCGTCCTCGGTCTCGCCGCAGATCTCCACGCCGGGCGTGAACGGCAGCGGCGGGCGCACCTGGTACTGGCCCCGGCACAGCAGCGCGTCCGGGAAGTTGATGTTGGCGGCGCGCACGCGCAGCAGCACCTGGCCGTCCGCGGGCACGGGCCGCTCCACCTCCGCCAGGCGCATCACCTCACTCGGCTCGCCGTTCTCGTGCACTTGCCATGCCTGCATGCGGGGCCTCCACGGGACTGCTTCGTCTGACCGGGTCCGACGGCATACTAAGCGGTCGCTTGCCGATCAGGGAACAGTCGGCCCCACCCAGGTGCGCGTCGTGTCGGTCACTTCCGGGACGCCGGCCGCGCCCGTACGTGCATCCGCTCCCCCTGCGGCCCGAACAGGCTGAGGAACTCCACCGGCCCCTCCCCCGTCGACCCGAACCAGTGCGGCACGCGGGTGTCGAACTCGGCGGCCTCCCCCGCCGACAGCACCACGTCGTGCTCGCCGAGGACCAGCCGCAGTCGCCCGGACAGCACATACAGCCACTCGTAGCCCTCGTGGGTGCGCGGGTCCGGCTCCTGCCTGCGCTTCGGTTCCAGCACCTTGTAGGCCTGCAGGCCGCCGGGCTGGCGGGTCAGCGGCCAGTGGGTGCGCCCGCCCCGCACGATCGGCTCGGACCGGACCCGGGGGTCCCCCACCGGCGGCGCCCCGACCAGCTCGTCCAGCGGCACCTGATGGGCCTGGGCGATCGGCAGCAGCAGTTCGAGGCTGGGCTTGCGCAGGCCGGACTCCAGCCGGGAGAGGGTGCTGACGGAGATGCCGGTGGCCTCGGACAGCGCCGCCAGGGTCACCTCCCGGTCCTTGCGGATGCGGCGCAGCCGGGGTCCCACTTCGGCCAGAACGTCGTCTGTGCTCATGCCCCCTATTGCAGGAACGGCAAATACGTTTGTCAATCCCGCAGGCGTCGGGCGACGGTCGCCCCATGACCCAGAAGAGGACCCAGAACAGGACCGGGAACAGGACCGAGAACAACAGGTACGAAGTAGTCGTCGTCGGCGGCGGAGCCGCCGGGCTGTCCGCCGCGCTGGTCCTCGGCCGCGCCCGGCGCCGCACGCTGGTCGTCGACGCGGGCGAGCCGCGCAACGCGCCGTCCGCGCACATGCAGGGCTACCTCTCCCGCGACGGCATGGCACCGGCCGAGTTCCTGGCCGTCGGGCGCGAGGAGATCGCCCGGTACGGGGTGGAGCTGGTCCGGGACCGGGTCGTGGACGCGGCCAGGGACGAGGACTTCACGGTCGTACTCGCGAGCGGAGGGACCGTCCGGGCCCGGCAGCTGGTGATCGCCACGGGCCTGAAGGACGAGCTGCCGGACGTCCCCGGGCTGGCCGAGCGGTTCGGCCGGGATGTGATCCACTGCCCGTACTGCCACGGCTGGGAGGCCCGCGACCTGCCGACCGGGGTGCTCGCGACGTCGCCGCTGAGCGTGCACCAGGCGCTCATGGTCACCCAGTGGTCGAAGGACGTGCGGTTGTTCCTGCACGAGGTGAGCGAGTCGGAGCTGACGGACGACGACCTGCGCCGGCTGGCCGCCGCCGGGGTCACGGTCGTACCCGGGAGGGTCGCGGGACTCCTCGTCGCCGAGGACCGGCTCGCCGGGGTCCGGCTCGAAGACGGCACGGTCCACGACCGACAGGTCCTGTACGCCGCCCCGCGCGCCGTACCGAACAACGACCTGCTGGTGCGGCTGGGCGCCGAGCTGCGCGAGACGCCGTTCGGCGCCTACCCGGTGATCGACGAGCGGGGCCTGACGACCGTGCCCGGCCTCTGGGCGGCGGGCAACGCGAGCGGCTTCGCCGAACAGGTGATCAACGCGGCGAGCCGGGGGTACCGGGCCGGGGCGGCGATCAACGGGGAGCTGCTGTTCGCCGATCTCGACGCCGCCGTCCGGGTGTAGCCGCCGCTCCCCCGGTGCACGATGACTGCATGCTGCTGACCCGGCTGGCCCAGGTGTCCCGGGAGGTCGCCGCGACGGCGGCCCGGTCCCGCAAGACGGCGCTGCTCGCGGAGCTGTTCCGGGAGGCGGAGGCGGACGACGTGCCGATCGTCATCCCGTACCTGGCAGGGCGGCTGCCGCAGGGCCGGCTGGGCGTCGGCTGGAAGGTGCTGAGCCGCCCGGTCCCCCCGGCCGGCGAGCCCACGCTCACGGTCCTGGAGGTCGACGCCCTGCTCGGCGAGCTCGGCAAGGTGTCGGGGCCGGGCTCGCAGGCGGAGCGGGTCCGGCTGGTGGGCGAGCTGATGGGCGCGGCCACCGAGGAGGAACAGCGTTTCCTGCTCGGTCTGCTCACCGGCGAGGTACGGCAGGGCGCGCTGGACGCGGTCGCGGTGGAGGGCCTCGCCCAGGCGACGGGCGCCGGCCCGGCCGCCGTACGCCGGGCGGTGATGCTCGCCGGGTCGCTGCAGACGGTCGCCCAGGCCCTGCTCGCCGAGGGGCCCGGGGCTCTGGAGAGGTTCCGGCTCACCGTCGGCCGCCCGGTGCTGCCGATGCTGGCGCACAGCGCGTCCTCGGTCGCGGAGGCGGTGGAGAAGCTGGGCGCCTGCGCGGTGGAGGAGAAGCTGGACGGCATCCGGGTGCAGGTCCACCGGGACGGCGACCTGGTCCGGGTGCACACCCGCACCCTGGACGACATCACCGGCCGGCTGCCCGAAGTGACCGCCGCCGCACGGGAGTTGCGGGGCGAGCGGTTCATCCTGGACGGCGAGGTGATCTCCTTCGACGCGGCCGGCCGGCCCCGGTCCTTCCAGGAGACGTCGGGCCGGGTCGGCTCCCGCACGGACGTGGCGAAGGCCGCCGAGGAGACCCCGGTCTCCCCCGTCTTCTTCGACGTCCTGTCGGTCGACGGCACCGATCTGCTGGACCTGCCCTTCGCCGAGCGGCACGCTCGGCTGGCCCAGCTGGTGCCCGAGCCGATGCGGGTGCGCCGGACGGTCGCCTCCGGGCCCGGGGACATCGCGGAGGCGGAACGGTTCCTCGCCGAGACCCTGGCCCGTGGTCACGAGGGCGTGGTGGTCAAGGCGCTGGACGCGCCGTACAGCGCGGGCCGGCGCGGCGCCGCGTGGCTGAAGGTCAAGCCCGTCCACACCCTCGACCTCGTCGTGCTGGCCGCCGAGTGGGGCCACGGCCGCCGTACGGGCAGGCTCTCCAACCTCCACCTCGGTGCCCGCACCCCGGACGGCGGCTTCGCCATGCTCGGCAAGACCTTCAAGGGCATGACCGACGCGATGCTCGCCTGGCAGACCGAGCGGCTCCGGGAACTGGCCGTGGAGGACGACGGCTGGGTGGTCCGGGTCCGCCCCGAGCTCGTCGTGGAGATCGCCTACGACGGTCTGCAGCGCTCCACCCGCTACCCGGCCGGCGTCACCCTGCGCTTCGCCCGCGTGGTCCGCTACCGCGAGGACAAACGGCCCGAGGAGGCCGATACCGTGGAGGCCCTGCTCGCGGCCCACCCGGAGGTCAGGCCATGACGGTCCGTGCGACGAAGCGCAGCGCGGGACTGCTGTTGTTCCGGCACAGCGACGAGGGGCTGGAGGTGTTGCTGGGCCATATGGGGGGTCCGCTCTGGGCGAAGAAGGACGCCGGGGCGTGGACCGTCCCCAAGGGCGAGTACGACCCCGACGAGCCCGCCTGGGAGGCCGCCCGGCGCGAGTTCCAGGAGGAACTGGGGCTGGCGCCGCCCGACGGGAAGGCCGTACCGCTGGGCGAGGTGGCGCAGAAGAACGGCAAGGTCGTCACGGCGTGGGCCGTCGAGGCGGACCCGGACCTGAGCGGCTTCAGCCCCGGCACCTTCTCCATGGAGTGGCCGCCGCGGTCCGGCCGGGTGCGCGAGTTCCCGGAGCTGGACCGCGTGGAGTGGCTCGGCCTGGACCGGGCGCGTGCGCTGATCATCGCGGCGCAGACCGCGTTTCTCGACCGGCTGGCGGAGCACTCGGGCTGAAGGGGGTAGCACGCGTTGCGGAGGGCCGTACCGCGCGCGAAGGTCTGAATAAGCCCGCTCCCAGGGAGGTCAGCCATGCCCATCGCGACGGTGAACCCGGCGAACGGCGAGACGCTCAAGACGTACGAGCCCATGGGCGAGGAAGAGCTGGAACGCCGGCTCCAGCTCGCCGAGGCCACGTTCCGCACCTACCGGACGACCACGTTCGCCGACCGCGCCCGCTTGCTGAACAAGGCCGCCGGCCTGCTGGACGAGGATCAGCAGGAAGCCGCCAGGATGATGACCACGGAGATGGGCAAGCCGATCAAGCAGGCCCGCGCGGAGGTCGCGAAGTGCGCCAAGGCGATGCGCTGGTACGCCGAACGCGCCGAGGGTCTGCTGGCCGACGAGGAGCCCGCCGAGGCGGACGTACGGGATTCCGGCGCGTCCCGGGTGCGGGTGCGGTACCGGCCGCTGGGGCCCGTGCTCGCGGTGATGCCGTGGAACTTCCCGCTGTGGCAGGTGATCCGGTTCGCCGCGCCCGCGCTGATGGCGGGCAACGTGGGCCTGCTCAAGCACGCCTCCAACGTCCCCCAGACGGCCCTGTACCTGGAGGACCTGTTCCACCGGGCGGGCTTCACGGAGGGCTGTTTCCAGACGCTGCTGATCGGCTCGGGGGCGGTGGACGACATCCTGCGCGACGAACGGGTCAAGGCGGCCACCCTGACCGGCAGCGAGCCGGCGGGCCGGGCGGTCGCCTCCACCGCCGGCGAGATGATCAAGAAGACGGTGCTGGAGCTGGGCGGCAGCGACCCGTACATCGTGATGCCCTCCGCCGACCTGGACCGGGCGGCCCGGATCGCCGTCACCGCGCGGACGCAGAACACCGGGCAGTCGTGCATCGCCGCCAAGCGGTTCATCGTGCACACCGACGTCCACGACGCCTTCGCCGAGAAGTTCGTCGCCGGCATGAAGGCGCTCAGGACCGGCGACCCCCTGGAGGAGGACACCGACATCGGCCCGCTCGCCAGCGAGCGCGGCCGGGCCGATCTGGAGGAACTCGTCGACGACGCCAGGCGCACCGGGGCCGAGGTGCTGTGCGGCGGCGAGCGCCCCGACGGTCCGGGCTGGTTCTACCCGCCCACCGTGCTCGCCGGTATCACCCGCGAGATGCGCATCCACCGGGAGGAGGCGTTCGGGCCGGTGGCCACGCTGTACCGGGCCGGAGACCTGGACGAGGCGATCCTGATCGCCAACGACTCGCCGTTCGGCCTCAGTTCGAACGTGTGGACGCGGGAAGAGAGCGAGATCGAGCGGTTCGCCCGCGACCTGGAGGCCGGCTCCGTGTACGTCAACGGCATGACCGCCTCCCATCCGGCGTTCCCGTTCGGCGGGGTCAAGCGGTCCGGGTACGGCCGTGAGCTGTCCGGGCACGGAATCCGGGAGTTCTGCAACATCACCACGGTTTGGCAGGGTGCGTGAGCGCCGCGCGGCTACCATCCCCTTTTGTGAACCGCGAAGTGACCCTGCCTCTGATCGTCGACGACTGCGGTACCTTGCAGGTGGCCGCGGCCGACGTGAGTAAGTTGCTGCGGACCGTGGGCGGGCGGTGGCTGCGGCTTGTCGAGGCCGGGGAACAGGGGCTGGACGAGGATACGGTCGCTGCTCTGACCATCGAGCTGGCCAAGCTCGCGGATCGCATCGATGTGGCCTGTATCGCGCACAGCAGCGGGGCCCCCTAGGTCAGGTCGCCTGTCCCACCGTCAGCCAGAACATCCCCTCGTACGTCTGGAGCAGGCTTCCGTAGGTGTGTGCGCGGTCCGCGGTCAAGGTGCCCGTGTCCAGGGCCGCCTGCACCGCCGCCGTCGCCTGTTCGTCCAGGTCCGGGGCCGGTTGGGCGAAGAAGTCGAAGAAGGCGCAGGCGGCGTCCCCGAA
The DNA here is from genome assembly GCF_053598315.1 of Streptomyces sp. NPDC001153. NCBI lineage: Bacteria > Bacillati > Actinomycetota > Actinomycetes > Kitasatosporales > Streptomycetaceae > Streptomyces > Streptomyces sp. NPDC001153. Next base: position 44,710 of record NZ_JBSFJZ010000013.1, read on the forward strand.
GCCGTAGTGCGTGCGCAGGCCCTGCGCGATGCGGGCGCAGTAGTCGCCCCAGGCGGAGAAGTTCGCGGTGAGGGCGACGACGACGTCGGCCGGGGAGGCGTTGAGGGCCAGCCAGGAGACGTAGGCGGGGTAGGCCTGGCAACCCGCCAGGGGGACGTAGGCGCGGGCGCGCTCCTCGGTCACCCCGCAGGCCCGGGCGAAGCCCTCCAGATGGGCTGCCGCCAGCTCCTCGCCGGTCGCGAGCGTGGTGAAGAAGGCCGCAGAGGCGGTGTCGGCGCTTGCGGCCAGGTGCTCGAAGGAGCGGCGGTCGGCGGGGATCACCCACTGCTGTTCCAGGGCCAGGCGGGCTAGGGCCCCAGGAGGCGCCTCGCCGCGTTCCACGAGGGGGACGAAGGGGTTGGCGCCCGGGTCGGGGGCGAGTGCCGTGGTGGTCGTCTGCAGCAGATTCCTGGCCGCTTCCGTCATGGTGTTCTCCCTCCCGTGGACACGCGGATTCCTACCCGGCCCCGATGCCGGTGTCCCCGGTCTGGAGTAGTTCGGCGCGAGATCGTCGCCGGGTCGAGTGATCGTGGGTGAACCACCCCTTGAGGTGAACGACCCTCTGACCGGCGGGCGCAAGCCTTCCGGAAGGCGAAAGCAGGCACGGTTCATGGCGACTTTGTGCAGACCCTCGGTGTCGGTTCCCGAACACGTGATCACGATGGAGGAGACGCTGGAGCTGGCGCGCTCCCGCCACGCGGACCACCCCCAACTGCCGCTCGCACTGCGGCTGATAGAGAACACGGGCGTCAGGACACGGCACATCGTGCAGCCCATCGAGGAGACCCTGAAGCATCCCGGCTTCGAGGAGCGCAACAAGCTCTACGAGGCCGAGGCCAAGGCCCGGGTCCCCGCGGTGATCCAGCGGGCGCTCGACGACGCGGAACTCCTCACCGACGACATCGACGTGATCGTCTACGTCTCGTGCACGGGCTTCATGATGCCCTCGCTCACGGCGTGGCTGATCAACGAGATGGACTTCGACCCGACCACCCGACAGCTCCCCATCGCCCAGCTGGGCTGCGCGGCCGGCGGCGCGGCGATCAACCGCGCGCACGACTTCTGCACGGCCTACCCCGACGCCAACGCGCTGATCGTGGCCTGCGAGTTCTGCTCGCTGTGCTATCAGCCCACCGACCTGGGCGTGGGCTCGCTGCTCTCCAACGGCCTGTTCGGTGACGGCATAGCCGCCGCCGTGGTCCGCGGCAAGGGCGGCACCGGCGTCGAGCTGGAACGCAACGGCTCGTACCTGATCCCGAAGACCGAGGAGTGGATCATGTACGACGTCCGGGCGACGGGGTTCCACTTCCTGCTCGACAAGCGGGTGCCGGCCACCATGGAGCCGCTGGCCCCGGCACTGCAGGACCTCGCGGGCATGCACGGCTGGGACGCGTCCGACCTGGACTTCTACATCGTCCACGCCGGCGGGCCGCGCATCCTCGACGACCTCAGCAAGTTCCTCCAGGTCGACCCGCACGCCTTCCGGTTCAGCCGGGCCACCCTCACCGAGTACGGCAACATCGCCTCCGGCGTCGTGCTGGACGCGCTGCGCCGGATGTTCGACGAGGGCGGCGCGCAGAACCGGGCGCGCGGGCTCCTCGCCGGGTTCGGACCCGGCATCACCGCGGAAATGGCGCTGGGCCGCTGGCGCAGCTGACGACCGAGAGACGGTTCGAGTACGGCATGACCGAAGAGACGCTCACCGAGACCCTGCCCCCGATCCGGCACTGGCCGGCGCTCGACCTCACCGGGACGGACTTCGACCCGGTGCTGAGAGAGCTCATGCGCGAAGGACCGGTCACCCGCATCCAGCTGCCCAACGGCGAGGGCTGGGCCTGGCTGGTGACCCGGATGGACGACGTGCGCATGGTGACCAACGACCCACGCTTCAGCCGTGAGGAGGTCATGAAGAAGCCGGTCACCCGGCTGGCCCCGCACTTCATCCCGGACCCGGGCGCGGTCGGCTTCCTCGACCCGCCCGACCACACCCGGCTGCGCCGCTCGGTGGCGGCCGCGTTCACCGCCAAGGGCGTGGAGCGGGTGCGGGAGAAGGCGCGCGCCATGCTGGACGAACTGGTCGACGAACTCCTCCAGGACGGCCCGCCCGCCGATCTCACGGCGACGATCCTCAGCCCGTTCCCGATCGCGGTGATCTGCGAAATGATGGGCGTCCCGGCCGCCGACCGGCACACCATGCACACCTGGACCCAGCTCATCCTGTCCTCCTCCAACGGCAAGGAGGTCAGCGAGAAGGCCAAACGGGAGATGGCCGCCTACTTCTCGGACCTGATCGGGCTGCGCGAGAACAGCACGGCCGAGGACGTCACCTCGCTGCTCGGCGCCGCGGTGGGCCGGGGCGAGGTGACGCTCGAGGAAGCCGTCGGGCTCGCCGGGCTGCTGCAGATCGGCGGCGAGGCGGTCACCAACAACAGCGGGCAGATGTTCTATCTGCTGCTGACCCGCCCCGACCTGGTGGAGCGGCTGCGCGCGGAGCCGGAGATCCGCCCCAAGGCGATCGACGAGCTCCTGCGCTGGATCCCGCACCGCAACGCGGTCGGCCTGTCCCGGATCGCCATGGAGGACGTGGAGATCCGGGGTGTGCGGATCCGCGCGGGCGACGCGGTGTACAACTCCTACCTGGCCGCCAACCGTGACCCGGAGGTCTTCCCGGACCCGGAGACCATCGACTTCTCCCGCAGCCCGAACCCGCATGTCTCGTTCGGCTTCGGCCCGCACTTCTGCCCCGGCAACATGCTGGCCCGGCTGGAGGAGGAACTCATGGTGGACGCCCTGCTGGACCGGATTCCGGGCCTGCGGCTGGCCGTGGCGCCGGAGAAGGTGCCCTTCAAGAAGGGCGCGCTGATCCGGGGTCCCGAGGCCCTTCCGGTGACCTGGTGAGTGGGCGATGACGGAGACCGAGGGACTGTACGTACCGCCGGGCCACGGCCGTGTCGTCGAGACACCGGCCCAGCGGGTGACGTTCAAGGTCACCGGCATGCACTCGCGGATGGCCTCCACCTTCGAGGTGGAGGTCCCGCCGGGCTTCGACGTGGGCGCCCATGTGCACACGCGCAGCGAGGAGTTGTTCTACGTCCTGGAGGGCGAACTGGACGTCCTCGCCTTCGAGCCGCGCATCCGCACTCCCGACAACTGGCGGAGGTGGGAGTCGAGTTCGGGCAGCCGGGTGGTACGGGCGACTCCGGGCACGGTCGTCGTCGTACCACCGGGGTGCCCGCACGCGTTCGCCAATCCGACGGACACCCCGGCGAAGATGTTCTTCCAGGCCTCTCCCCCACCGGATCACGAGCGCTACTTCGAGGAGCTGCTGGAGATCCTGGGGAACGGGGGTCCGCCGGACCAGCAGGCGATCGAGGCCCTGCGGGCCAAGTACGACATCGAGCAGCTGACGCCGCTCAGGCATCGTTAGCGGATGGGCATGCCCGAGAGGGTGCGGGCGATGACCAGGCGCTGGATCTCGCTCGTGCCCTCGAAGATCGTGTAGATCGCGCTGTCCCGGTGCATGCGCTCCACCGGGTACTCCCTGGTGTAGCCGTTGCCGCCGAGGATCTGGATGGCCTGGGCGGTGACCTTCTTCGCCGTCTCGCTGGCGAACAGCTTGGACATGGAGCCCTCGGCCGCGGTGAACGGCCTGCCGTTGACCGCCATCCAGGACGCACGCCAGACCAGCAGCCGGGCGGCGTCGATCTGTGTCCGCATGTCCGCCAGCTGGAAGGCCACGCCCTGGTTGTCGATGATCGGCCGGCCGAACTGCTCGCGGGTCGTGGCGTAGTCGAGGGCGACCTCGTACGCGGCCCGGGCGGTGCCGACCGCCATGGCGCCGACCGCCGGGCGGGACGCCTCGAACGTGGCCATCGCCGCGTTCTTGACGCGCTCGCCGCCCTTCGCGGCCTTCTCCCGCGCCCGGGCCAGCCGCTCGTCCAGCTTCTCCTTGCCGCCGAGCAGGCAGGAGCCGGGGACGCGGACGTTGTCGAGGACGACCTCGGCGGTGTGCGAGGCGCGGATGCCGTGCTTCTTGAACTTCTGGCCCTGGGCCAGGCCCGGCGTGCCCGGCGGGACGATGAAGGACGCGTGGCCCTTGGAGCCCAGCTCCGGGTCGACGCTGGCGACGACGACGTGCACATTGGCGATGCCGCCGTTGGTCGCCCAGGTCTTCGTGCCGTTGATCACCCACTCGTCCTTGGCCTCGTCGTAGACGGCACGCGTGCGCATGGAGGCGACGTCGGAGCCGGCGTCGGGCTCGGAGGAGCAGAACGCGGCCACCTTGACGTCGTCGACGTCGCCGTACATCTGCGGGATCCAGGTGCCGATCTGTTCCTCGGTTCCGTTGGCGAGAACGCCCACGGCGGCCAGGCCGGTGCCCACAATGGACAGGGCGATGCCCGCGTCGCCCCAGAACAGCTCCTCCATGGCCATCGGGATGCCGAGGCCGGTGGGGTCGAAGTACTGCTGCGCGTAGAAGTCGAGGGAGTAGATGCCGACCTTCGCGGCCTCCTGGATGACCGGCCAGGGAGTCTCCTCGCGCTCGTCCCACTCGGCGGCCGCGGGGCGGATCACGTCGGCGGCGAAGCCATGGAGCCAGTCCCGGACTTCCTTCTGTTCGTCGTTCAGCTCCATGGTGAACTCGGCCATGTCCCCTCCAGCGGCGGCGGTGCGATGTTACTAGCGGTAACCCGAGTCTGTTACCGACGGGTAGGAAAAGTCAACCGCTGATGACGTCTCGGCATCCCGTTCGATGTCAGGGGCACAGTCAGTGTTAGTTTGCGCAGGCGTCACCGAATCAGCACGGGTGGGGAGAGCACATGGACACCACACAGCGGACCGATCAGCAGCGGTCCGCCGACCGCCGACGGCGCGAGCTGCTGGAGGCCGCCGACCGGGTGGTGCTGCGCGACGGCCCACAGGCGTCGATGAACGCGATCGCCGCGGAAGCCGGGATCACCAAGCCGATCCTCTACCGCCACTTCGGCGACAAGGGCGGCCTGTACGCGGCTCTGGCCAAGCGGCACACGGACGCGCTGCTCGATTCACTGCGGGCGGCGCTGGACGCTCCCGCGGACCGGCGGGAGCGGGTGGAGTCGACGCTGGACACGTATCTCGCCGCGATCGAGGCACGGCCTCAGGTGTACCGGTTCCTGATGCACCCCGCGGAGGGGGGCGGGAGCGGGGACCAGGGCTTCGACGTCGGCAAGCATTCGGCTCCGCTGCTTCGGCGGATGGGCGAGGAGCTGGCCCAGGTCATCGAGGAGCGGGTGGATCTCGGTCCGGAGAGTCAGCAGCTGGCCCGGGTGTGGGGGCACGGGATCGTCGGGATGATGCATGCCGCCGGGGACTGGTGGCTGGGGGAACGGCCCTGTTCCCGGGCCGAGTTGGTGCGGTCCCTCGCCGACCTGTTGTGGGGTCGCCTTGCGGCTGCAGGGGACAGGATGGGAGGTCCGGGGTTCTGAGGGGCGACACGGCCCCAAGCCCCGGGTTTACCCCTCACCGGTGCCATGCGGCTCGCTCGACCCGCCTCGCCAGTCTGCGCCTGCGCCACCCCGTCAGGTGATCCGCGTACACCCGGCCCTCCAAGTGGTCGTACTCGTGCTGCAGGCACCGCGCGAAGAACCCGGTGCCATGCACGGTGACCGGCTCCCCCGTCGCCGTGAAACCCTCGACCACCGCATGGTCGTACCGCTCCGTCCCCGCCTCCAGGCCCGGCAGGGACAGGCAGCCCTCGGGCCCACGGATCACCACCCCGTCGGCCTCGACCAGCCGCGGGTTCACCACATGTCCGAGATGCCGGATATCATCGTCGTCCGGGCAGTCGTACACGAACACCCGCAGCGGCACCCCCACCTGATTCGCCGCCAGACCGACCCCCTGTGCCGCGTACATCGTGGCGAACAGGTCCTGCACGAGGGCCGCCAGTTCGGGGCCGAATTCGGTGACTTCCCGGCATTGTTCGCGCAAAGCCGCGTCGCCGAGCAGGGTGAGAGGCCGGACGCGCCCGTGGGCGCCCGGAATGGAACCGTGTCGCATGGCGGCAAGGGTACGGTTCGTTCAGCCCATGCCCGCCGCTCAAGACGTGGGCCGGGATTCGGGTGTGCGAACGGATCTCGATAGGCTGAGGTCACACCACGCTGCCGGATGGCCCCAGGCGCGGCGCGTACGCAAGGAGGATCGAGAACTGATGGCAGGCAACTCGGACCCGCTCACGCCGCGGGCCAAGCTGGCCGTGACCGCGGGCAAGGCGGTCGCTGCGGCATCGCGCGCCGCGGGACGCGGCAGCGGGTCGGTGATCGGTGGCCGGGTCGCGCTGAAACTCGACCCCGACCTGCTCGGACGGCTCGCGCAGAACCTGGACGTCATCCTGGTGTCCGCCACCAACGGAAAGACGACGACCACCCGACTGATCGCCGAGGCGCTGCGCGCCGCGGGCCCGGTCGTGTCCAACGCGCTGGGCGCCAACATGCCGGCCGGTATCACCTCCGCGCTCGCGGGCGGCTCGGACGCCAAGTTCGGTGTCATCGAGGTCGACGAGAAGTACCTGGCCGGTGTGGCCCGGGACACCGACCCGAAGTGCATCGCCCTGCTCAACCTCTCCCGCGACCAGCTCGACCGTGCCGCCGAGACCCGGATGCTCGCCGAGAACTGGCGCGAGGGTCTGGCCGGATCCAAGGCCGTCGTCGTCGCCAACTGCGACGACCCGCTGGTGGTGTGGGCCGCCTCCTCGTCCCCGAATGTGATCTGGGTCGCGGCCGGGCAGATGTGGAAGGACGACGCCTGGTCCTGCCCGTCCTGCGGTGGCGTGATGCAGCGCCCCGGCGAGGACTGGTTCTGCGGGGAGTGCGGCTTCCGCCGGCCCACGCCGACCTGGGCACTGTCCGGGGATCACGTGCTGGATCCGCACGGGTCCGCCTGGCCCATCCATCTGCAGCTTCCGGGCCGCGCCAACAAGGCGAACGCCGCCTCCTCCGCGGCCGTCGCCGCCGTCTTCGGGGTGCCGCCGCAGGTCGCCCTGGAGCGGATGTACCAGGTGCAGGCCGTCGCGGGGCGTTATGACGTCGTGCAGTTCCAGAACCGCGATCTGCGGCTGCTGCTGGCCAAGAACCCGGCCGGCTGGCTGGAGACGTTCTCCCTGATCGATGCGCCGCCCGCCCCGGTGATCCTGTCCGTGAACGCCCGCGGCGCCGACGGCACCGACACCTCCTGGCTGTGGGACGTCGACTACACCCGGCTGACCGGCCACCCGATCTTCGTGATCGGCGACCGGAAGCTGGACCTCGCCGTCCGTCTGGAGGTCGCGAACCAGCACTTCCAGGTCTGCGACGACCTCGACCAGGCCGTGCAGATGTGCCCGCCGGGCCGGATCGAGGTCATCGCGAACTACACCGCGTTCCAGGACCTGCGCCGCCGCGTCGGCAACTGATCTTCTGATCCTCGAAGGGCGATCACCTCATGAGCGACAACCAACTGCGGCTGGTGTGGATCTACCCGGACCTGCTCAGCACCTACGGCGACCAGGGCAACGCCCTCGTCGTGGAGCGGCGGGCGCGGCAGCGCGGCCTGGACGTGGCCCGGCTGGACGTGCGCAGCGACCAGCCGATCCCGACCTCCGGCGACATCTACCTGATCGGCGGCGGCGAGGACCGTCCCCAGCGGCTCGCGGCCGAGCGGCTGCGCCGGGACGGGCATCTGCAGCGCGCGGTGCAGAACGGCGCGATCGTCTTCTCCGTGTGCGCCGGGTACCAGATCCTCGGCCACGAGTTCATCAACGACCTCGGCCAGCGCGAGCCGGGCCTCGGCCTGCTCGACGTGGTGTCGGTGCGCGGCGAGGGCGAGCGGTGCGTCGGTGACGTGCTCGGCGACATCGACCCTCAGCTGGGCCTGCCGCAGCTGACCGGCTTCGAGAACCACCAGGGCGTCACCCACCTCGGCCCCACCGCCCGCCCCTTCGCGCGGGTGAAGATCGGCAAGGGCAACGGCACCGGGGACGGCACGGAGGGCGCGTACAACGGGACCGTCTTCGGCACGTACATGCACGGCCCGGTCCTCGCCCGCAACCCGCAGATCGCCGACCTGCTGCTGAAGCTGGCGCTGGACGTCAACGCGCTGCCGCCGATCGACGACCGCTGGTACGAGGCACTCCGCAACGAGCGCATCACGGCTGCGCAGCAGCCTGCGTGAACACTGTTGCGCGGCAGCCCGCGTGAGCACTGCCGCGCAACAACCCGCGTGAACACTGCTGCTCAGCAGCCCGCCCCGGTGCGGCTTCAGCGATATTCCAGCGTGGTGCGCCAGCCTCGTAGTGGGCCCGCCTGACGGCCCGTCCGCTCACATGTGCGGGCGCGTCCAGCAGGCGGACGCCCGCTACGGAGCCACCCCCTCACGCCGGTAGGGTGGCCGGGAATCCGCCGGACACCGTGGTCCGGTTTCCCGGCCCACGTTGAGAAGGTATTTCGGGCTATGCGCATTGGTGTCCTCACGTCCGGCGGCGACTGCCCCGGCCTGAACGCCGTCATCCGGTCCGTCGTGCACCGTGCCGTCGCCGACCACGGCGACGAGGTCATCGGCTTCCGGGACGGCTGGAAGGGCCTCCTGGAGTGCGACTATCTCAAGCTCGACCTCGACGCCGTGGGCGGCATCCTGGCGCGCGGCGGCACCATCCTCGGCTCCTCCCGGGTCCGCCCGGAGCATCTGCGGGACGGCGTGGAGCGGGCCAAGGGCCATGTCGCGGAACTCGGCCTGGACGCGATCATCCCGATCGGCGGTGAGGGCACGCTGAAGGCGGCCCGGCTGCTGTCGGACAACGGGCTGCCGATCGTGGGCGTGCCCAAGACCATCGACAACGACATCGCTGTCACGGACGTCACCTTCGGCTTCGACACGGCCGTCACGGTGGCGACGGAGGCCCTGGACCGGCTGAAGACCACCGCCGAGTCCCACCAGCGTGTGCTGATCGTGGAGGTCATGGGCCGGCACACCGGCTGGATCGCGCTGCACTCCGGCATGGCGGCCGGCGCCCACGCCATCGTCGTCCCGGAACGGCCCTTCGACATCGACGAGTTGACGCAGAAGGTCGGCGAGCGGTTCGAGGCGGGCAAGCGCTTCGCCATCGTGGTCGCGGCCGAGGGCGCCAAGCCGAAGCCCGGCACGATGGACTTCGACGAGGGCGGCAAGGACATCTACGGCCACGAGCGCTTCGCCGGGATCGCCCGGCAGCTGTCGGTCGAGCTGGAGCACCGGCTCGGCAAGGAGGCGCGGCCGGTGATCCTGGGTCATGTGCAGCGGGGTGGCACGCCGACGGCGTACGACCGGGTGCTGGCGACCCGCTTCGGCTGGCACGCGGTGGAGGCCGTGCACCGGGGTGAGTTCGGGCGGATGACGGCGCTGCGCGGGACCGACATCGTGATGGTGTCGCTGGCGGAGGCGGTCGAGACCCTGAAGACCGTCCCCGTGGAGCGGTACGACGAGGCGGAGTGCGTCCTGTAGTTCACCCCGGAACAACCCGCCCCCGGTCACGGCAGTGACCGGGGGCGGTTCTACTCTTGGGGCGGACAACTCGCACAACCCCCACGAATCAGGAGCCGCCGGATGGATCACAGCGGACACGGCATGATGATGGATCTGCCGCCGTTCACGCTGGGGCGGGGGCTCCAGTGGTCGGCGGATCCGTTCTTCCTCGTGGCCTGCCTGTCCGGGCTCGCCCTGTACGGCTGGGGTGTCGTACGGCTGCGGCGGCGCGGGGACGCCTGGTCCGCGGGCCGTACGGTGTCGTACGTCGTCGGTGTGCTGACCGTCGCCCTGGTGATGTGCACCAAGCTGAACGACTACGGCATGGTGATGTTCAGCGTGCACATGGTGCAGCACATGGTGATCAGCATGCTGTCGCCGATCCTGATCCTGCTCGGCGCCCCGGTCACGCTGGCGCTGCGGGCGCTGCCGACCGCCGGCCGGGGCCGCAAGGGCCCGCGCGAGCTGCTGCTGGCGCTGCTGCACAGCCGCTACACGCGGATCGTCACGCACCCGGCGTTCACGATCCCGATGTTCATCGCGAGCCTGTACGTCCTGTACTTCACCCCGCTGTTCGACTTCCTGATGGGGTCGAAGAGCGGGCACATCGCGATGATGGTGCACTTCTTCGCCGTGGGCATGGTGTTCTTCTGGCCGATCATGGGCGTCGACCCGGGTCCGTACCGCCCGGGATACGTGATGCGGATGCTGGAGCTGTTCGCGGGCATGCCGTTCCACGCGTTCTTCGGTATCGCGCTGATGATGGCCACGGAGCCGATGGTGGACACCTTCAAGCACCCGCCGGCCTCCCTGGGCATCGACGCGCTGTCCGACCAGAACGCGGCCGGCGGGATCGCCTGGGCGTTCAGCGAGATCCCGTCCGTGCTGGTGCTGATCGCGCTGCTGTTCCAGTGGTACGGCTCCGAGCAGCGGCAGGCCAGGCGCAAGGACCGGGCCGCGGACCGGGACGGCGACAAGGAGCTGGAGGCGTACAACGCCTATCTGGCCTCGCTCAACGCACGCGAGAGCTGAGCCGCACGCGAGAGCTGGGGCGGAGCCGTCCCGTCCGGGCGAGAACAGGGGCACCATGGTCATGGACGGACCAAGAGGAGGGTGTCACGATGCCCGGTTCCACGAACGGTTCCACCAAGGCGATGGGGGCTCTCACGGTCGGCGGCCTCGTCGTCGTGACCGCCTACACGGTCGCGCTCGGCAGCAACGGCTGGCTGTGGTTCGGATGGGTGGTGCTGGGACTGCTGACGCTCGCCATGATCGTCACCCAGTCGTGAGGCCGGCCGCCCGGCGCGGCTGACTACAGTGCCCGCATGAACAGCAGGACTACCTCGTTCGACGACCTCGACCGCAAGATCATCACCGCGCTGATGGCGAACGCCCGGACCAGCTTCGCCGAGATCGGCGCGGGCATCGGACTGTCCGCGACCGCGGTCAAGCGGCGGGTGGACCGGCTCCGGGAGACCGGGGTGATCACCGGGTTCACGGCGACGGTGAGGCCCTCCGCGCTCGGCTGGCGCACCGAGGCGTACGTCGAGGTGTACTGCGAGGGCGCGGCCCCGCCCCGGCGGCTGGCGGAGGTGGTGCGCAACCATCCGGAGATCACGGCGGCCATGACGGTCACCGGCGGTGCCGACGCGCTGCTGCACGTGCGGGCGCGGGACGTGGAGCACTTCGAGGAGGTGCTCGAGCGGATCCGGGTCGAGCCGTTCATCCGGAAGACGATCAGTGTGATGGTGCTCTCCCACCTCCTCCCGGAAAGCCCGGAGGCCGGCGCGACCCACGCGGCACCCGAATGAGTCGAGGCATGCGCAGGAGTCATGCGCGTACGTCCTGAAAGACGCAGCGATGCTGCGCATCTACGCAGCTTTCTTTTCTTGTCGGCCGTCTGCCTCCCTTTCTACCGTGGTGTGCACCCCAAGTGACACACAGCAAAGCGGAGGAAACCCTCTGTGTCCGAAAGCCGTGTACAGCGTCCTCGGCGCTTCCTCGTCTGCGAACCCAGACACTTCGCCGTGCAGTACGCGATCAATCCCTGGATGCACCCCGACAGGCCGGTCGACGTGGACCTCGCCCGGGAACAGTGGCAGACGCTGATCCGCGCCTACCGCGACCACGGGCACACCGTCGAGTCGGTCGAGCCGGTACCCGGCCTGCCCGACATGGTCTTCGCCGCCAACGCGGCGTTCGTGGTCGGCGGCCGGGTCTTCGGCTCCCTGTTCCACGCGCCGGAGCGGCGCCCGGAGTCGCTGCACTACGACACCTGGTTCAAGACGGCGGGCTACGACGTGTACCGCCCCGAGTCGGTGACCGAGGGCGAGGGCGACCTGGTGTGGACGGGCCGGTACGTGCTCGCCGGCACCGGGTTCCGCACCACCCGTGAGGCGCACCGGGAGGCGCAGGAGTTCCTCGGCCACCCGGTGATCGGCCTGACCCTGGTGGACCCGTACTTCTACCACCTGGACACGGCGCTGTTCGTCCTCGACGACGACAACATCTGCTACTACCCCGAGGCGTTCTCGGCCGGCAGCCGTGAGGTGCTGCGCCGGCTGTACCCGGACGCGGTGCTCGCCACCCGCGACGACGCGATGGCGTTCGGCCTGAACTCCGTCTCCGACGGACAGAACGTCTTCATAGCCCCCCAGGCCGAGGCGCTCGCCGAGCGCCTCGCCGGCCATGGTTACGCCCCCGTCCCCGTCGACCTGTCCGAGTTCCACAAGGCCGGCGGCGGCATCAAGTGCTGCACCCAGGAGATCCGCTGATGACCGCACCCGCGCGCACCCGTACGTCCGACGACCTGATCCGTGCGGAGGAGCCGGTCCTGGCGCACAACTACCACCCGCTGCCGGTGGTGGTCGCCCGCGCCGAGGGCACCTGGGTGGAGGACGTCGAGGGCCACCGCTACCTGGACATGCTCGCCGGCTACTCGGCCCTGAACTTCGGCCATCGGCACCCCGCGCTGATCGAGGCCGCACACCGCCAGCTCGACCAGCTGACGCTGACCTCCCGCGCCTTCCACAACGACCGGCTCGCCTCCTTCGCCGAGCGGCTCGCGGAGCTGACCGGCCTCGACATGGTGCTGCCGATGAACACCGGCGCGGAGGCGGTGGAGAGCGGCATCAAGGTGGCCCGCAAGTGGGCGTACGACGTGAAGGGCGTCCCCGCCGACCGGGCGACGATCGTGGTGGCGGCGGAGAACTTCCACGGCCGTACGACGACCATCGTCAGCTTCTCCACGGACGAGACGGCGCGGGCGGGCTTCGGCCCCTTCACGCCCGGCTTCCGGATCGTGCCGTACAACGACCTCGCCGCGCTGGAGGAGGCCGTCGACGAGACCACGGCGGCCGTGCTGCTCGAGCCCATCCAGGGCGAGGCGGGTGTCATCATCCCGGACCACGGCTATCTCGCCGGGGTGCGCGAGCTGACCCGCCGCAAGGGCTGTCTGTTCATCGCCGACGAGATCCAGTCGGGCCTCGGCCGCACCGGCCGCACCTTCGCCGTCGAGCACGAGGACGTCGTGCCGGACGTGCTGCTGCTCGGCAAGGCGCTGGGTGGCGGAATCGTGCCGGTGTCGGCGGTGGTGGCCCGGCGCGAGGTGCTGGGGGTGCTGCACCCGGGCGAGCACGGCTCCACGTTCGGCGGCAACCCGCTCGCGGCGGCGGTCGGCACGGCCGTGGTCGAGCTGCTGCGGACCGGTGAGTTCCAGCGCCGGGCCGCCGAACTGGGCGTGATCCTGCGGGACGGACTGACGGAGCTGGCCGGCCGGGGCGTGGTCGGCTTCCGCTCCCGTGGTCTGTGGGCGGGCGTCGACATCGACCCGGCGATCGGCACCGGCCGCGAGATCAGCGAGCGGCTGATGCGGGAGGGGGTCCTGGTGAAGGACACCCACGGTTCCACCATCCGGCTGGCACCGCCGCTGACGATCACGGCGGAGGAGCTGCGCTCCGCGCTGGCGGCACTGGAGAAGGTACTGGGTTCCTGACGCGGGTCGGGGGGTGACCGCGGGCCGCCCCCCACCCGTCACCCGGCTGCCCGAAGGGTGACGATTGAGCCAAGAGGGGGTAGACCACTCTCAGCTACAGAGAGGTCGGCCGTGGGCACTCAAGAGGAGCAGGACGTCACCCGGCAGCGGTTCGACGTGGCCGACGCCGCGCCCCTGCTGCTCGACGCGCAGGGCGTGGTGACGAGCTGGACGCGGGGCGCCCAGCGCCTGCTGGCCTACACGGCTGCCGAGGTGGTGGGCACCAGGGTGACCGGCCTGCTGTCCGCCGAGGACGCCGCGCGAGTGCCCGAACTGGCCGAGCGGTGCCGCAGGGACGGCGGCTGGGCGGGGCTGCTGACCGCACGGCGCAAGGGCGGGCAGCCGATGCGGGTGATGGTGCGGATCACTCCTGCGGTGGAACCCGGTGGCGCCCCGCACTGGCTGGTTCTCGTCTCCGACGTGGCCGGGGCGCGCGGCTGGGACATGAGCCGTGGGGTGCTGGAGCAGATGGTGTCCGACTCCCCGGTCGGCATCGCGATCGTGGACACCGATCTGCGGTGCGTGTGGTCGAACGAGGCCCTGGAGCGGTACGGCGGCGGCTCCCCGCGGGAGCGGCTGGGGCGGCGGCTGGCGGAGATCCAGCCGGGGATCGACTCCGACGGCATCGAGGCGCAGATGCGGCGCGTGCTGCAGACCGGCCGAACCGTCGTCGGCTACGAGCATGTGGGCCAACTGCGGTCGGCGCCGCACCGGGAGACGGCGCACATGATGTCGTTCACCCGCCTCGACGACGACCAGGGCCATCCCATGGGCGTGTACTACACGGTCGTCGACATCACCGAACGGCACCGCGCCCGGCAGCGCCTGGCCCTGCTCGACCGGGCCGGTGAGCAGATCGGCCGCACCCTGGACATCGTGCGGACCGCGCAGGAACTGGCGGACGTGGCCGTACAGGACTTCGCCGACTTCGTCAGCGTGGACCTGCTGGAGTCCGTGCTGCGGGGCGCGGAGCCCGAGCCGGGGCCGGTGCGGGACACGGACGAGGTGCCGCTGCGGCGGGCCGGGCACCAGTCGGTGATTCCCGGGGCTCCGGAAGCCGTCGTGGAGATCGGCGAAGTCGCCACGTACTTCGCCGGTTCGCCCCCGATCCGCAGTCTGACCACGGGCCGGTCCTGGCGCGAGGAACGGCTCGACCCGCTCGCCAAGGAGTGGGCCACCGACATCCCCGGCGGCCGGGCGGCGACGTTCCTGGAGCTCGGCCTGCACAGCGTGATGATCGTGCCCATCCGCGCCCGAGGCATCACGATGGGCGTCACCGCCTTCTTCCGGCGCCACCGTCAGGAGCCGTTCGACGAGGACGACCTGAGTCTCGCCGAGGACCTGGTGTCGCGGGCGGCGGTCTGCGTGGACAACGCCCGCCGCTACACCCGCGAGCGGGACGCGGCCCTGGTCCTGCAGCGCAACCTGCTGCCGCGCCGGCTGCCCGAGCAGGACGCGGTGGAGGTGGCCGCCTGCTACCGGCCGGCCGACGAGCTGACCGGCCTCGGCGGCGACTGGTACGACATCATCCCGCTGTCCGGTGCGCGCGTGGCCCTGATCGTGGGCGAGGTGCCGGGGCACGGGATCGACGCCGCGGCGGCCATGGGGCGGCTGCGCACCGCGGTGCACACGCTCGCGGCGCTCGATCTGCCCCCCGAGGAGGTCCTCGCGCACCTCGATGACCTGGTGTCGCGGATGGCCCGGGAAGAGGGCGTCCGTCCCGAGGACCCGGAGGCCGCCGGTGTCCAGGCCGTGGGGGCGGGCTGCGTGTACGTGGTCTACGACCCCGTCAACGGGCGGTGCACGATGGCCGCCGCGGGCCATCCCGCGCCCGCCGTCGTCCTGCCCGACGGCGTCGTCAGCTTCGTCGACCTGCCGCAGGGGCCGCCGCTCGGTGCGGGCGGTCCGCCCTTCGAGGCGGTCGAACTGACGCTGGCCGAGGGCAGCACGCTGGCCCTGCACACCGACGGGCTACTGGTCCATGGGGACGACACGGACGACGCCGGTGCCGTCGCCGTGGACCGCGACCGGCTGCGCCGCGCCCTGGAACAGCGGGCCCCCACGCTCGACGCGCGCTGCCGGGCCGTGGTGGACGCGCTGGTCCCGGCCCGGCCGTACGACGACGTGGCCCTGCTGATGGCCCGCACCAGGCTGCTCGGCGCCGACCGGGTCGCCGACTGGGAGCTGCCCGCCGACCCGGCCGTGGTCTCCGACGCCCGCAAGGAGGCCATCCGGCAGCTGAGCGAGTGGGGGCTTCAGGAACTGGCGTTCACCACGGAACTGGTCGTGAGCGAGCTGGTCACCAACGCCATCCGGCACGCGGACGGCCCCTTCCGGCTCCGGCTGATCAGGGACCGGGCCGCCGTGATCTGCGAGGTCTCCGACGGCAGCGCCACCGCGCCCCATCTGCGTCATCCGCGCGCCACGGACGAGGGCGGCCGCGGACTGCTGCTGGTCTCCCAGTTCACCGAGCGATGGGGAACCCGCTTCGCCCCCGGCGGGAAGATCATCTGGGCCGAGCAGTCCACGACGAACCGGCCGGCCTGACCGACACGGAACGTTCGGACCGCGGTGAGCGACACCCCCGCGCCGGCGTCAGCCGCTGACGAGGCGAAGGGCTCTCGCGTGAACTCGGCAGTGGCGTCAGGGACTTCGGTGGCGCGGCCTGCCGCTGCGTCCTCGCCGACGTCTCCAGGCCCCGCCCATTGCCCCGTTGCGGCCGGTGACGTAAGGATTGCGGGGGCCACGTGCACCCCGGCTGGCTCGCCCCTGCGAGCACGTCTGACCGCCGAGAGGCTGCTTGTCGACCGGCACCGCATCGACCAAGAATCTGACCTACCGTCAGGCAACTCGGCAAAAGATCAGCATGAGACCGGCAGAACCCGGCTAAGGATGACCACAGGCGCACATGAGCCAACTGCCGGGAAACCAGGGCTGACCTGGGACAGACGCCGGTTCCCGAGGGGAGCCGGTGAAGTGAGGAGTGAGCCGTGTTCTACTACCTGCTCAAGTACGTGCTGCTCGGTCCCCTGCTGAGACTGGTGTTCCGTCCCCGGATCGAGGGCCTGGAGAACGTGCCGGACTCCGGCCCCGCGATCGTCGCCGGGAACCATCTGTCCTTCTCCGACCATTTCCTGATGCCGGCGATGCTCAGGCGCCGTATCACCTTCCTCGCCAAGGCGGAGTACTTCACCGGCCCGGGGCTGAAGGGCCGGCTCACCGCCTTCTTCTTCCGCAGCGCCGGGCAGATCCCGGTGGACCGCTCGGGCAAGGACGCGGGGCAGGCGGCGATCCGCGAGGGCCTGAAGGTGCTGCGCAGGGGTGAGTTGCTGGGGATCTACCCGGAGGGCACCCGTTCGCACGACGGCAGGCTCTACAAGGGCAAGGTCGGCGTCGCGGTGATGGCGCTGAGGGCCGGGGTGCCGGTCGTGCCGTGCGCGATGATCGGCACGTTCGAGGCCCAGCCGCCGGGGAAGGTCATCCCGAGCATCCGCCCGGTCACCATCCGCTTCGGCAAGCCGCTCGACTTCTCCCGCTACGCCGGTATGGAGCAGGAGAAGGCGATCCTGCGGGCCGTCACCGACGAGATCATGTACTCCATCCTGGCGCTGTCGGAGCAGGAGTACGTCGACGAGTACGCGGCCGTCGTCAAGGAGCGGCAGGCCGCCGAGAAGGGCACGAGGGAGCGCAGGTTCCCGCGGGCGCCGCTCGGCTGAACCGCCTCTGCCGACGGCAGAAGGACCGTCGCCCGGGCGGCCCACGTGCCTAGGCTCACCGTATGAAGAGAGCTGTGGTGATCGGGGCGAGCGGGCAGATCGGCCGTCCGACGGTGGACGCGCTGGTGCGGGACGGCTGGGAGGTGACGGCCGCCTCGCGCGGCGGCCGCCGGGACCAGGGGTGGGACGACGGGGTACGGACGGTCCGGCTGGACCGCTCCGACGACACGGCACTGGCCGCGCTGATCGGCGACGGCTGCGACCTGGTGGTCGACATGGTCGCGTACGACGCCGTGCACGCACGGCAGTTGACGTCCCTGGCGGGCCGTGTCGGTTCGGCGGTCGTCATCTCCAGTGTGTCCGTGTACGACGACGGAACGGGCCGGAACTTCGACACGTCGCACGAGCCGGACGGCTTTCCGGCCTACCCGGTGCCGGTCCCCGAGAACCAGCCGACGGTGGCTCCGGGCGAGGCGTCGTACAGCACCCGCAAGGCCGCGCTGGAACACGAACTCCTCACGGCCGCCGACCGGTTGCCGGTGACCGTGCTGCGGCCGGGCGCGGTGCACGGGCCGTACAGTCCGCTGCCCCGTGAGCTGTACTTCGTCAAGCGGAACCTGGACGGCAGGCGCAGGCGGGTGCTGTCGTACAAGGGTGAGAGCCGGTTCCATCCGTCGAGCGCCCGGAACGTCGCCGAGCTGGTCCGGCTGGCGGCGGCCCGGCCCGGTACCCGGGTGCTCAACGCCTGTGACGGCGAGGCGCCGACGGTCGCCGGGATCGGAGCGGCGGTCGACGCGGTGATGGGCGTGGAGACGGAGACGGCGCTGCTCGACGGTCCTCCCGACGGTTCCGTGGGGAGCACGCCGTGGTCGGTTCCGCTGCCGGTCGTCCTCGACATGTCCGCCGCCGAGCGGGAGTTGGGCTACTGGCCGGTGGTCTCGTACGCCCAGAGCCTGCCGGATACGGTCGAATGGCTGACGGACGCCCTCGCCGGGCGGGACTGGCGGGAGAGCTTCCCGCTCCTCGCCCGGGCGTATCCGGACCTGTTCGACTACGCGGCCGAGGACGCCGAGTTCGCCGCATGGGCGGGGGCTTGAGCGAGGACATGAGCGAGGGGCGGCCGGAGAGCCCGGCCGCCCCTCGTCACCGTACGATCCCGGTCACGGCTTGGGCGTGGCGTGCGGGCCGCAGGTCACGTCCGCACCGTCCAGCTTGCCGTCGAGCAGGTAGGCGTCGACGCGCTGGTTGATGCAGGGGTTGACCAGGCCGGTCACACCGTGCGAGCCCGCGTCCTTCTCGGTGATCAGACGGGAGCCCTGGAACCGCTGGTGCAGTTCGACGGCGCCCTCGTACGGGGTGGCCGCGTCCCGGGTGGACTGCACGATCAGCACCTGCGGCAGGCCCTTGTGGGTCTTGACGTCGACCGGGGTCCGCTGCTTGACGGGCCAGGTGGCGCAGGGCAGGTTCATCCAGGCGTTGGCCCAGGTCATGAACGGGTAGTCCGCGTTGAGCCGGGTGTTGTCCCGGTCCCACTTCTTCCAGCTGGTGGGCCACTTGGCGTCGGTGCACTCGACGGCCGTGTAGACGGCGTTGCCGTTCTCGGCGGTGATGTTGCCGGCCGTGTTCGACAGGTTCGGCGCGGCGGCGTCGACCAGTGCCTTGGTGTCACCGGCGAAGTACTTGCCGAACACCGTGGCGACCGGCACCCACGAGGAGTCGTAGTACGGCGCGCTCTGGAAGAAGGAGATCAGCTCGGCCGGGCCGACGACCCCGCCGATGGGGCTCTTCTTGGCGGTGGCGCGCAGCTCGAGCCACTTGGCCTGGACGGCGTCGCGGGTGGTGCCGAGGTGGAATGCGGCGTCGTTCGCGGCGACCCAGTCCTCCCAGTCCTTCCAGCGGCCCTCGAAGGCGATGTCCTGGCCCAGGTTGGCCTGGTACCAGATGTTCTCGCGAGCGGGGTTGACCACGCTGTCCACGATCATGCGGCGCAGGTGGCCCGGGAAGAGGGTGCCGTAGACGGCGCCGAGGTAGGTGCCGTAGGAGACGCCGAGGTAGTTGAGCTTCTTCTCGCCCAGGGCGGCGCGGATGACGTCCAGGTCGCGGGCGGTGTTCGGCGTGGTCATCTGCTGGAGCATCGCGCGGCCGGTGCGGTCCAGGCAGCCGTCGGCGTACTCACGGGCCAGCTTGCGCTGGGCCGTCTTGTCCGCCTCGGTGTCCGGCACCGGGTCCATCTTCGGCGCCTTCACGAACTCCTGCGGGTCCTCGCAGGATATGGGCGCGGAGTGGCCGACGCCGCGCGGGTCGAAGCCGACGAAGTCGTAGGCCTTGGCGACGTTCGCCCAGACGGGGTTCTTGGTGGTGACCCGGCGCGGGAAGCGCAGGCCGGAGCCACCAGGACCGCCCGGGTTGTAGACGAGGGCGCCCTGGCGCTCCTCCTTGGTGCCCGTGTTGCCGATGCGGTCCACGGCGAGCTTGATCTGCTCGCCGTACGGGTGGGCGTAGTCCAGCGGCACGCTGACCCAGCCGCACTGGATGGGCTTCTCCAGCCCCCAGTCGGCCGGGCAGTCCTGCCAGTCGATGCCGGCCTTGGCGGCGCGGGCGGCGGCGATCGCGGCGCCCTGGGCCTCCCGGTCCTGGCCGGTCCGGCCGGCGGCGCTGGCCGCGGGCGCCGTGACGGCACCGGCGATCAGGGTGGCGGTGACGAGTGCTCCGGCCGAACCGAGCGCCAGCAGGCGGCTCTTCGGTCTGTTGTCCCTCAAGTGGGCCCCTCCCCCTACATCAGGATCACTGCGAGTGGTCAGTTCGGGGATCCTCTCGGCTGTGAGCCGTCCGAGAACAGGGGGCGCCCGCCATCTTTACCAATCCGATAAACGGATGGTCATGTCCGGTGGGGAGAAGCGGACTTCAGCCGAGGCGGGTCAGTGCCTCGTCCAGGACTCGACGCAGGCGCAGTGCGTCCGGTGCCACCGCGCTGACCAGGACTGCCGGGCCGGCCAGAGGCATCAGGGCCGCGCACTCGCCCAGCAGCCGGGGCTCGACCGGATGACCCGCGAACTCCGGGCGCACGACGACCAGTTGGCCCACCGCGCGGCGCCCCGCCAGCACCGCCGGTCCGTCCCAGCCCCCCGGCGCCCCGGGCCCGCAGGCCAGTTCCTGGTCCAGCACCGTACGGCCCGCGACCCGTACCGTCAGCCTGCTGGTGAGTCGCCCGGGTTCCTCTCCCGCCCGGCCGAGCACCTGCTCCTCGCGCAGCACGAGCCGGGCTCCGGCGGCGAGTTCGGCGCGGGTGGTGACGTACAGGTCGCTGCCGCGGGCCGAGATCAACTGCTCGGGGAGCCAGTGCAGTTCGGCGTCGTCGGCCACGTCGAGCCGCACGTCGTAGCGGGCCTCTTCCTTGGCCTGCCCGGGCAGGGCGAGGGTGGCGGCGGTGGAGCCGACGCGCAGCCGGGCGCCCTCGGCCACGCTCGCCGTGAGCGAGAACCGGTCGCCGCCGAGCGGGCCGCTCATCGCGCCGACGACCATGACCCTCGCCTCGCGGCCGCCGGACCGGGTCCGGCGCAGGGCCAGCGGGCCGTCGCTGTCCAGTACGGGAAGCACGGTGCCGCCCCGGCCGTCGGCCCGGGCCACGATCCGCGCGTCCGCCCGGACCCCGGTGGCCGTCATGCCGTCCACGCGGCGAGCCGCTCGCGCACCCAGGCGGCCACGGCGGCGACGCCGGGCTCGCCGCGCAACGACTGGAAGACCACCGGGAGTTCGGCCCGCTGGGCCTTGGCGTCGGCGGCCATCCGGGCGAGGTCGGATCCGACGTGGGGCGCGAGGTCGGTCTTGTTGACGACGAGCAGGTCGGCGGTGGTGACACCGGGGCCGCCCTTGCGCGGGATGTCGTCACCGCCGGCCACGTCGATCACGAAGATCTGCGCGTCCACGAGCCCCTTGGAGAAGGTCGCGGTGAGGTTGTCGCCGCCGGACTCGACGAGGATCAGGTCCAGCGGGCCGACGGCGTCCTCCAGGTCCTCCACGGCTTCGAGGTTGGCGGAGATGTCGTCGCGGATCGCGGTGTGCGGGCAGGCGCCGGTCTCCACGGCCGTGATCCGCTCGGGCGGCAGCACGGCCTCGCGGAGCAGGAACTCGGCGTCCTCACGGGTGTAGATGTCGTTGGTGACGACGGCCAGCGACAGTTCGTCGCGCAGGGCCCGGCAGAGCGCCGCGACGGTCGCGGTCTTCCCGGACCCGACGGGCCCGCCGAGCCCGATGCGCAGGGCGCGACGCGAGCCGTCGGGCCGGTGCGCGTCGGCGCTGAGGGCGGCGGGGCCGGAGTGGGTGTGGTCGAGGTGCATGGGTACGGCTCCTGTGGGGGCGAGAGGCCGGATCACGTGTGCGGGAGGGCTTGGGACCGCGAACGGTCACCCTTGAACCAGGCGATCCGGGCGGACGGGTGGACGGGCGGAGAGGGGCGGGCGGACGGGCGGACGGGCGGACGGGCGGACGGGCGGGCAAGATCATGAAGCGAACAGTCGCACCGGCCATGCGGCGTGTTCCTCCGCCATGACCTCCAGCAGCGGTGCCGAACCGGCGGGCAGCGCGTCGCTGCCCTCGGCGGCCGCCTTCCGCGCCGCCTCGACGGCCCGGTCCGCGACGCGGTCCAGCTCCGGCGCCAGCCGGGCCAGTACGCCCGTCGCGTCGAACGGGTCCAGGCTCAGCAGTCGTACCGTGGCCGTGGCCGGTCCGCTGACGCTCTCGTAGAGCGCGCAGTAGGCCGCGTCCTGCGGGGCGAGTCCGGCCGCCCGGGCGGCCATGCCGAGCACGACGGGCTGATGGGCGCCCTTGGGGAACTCCCGTGCCAGCGCGTCGAGTTCGACAGACGGCCAGCTCGCTCGGGCGGCCCGCAGCAGCTGCCGTCCCAGCCTGCGCGCAGCGGTCCGCAGTGTGGGTGACGGCGTACGGGCGTCCGCCGCCGCGTCCAGCTCGCCCGGAACCACGCCGAGTACGGCGGCCGCCGCCAGCGCGCCCGCGACCAGCCCGGCGGTGTGCAGCCGGCCCCGGCAGAAGTCCTCCAGGCCCGCGGCGGAGGTGATCCGGCCCGCCTTGACGGCGGCCTCCGCCCCGCCGGAGTGCGCGTGTCCTCCGGCGGGGAAGCGGCCGTCGGCCAGGACGAGGAGTGCCGCGCGTGACATCACGACACCGTCAGAAGAGGAAGTAGCGCTGGGCCATGGGCAGTTCGGCGGCCGGAGTCGCCTCCACCAGCTCGCCGTCGATGTGCACGGCGAAGCTGTCGGGGTCGATCCGGACGTCGGGCCGGGCGTCGTTCTCCCGCATGTCGGCCTTGGTCACCGCACGCGTGGACGCGATCGCCGTGAACCGTTTGCCGAGCCCGAGCCGCTCCGGCAGCCCGTCCTCGATCGCCAACGGGGCCACGAAGTTCACCGAGTTGGCGGCCGGGGCCCGGCCGGTCGCGCCGTACATCGGGCGGGGCAGGATCGGCTGCGGGGTGGGGATGGAGGCGTTGGCGTCGCCCATCTGCGCGTAGGCGATCTGCCCGCCCTTGAGCACGAGCTGCGGTTTGACGCCGAAGAACGCGGGCTCCCACAGCACCAGGTCGGCGAGTTTGCCGGTCTCGACCGAGCCGATCTCGGCGGCGAGACCCTGGGCGAGCGCGGGGTTGATGGTGTATTTGGCGACATAGCGACGCACGCGCTGGTTGTCCGCGCGTCCGTCACCGGGCAGCGCGCCACGCCTGCGCTTCATCACATGAGCCGTCTGCCAGGTGCGCAGGATGACCTCGCCGACGCGCCCCATGGCCTGGGAGTCGGAGGAGATGATCGAGATCGCGCCGAGGTCGTGCAGGACGTCCTCCGCGCCGATGGTGGACGGCCGGATCCGGGACTCGGCGAACGCCAGGTCCTCGGGGACGGCGGGGTTGAGGTGGTGGCACACCATCAGCATGTCGAGGTGTTCCTCGGCGGTGTTGACGGTGTAGGGCCGGGTCGGGTTGGTGGAGCTGGGCAGCACGTTGGGCTGCGAGACCACGGTCATGATGTCCGGCGCGTGCCCGCCGCCGGCACCCTCGGTGTGGTACGAGTGGATGCCCCGGCCCGCGATCGCGGCGAGGGTGTCGCCGACGAAACCGGCCTCGTTCAGGGTGTCCGTGTGGATGGCGACCTGGATGCCCGTGCGGTCCGCGACGGTCAGCGCGGCGTCGATGACGGCCGGGGTGGAGCCCCAGTCCTCGTGCAGCTTCAGGCCGGCCGCGCCGCCCCGGATCTGGGAGAGCATCGCCTCCTGGGAGACGGTGTTGCCCTTGCCGAGGAAGCCCACGTTGACCGGGTAGGCCTCCATCGCCTCGAACATCCGGGCGAGGTGCCAGGGACCGGGCGTGACGGTGGTGGCCTTGGAGCCCTCGGCGGGGCCGGTGCCGCCGCCGACCAGCGTGGTGATGCCGGAGGCCAGCGCCTCGTCGGCGATCTGGGGGCAGATGAAGTGGACGTGCGCGTCGATGGCGCCGGCGGTGAGGATCCGCCCGTTGCCGGCGATGATCTCGGTCTCGGGGCCGATGACCAGGTCGGGGTGGACGCCGTCCATGGTGTCCGGGTTGCCGGCCTTGCCGATCGCGGTGATGCGGCCGTCACGGATGCCGACATCGGCCTTGACGACGCCCCAGTGGTCGACGACGACGGCACCGGTGATCACCGTGTCGGGGGTGCCGTCGGCGCGGGTGGCGCGGGACTGGCCCATGGACTCGCGGATGACCTTGCCGCCGCCGAACACCGCCTCGTCGCCGGAGATGCCGGGTCCGCCGGAGCGGTCCTCCTCGATCTCGATCAGCAGGTCGGTGTCGGCGAGCCGGATACGGTCACCGGTGGTGGGCCCGAACAGATCGGCGTAGGCGCCACGCGAGATCTCAGGCATCGAGGGCACCTCCGGTCTCCCCGCGCAGCCCCGGCACGATCCGGGCGCCGGCGAGGGGGACGAGCTCGACGTCGACGGGGATGCCGGGCTCGAAGCGCACGGCGGTGCCCGCGGCGACGTTCAGCCGCTTGCCGCGGGCGGCGGCACGGTCGAACTCCAGGCCTGGGTTCGCCTCGGCGAAGTGGTAGTGGGAGCCGACCTGGACCGGCCGGTCGGCGGCGTTGAGGACGGTGAGGCGGGTGATCGCGCGGCCCTCGTTGACGAGGACGGGATCGTCCGCGAACAGGATCTCTCCGGGAATCATCGCGGCCCCCTCAGATGATCGGCTCGTGGACGGTGACGAGCTTGGTGCCGTCCGGGAAGGTGGCCTCGACCTGGACGTCGTGGATCATCTCGGGGACCCCGTCCATGACGTCGTCCCTGGTGAGGAGCTTGCGACCGGAGGACATGAGCTCGGCGACCGTACGGCCGTCACGCGCGCCCTCGAGGATGTGCGACGTGATGAGGGCGACCGCCTCCGGGTGGTTGAGCCTGAGCCCACGGGCCCTGCGCTTCTCGGCCACGTCGGCCGCCACGTGGATCAGCAGCCTTTCTTGCTCGTGCGGGGTCAGTTGCACGTCCCACCTCACAGTCCTTGCTCCGGACCGTGCGGGGTCCGGTTGCCGCAGCCATCGCAACGGGGATAGGTGTAACACGCAGACAAATCCCCGGATCGTCCTCAATCCGGGCAGAAAAGCCCCTGATGGCGTGGATCGGCAGGCTAGAACGCCGGAGTTTCAGCCACGTTAACCAGACCTTGATCCACCGATGACCCGCGCGACGGGATCGCCGATACGCGGCGCGGTCAGGACACGCCGGGACCGCGATGCTCGGCGGCGATCCCGAACCGCCGCTGTTCGCGCGCGGCGGAACCGGCCTCACGGATACCCGAGACCGAGCTGACGACCTGCTCCCCGGCCGGCTCCTCGAGGGCGTCCAGCCGCTCCAGGTCGGCGGCCGAGACCAGCGCGACCAGCGGCTTGCCGTGCCGCGTCACGACGACGCGCTCACCGCCGTACACGACGCGGTTGATCAGGTCGGCGAGCTCAGCCCTGGCTTGCGTCACCGGAATCTCGTAGGACATGCCCCCATCATAACGTCACGTACATCCTGTACATTTTTTACAGAAGCCGAGCCCGTCAGAGGCCGTGCGATGAGAAGGGGTGCCCTATGTCCCTGTCCCGAGCGTTCGCCCGTCACGTCCTGCCCGAGTTCACCGAGCGCACCAGCGGCGGTGTCCGCACGCTCGACCCCTACGGCAAGCTCTTCGAGGACCGGATCGTCTTCCTCGGCACCCCGCTGGACGACGCGGCCGCGAACGACGTGATGGCACAGTTCATGTACCTCGAACACGCGGCCCCGGACCGGGACATCACGCTGTACGTCAACTCCCCCGGTGGCTCGTTCAGCGCACTGACGGCGGTCTACGACACGATGCGGTACGTCAGTTGCGACGTGGCCACCTACTGCCTGGGGCAGGCCGCCTCCCACGCCGCGCTGCTGCTCGCGGCCGGCACGCCGGGCAAGCGGTTCGCCCTGCCCGGCGCGCGCATGGTCCTCTCCCAGCCCCAGCTCGCCGAGCCGGTGCAGGGCCACACCAGCGACCTGCTCATCCAGGCCGACGAGTTGGCCCGGGTCCGCGCGCTGACGGAGGAGATGCTGGTACGGCACACCGGGCGCACGGCCGAGCGGGTACGCCGCGACCTGGCGCGGGACTTGGTCCTGGACGCCCCCGCGGCGGTGGCCTACGGCCTGGTGGACGCCGTCGTTCCCGGTCGGCGGAGCACCCCCGGCGCACCGGACGCGAGGTGAGCCGCCGATGCTGCCGGACCTGCCGCCACTGCCCGCACTGACGCGGGCCGAGGGCGATCTGATCGATCGTTACCTGGAGGCCGCCGACCTGCTGGGCCGCGTCAATCCCGCGCACGGCGGGGACACCTATCGCGGGCTGCGGGCCGCCCAGGCCCTGGTGCGCAAGGCCGCAGAGCTGCGTGACGCCCTCGCGTTGATGCACCGGCGAGGCGAGACGGAGCTGCACGGGGACACGCTGGCACGGGCCTTGCGGGTGCTGGACGGTGAACGCCGTACCGCGCGCGTCGCGCTCCCGCCCGACGACGTGGGCTGATCCGGACGCCGGACCGGCCGGACGGGACCCGGATGTCGACAGGCGCCGCTCGGACCGGACTTGAAACGGCCCGAACGATGTACCGCCGACCGGTGTATATCCAGATCGTTCTCGGCGCCTTCCGAGTTGCGCTCCACGCGGGTTCGCCGTTCACGGGAAAGCGCTTCGCCCCAGGTCCGGGGCTACGTCCGGGACCTGACGATGCCTCGAACGCCACACTGTCCACCCGAACGGGTGAGTGGTGAGTAACGCCACAAATCTCCTCAGGTATTGGGATTTTCGGACCGGTGTGCGTGAAGATCCCTGACTGACGACAAGCCCCCGCCACCGCGGCGGGGCGGTCCGGGCGGACGCCGAGTCCTGCCGCCGCCCGGACGACCGGTCGACAGGAGTGGATCGGCAGGAGTGGAGGACCCGAGCAAGGCGGGTCGCCGGAACGGATGTTCGTCTGTTCGTCGCAGACGGCCGGACGTTCCGAGCAGCCCTTGGGGTGAAGCCGCGGTAACGCGGCCGGGCAACTTCGCCAGCCCGAATCCGACAGGTCATCCTTCACAGGCGGCTGACGAAGGGTTGCGCATGACTGCGCCTAATCGTGTCCCGTCGCTCATGGCCCGGGCCGGCACGGCCTCGGCCCTCACCCTCGCCGCCGTCGGCGGCTCGATCGCGGTACCCGGTCTCGCCACCGATGCCTCGGCCGCGACGCTCGCGACAAAAGCACTGCAGGTCGCGGCCTCCAAGGAGGGGTCCCCGTACCAGTACGGGGCCACCGGGCCGCGCAGGTTCGACTGCTCGGGGCTGACGCTCTACTCGTTCAAGAAGGCGGGCAAGACCCTGCCGCGTACCGCCGCCCAGCAGTACAACAAGACGCACCACATTTCCGCCGGCCAACGCAAGGCCGGTGACCTGGTGTTCTTCCACTCGGGTTCCTACGTCTACCACGTCGGCATCTACGCCGGGCACGGAAAGCTCTGGCACGCGCCGAGGACCGGGGACGTGGTGCGGCTCCAGAAGATCTGGACCAACAGCGTCTGGTACGGCCGGGTGAGCTGACCCGGTCCGCTACGGCAGGCAGGCAGGCCGGCCGGTCTGCCTGATGGCCGGCTGACCTGCTTGCTGGAACAGGTCGGCTGACTCGCCTGCCGGGACAGGCCGGCTGACTCACCGTCAGCGCAGGAGCGGCTCCAGCAGCAGGGCCGCTCCCAGTACCGTCAGAGCCACCCCGGTGCCCGCCTGGAGCCCACGGGCGGCCCGGGGCCGGCGCAGCCATCTGCCCAGCCGGTCGACCAGCAGCGCGACCACCTGGAACCACACCAGTGCCAGCGCGCACACGATGAGCGCGAGCAGCAGTGTCCGGGGCAGCACGGGACTGCCGACGGGCACGAACTGCGGCAGCAGGCTGAGGAAGGTCAGCGAGGCCTTCGGATTGAGGACGTTGGTGACGAAGCCCTGCCGGAGGGGGTGCGTCGGCTCGGCCGCCCTCTCCTCGGCCGCCCTCTCCTCGGCCGCCCTCTCCTCGGCCAGCCTCTCCTCGGGCGCCTGGACGACCCCGCGCAGTGACCACAGCCTGCGCACCCCGAGCTGCAGCACATAGGCGCCGCCCAGCAGCTGCAACGCCCGGAACGGTGCGGGCACGGCCACCGGCACGGCCGCGACACCGGCCACCGCCAGGGTGGTGTGCACCAGGAGTCCGCCCGCGATGCCGAGTGCGCAGACCGCGCCGGCCCGGCGCGAGACCAACGCGTTGCGTACGACCACGGTGAAGTCGGCGCCCGGCATGGCGACCAGTCCGGCGGCGATCCCGGTGAAGGCGATGAGCTGTCCGTCCATGCGCCAGACTGCCCCGGCCAAGCCACTGGCCGTGGTGGTGGCCGTCGCGGAGGCCGGCTCCATCACCCGGGCCGCCGACCGGCTCGGCTACACGCCGCCCGCCCTCTCCCAGCAATTGGCCGAACCGGAGCGGGAGGCCGGTACCGCACTGCTGGTCCGGCACCATCGCGGGGCCCGGCTGACCGAGGCGGGCGAGATGCTCGTGGCACGGGCCCGCCGGGTGCTGGACGAACTGGAGCGGGCCCGGCACGAGCTGGCCCGGCTGACCGGCCTCACCGGCGGCGCCCTGCGGCTCGGCACCTTCCCGACCGCCGGGGTGCATCTGCTGCCGCCGGCGCTGAGCGCGTTCCGCCGGGCGCATCCGGACGTGACACTGTCGGTCGCGGACTACGACCCGCCGACCGGGGTCACAGCCGTGGCGGCCGGCGAGGTGGACCTGGCCCTGACCCACACCTACCACCCGGCCGAGCCCTCCCCCGTACCGTCGTCGGTGCGTCTGGAGCCGGTCCTGGTGGAGGAACTGGTGCTGGTGACCGCGCCCGGACACGCCCTGAGCAGCACCTCGTCCCGGCTGCCCCTGGCGGAGCCGGCCGGCCGGCCACTGATCAGCACGGCCCCGCACCATCCGGCCCGCCGGGAGATCGAGGCCCAACTGTCCGACGCGGGCGCCACACCGGCCCTGCTGGTACCCACCCCCGGATACGCCGTGGTCTGCGCCCTCGTCAGCGCCGGGCTCGGGGTGACCGTCGTCCCCGAGATGGTGGCTCGCACGGCATCCACACCGGTCGGAGTACGCCCGTTGGAAGCGGGCCGCCTGCACCGCACCATCTCGGTGGCCTACCGCCCCGACGAGTCCACACCGGCGGCGGACGCCTTCCGCGCCCCGCTACGGGGGGCCTTCGGCCGGGCGGGACGGTCACCGGGGGCTTGAGCGCCCAGGCAGCCAGGGGCTCATGGCGTCCCACGACGGGTTTGCGTCCGGCTGGCGCGGCCCTGGGTGGCTTGATCTGCGCCAAGTCGGCCGACCCCGGGGTCTTGAGCGCGGCCACGGAGTCGGCCACTTTCCGGGCGACGAGGGGCTGAGGGCGTCAGGTGCCGGGGCTGGGCCAGTAGGTGAGGGGCGGGGCCGACGCGACTCGGGTACTTCGGGGGTGGGCGAGGCGGCCGCAGCCGAGGAGGTGCAGCGGTGCCGGGACTTCCGCGGTTCGCCCGGCGCGGCCGGCTGGAGCGGTCGCGAGGCGGCGCTCGGACGGCGTGGCGACCCGCGGCTCCCGGATGACCGCTCCGCCGGGCCGCCGGCCACAGCAGGGCCAGGTCCGGGACAGGCGGCCTCGGAGCGATTCGGCCACGCCGGCTCCCAGCCCGCCGCCACCACGCGCCCCGTCATCCCCCGCGGCCCAGCCCCCTCCGGCCCCTGGCCGCCCACGAGCCAGTCGCACCCACACCCCTCAGCCCCGTCACCCCCGCCCGACGCCCCCAACCCCGCTCCATAGCCCACCGCCCCCGACGACCCACCCAGCCCGTCATCCCCGACGACCCAGCCGCTCCGGCCCCTCGCCGCCCACGAGCTCATCGCACCCACCCACACACACCCGCACCCGACCTCCCGCCCCGTCACCCCCGCCCGACGCCCCCCGCTCCATAGCCCACCGTCCCCGACCCGTTGCTCCCAGCCCGTCGCCACCACCCGGCCCGTCATCCCGGACGCCCCGGAGACCCAGCCCCCTCCGGCTCCTCGCCGCCCAAGGTCTCGTCGCACCCACACCCCTCGCTCCCGCCTCCTTCGCCGCCCCGAGCTCTTCCGCGCCCCCGAGCTCCCGACCTGGCTCGAAGTGGCCCGGAGAGAGCACTCTCCCCACCGCACCCCCGCTGAGAGGGCTACGGTTCCTGTGGGACCGCTGCCGGGACCGGCTCGGGCGGGAGGATCCACGGGAGTTCGATGGAGACCGTCTTGCCACCCTCGCGGGTCGGGCGGACCCGGAGTTTGCCGCCGCACTCCGCGGTGAGCCAGCGGATGATGACCATGCCGCGGCCGTTGTCCTGCTGGACGGCGGCGGGCAGTCTCTTCGGAAAGCGCGGATGACTGTCCGTGACGCCGATGCGCAGATGTTCGTCACGGTCCAGCGCGATGTCGACCGTGAAGGTGGGTGACTGACCGAAGGTGTGCTGTACGGCGTTCGTGGCGAGTTCGGAGACGATGAGCCGCACGGTGTCGGCCACGTCGGTGTCCGACGGCAGGCCCCACTCCGCGAGCGTGCCCACGACATACGTGCGGGCGGCGGAGACCGAGGCGGGATCGCTCGGCAGAGTGACGGATGCTTCCAGATGGTCTGCCATGGCGAGGTCGTCCCTTTCCGGCGGGACCGCAGTCCGACACGGAGCCGGATGGTCGAGTACGGTCCCGGACTGGTGCTCGCTCGTCAGACTGCCATCACGGGACCGGTCACGGGGAGCGATCCACCAGGATATGCATATATCTGTCGCCCAAAGCGGTGAACTCTACGACGAGAGACCGTATTTGGGCGGCCCGGAAGGAGTAAGGAGGAGCCCATGCAGAACGGGCCGGCAGTGCGCCGTCGCAAACTGGGCGCCGAACTGCGCACGCTGCGTACCGGCGCTGGGCTCACGAGCGGTGAGGCGGCCCGGCTGGTCGGCTGGCACCAGTCGAAGGTCAGCCGTATCGAGACCGGTGCCAGCGGTGTGAAGCCGGCCGATGTGCGGTTACTCCTCGACGCCTACGAGGTGCGGGACGGGCAACTGCGCGAGTTGCTGCTGATGCTGGCGGGTTCCGAGGAGACGGGCGACCGGCACTGCTGGTG
Source organism: Streptomyces sp. NPDC001153 (assembly GCF_053598315.1). NCBI lineage: Bacteria > Bacillati > Actinomycetota > Actinomycetes > Kitasatosporales > Streptomycetaceae > Streptomyces > Streptomyces sp. NPDC001153. The sequence goes on from NZ_JBSFJZ010000013.1 coordinate 75,727, forward strand.
GCACGCCTATCGCGGGGTGCTGCCGCCCACGTACCGGGACTTCATCAGCCTGGAGTCGCAGGCGAGCACGATGCGCACCCTGGAGACCACGGTCGTACCCGGCCTGCTGCAGACGCCCGAGTACGCCCGCGCGGTGACCCGGGCGGCCGTGAAGGACCTGGACGAGGACGGCCTGGACGCGCTGGTGGAGGTGCGCCTGGCCAGGCAGGACGTGCTTCGCGTCGACCCGCCGCTGGAGCTGAGCGCGGTGCTGGACGAGGCGGTGCTGCGGCGCGAGGTCGGCGGCCCCGAGGTGATGGCCCGGCAGCTGGAGCGGCTGACGGAGGCGGCCCGGCTGCCCCAAGTCCGGATCCAGGTACTGCCGTTCACCGCGGGAGCGCATGTCGGCCTCACCGGGCCTTTCGTTATCTTCTCATTTCCGAGCACTTCTGATCTGGACGTGGTTGTTCTCGACCAGTTGACGAGTAGCCTCTACCTGGAGCGGAAAGAAGACCTCATGGCCTACTCGGAGGCCTTCGACACCCTTCGGATGCACGCCCTCTCACCCGAGGACACGTTGGACTACATCGCCGGGATAGGTGACGGCGCGTAAGGAGGCACCATGCCAGCACTGCCTCGGAACGTCCCTGCCAGTACCGACCTGCACGACGTGCGCTGGCTGCGCAGCAGCTACAGCACGGGAGCCAACAACTGCGTGGAGACGGCCCGGCCGCGCTCCGGCCCGGGGGCCGGGCTGCTCGCCGTGCGCGACTCGAAGAACCCGGCCGGACCCGCGCTGCTCGTCTCCGCCGAGAGCTGGGCCGGTTTCCTCACCGCCCTCTGACCGAAGACGACCGGGCGCGAAGCACGGCCGTGTCACGCCGACTCATGGTCGCGTTTCGCCGATCACACGTACAGCGCGTTCGATCTCGGCCCCGGACAGGTCCGCGCGGGCGGTCAGCCGCAGCCGTGAGATGCCGTCGGGCACGGAAGGAGGACGGAAACAGCCCACGGCCAGCCCCGCGGTACGGCAGTCGGCCGCCCAGCGCACCGCCTGTTCCGGGGACGGAGCCCGCACGGAGACCACCGCCGCGTCCGGACGCACTGCGTCCAGACCCGCGGCCGTCAGCCGTGCGTGCAGGTCCGCGGCCACCCCACGGGCACGCGCCGCGCGCTCCGGTTCGCGCAGGAGCAGCCGCAGTGCGGCGAGCGCCGCGCCGGCCGCCGCCGGGGCCAGCCCCGTGTCGAAGATGAAGGTCCGGGCCGCGTTGACCAGATGGTCGATCACCCGCGCCGGGCCGAGCACCACTCCGCCCTGGCTGCCCAGCGACTTGGACAGGGTGGCCGTGGCCACCACGTCCGCCGCGCCCGAGAGACCGGCGGCGTGCGGTGCGCCCCGGCCGCCGTCGCCCAGCACCCCGAGCCCGTGCGCGTCGTCCAGGACCAGTCCCGCGCCGCGCTCCCGGCACGCCTCGGCCAGCTCGGCCAGCGGGGCCTTGTCCCCGTCGACGGAGAACACGGTGTCGGACACGACGATCGCCGGCCCCTGATGGCCGGCCAGAGCCTTGCGCACCGCCTCGGGGTCGGCGTGCCCCACGACCTGCCGCGCGCCCCGGGCGAGCCGGCAGCCGTCGATGAGGGAGGCGTGGTTGCCGGCGTCGGAGACGATCAGCGAGCCGTGCGGGCCGAGCGCGGTGACCGCGGCCAGGTTGGCTGCGTAGCCGGAGGAGAAGACCAGCGCCGCCTCGAAGCCGCAGAAGGCGGCCAGCTCGCGCTCCAGCTCGGTGTGGAGCTCGGTGGTGCCGGTGACGAGCCGGGAGCCGGTCGAGCCGCCGCCCCAGGTCCGGGCGGCCCGGGCGGCCCCCTCGGTGACCTCGGGGTGGTGGGCGAGGCCCAGGTAGTCGTTGCCGGCCAGGTCCAGCAGGGGTGAGACGGCGGGGCGTGGGCGCAGGGTGCGTACGAGTCCGGCGCGGCGGCGCGCCTCGGCCTGGTCGTCGATCCAGCCGAACGCCATGGGTCCTCCGGGGCTTTTGTAGGTAGCGGACAGACCCTAGCGGCACGACCAGCCGCCCAGGGTGTGGCAATACCCACACGGTGAACCGTCTCCGTTGTGCAAACTCTCCTTGGCCCGGGGCGGTCCCGTAGGACAGGATCGGACCTCATGGACCTGCTGAACACGCTGGTGGACAAGGGGCTTCGGCGCGAGCTGCCGACCCGCGAGGAAGCGCTCGCCGTTCTGGCCACCTCCGACGACGACGTACTCGATGTGGTGGCCGCGGCCGGAAAGGTGCGCCGGCACTGGTTCGGGCGACGCGTGAAACTCAACTATCTGGTGAACCTCAAGTCGGGCCTGTGCCCGGAGGACTGCTCCTACTGTTCCCAGCGGCTCGGCTCGAAGGCCGGCATCCTGAAGTACACCTGGCTCAAGCCCGACGAGGCCTCCCGGGCGGCCGCCGCGGGCCTCGCGGGAGGCGCCAAGCGGGTCTGTCTGGTGGCCAGCGGGCGCGGTCCGACGGACCGGGACGTGGACCGGGTCTCGGAGACCATCCGGACCATCAAGGAGGAGAACGAGCACGTCGAGGTGTGCGCCTGCCTCGGGCTGCTCTCCGACGGCCAGGCCGAGCGGCTGCGCGAGGCGGGCGCGGACGCCTACAACCACAACCTCAACACGTCCGAGGGGACGTACGCGGACATCACGACCACGCACACGTACGCCGACCGGGTGGACACGGTGCAGAAGGCGCACGCGGCCGGTCTGTCCGCCTGTTCCGGTCTGATCGCGGGCATGGGCGAGAGTGACGAGGACCTGGTCGACGTGGTCTTCTCGCTGCGCGAACTGGATCCGGACTCGGTGCCGGTGAACTTCCTCATCCCGTTCGAGGGCACTCCGCTGGCCAAGGAGTGGAACCTCACCCCGCAGCGCTGTCTGCGGATCCTCGCGATGGTCCGGTTCGTCTGCCCGGACGTGGAGGTCCGTATCGCGGGCGGCCGTGAGGTCCACCTGCGCACGATGCAGCCCCTCGCGCTGCACCTCGCCAACTCCATCTTCCTCGGCGACTACCTGACCAGCGAGGGCCAGGCCGGCAAGGCCGACCTGGAGATGATCGCGGACGCCGGGTTCGAGGTGGAGGGCGCCGGCGAGGTGACGCTGCCGGAGCACCGGGTCGAGGCCGCGGCCGGCTGCGGATCGGTCTGCGGCTCGCACGAGGGCTGCGGCTCGCACGAGGGCACGGACGCGTGCGGTCACGAGGGCGGGGACGTGTGCGGCACGGCGGCCGCGCCCGTCGCGCAGGAGCCGCGCACCGACCTCGTGGCCGTGCGTCGCCGGGGCGCCGGAACGGACCTCGCGCCCAATGCCTGAGCTGCCCGGCCTGAGCGTGCCCGAGCTGCTGGAGCTGGACCGACGGCATGTGTGGCATCCGTACGGCCCGATGCCCGGACGCGCCGAACCGCTCGTCGTGGAGTCGGCGAGCGGGGTCCGGCTGCGGCTCGCCGACGGCTCGGGCGAGTTGGTGGACGGCATGTCCTCCTGGTGGTCGGCGATCCACGGCTACAACCACCCGGTCCTCAACGAGGCGGCGCACGACCAGCTCGGACGGATGAGCCATGTGATGTTCGGCGGGCTCACGCACGAGCCCGCCGTACGGCTGGCGAAGCATCTTGTCGACATGTCACCAAAGGGTCTGGAGCACGTCTTCCTGGCCGACTCCGGTTCGGTGTCGGTCGAGGTCGCGGTGAAGATGTGCCTGCAGTACTGGCGCTCGCTCGGCCGGCCCGGCAAGCAGCGGCTGCTGACCTGGCGGGGCGGCTACCACGGCGACACCTGGAACCCGATGTCCGTGTGCGACCCCGAGGGCGGGATGCACGCGCTGTGGTCGGGCGTACTGCAGCGTCAGGTCTTCGCGGACGCGCCGCCGACGGAGTACGAGGAGTCGTACGCGGAGCATCTGCGCGAACTGATCGCCCGGCACTCGGACGAGCTGGCCGCGGTGATCGTGGAGCCGGTGGTGCAGGGCGCGGGCGGGATGCGCTTCCACTCCCCCGCGTATCTCCGGGTGCTGCGCGAGGCCTGCGACGCGCACGACGTGCTGCTCGTCCTCGACGAGATCGCCACCGGCTTCGGCCGTACCGGAGCGCTGTTCGCGGCGGAGCACGCGGGCGTCACCCCGGATGTGATGTGCGTGGGCAAGGCGCTGACCGGGGGCTATCTGACGCTGGCGGCCACGCTGTGCACCGCGCGGATCGCCGACGGCATCTCGCGGGGCGAGGTGCCGGTGCTCGCGCACGGACCGACGTTCATGGGCAACCCGCTGGCGGCGGCCGTGGCCTGCGCGTCCATCGAACTCCTGCTGGGCCAGGACTGGCGGGCGGAGGTCAAGCGGATCGAGGCGGGCCTGTGGGAAGGCCTCACGCCTGCTCGTGAGCTGCCGGGCGTCCGCGATGTCCGCGTCCTCGGGGCGATCGGTGTCGTCCAGCTCGACCACGAGGTGGACATGGCCGCGGCCACCGCGGCCGCCGTCCGGGAGGGCGTCTGGCTGCGCCCCTTCCGCGACCTGGTCTACACGATGCCGCCGTACATCTCCTCGGACGAGGACGTGGCGAGGATCGCGCGTGCGGTGTGCGCCGCGGCGCGGGAGGGATGACATGCCGGTACTGGTGATCACGGGCACGGGCACGGAGGTCGGCAAGACCGTCACCACCGCCGCCGTCGCCGCCGCGGCGCTCGCGGCCGGGCGCTCGGTGGCCGTGCTGAAGGCCGCACAGACGGGTGTACGGCCGGACGAGCGCGGGGACGCCGACGAGGTCGCGCGGCTCGCGGGGCCGGTCACGACCGCCGAACTGGCCCGCTACCCCGAGCCGTTGGCGCCGGGCACGGCGGCCCGGCGGGCGGGCATGGCCCCCGTCCACCCGCACGAGGTGGCCGAGCGGGCGGCCAAGCTGGCCACCGAGCACGATCTGGTGCTGGTCGAGGGGGCGGGCGGGCTGCTCGTCCGCTTCGACGCGGCCGGCGGCACTCTGGCCGACGCTGCCGGGCTGCTCGGCGCACCGGTGCTGGTGGTCGCCCAGGCGGGCCTGGGCACCCTCAACACCACCGAGCTGACGGCACTCGAACTACGGCGCCGGAACCTGGAGTTGGCCGGTGTGGTGATCGGCAGCTGGCCCGACTCCCCCGACCTCGCCACCCGCTGCAACGTGACGGACCTGCCGGAGGTCGCCGGAGCCCCCCTCCTCGGCGCGATCCCCGCCGGGGCCGGTGCGCTGCCACCGCTCGCCTTCCGCGGGACGGCCCCCGAGTGGCTGGGTCCCCGCCTGGACGGCACATGGGACGCGGAGGCGTTCCGGGTGCGGGTGGCAGCGTAGACCGGGCCGGTGTACGGGGCCGGTGCCGGGCAGCACCGGATCCCGGCCCGTCCCCCGCCTCCGGCCGACCGCCGGATCGGTGTCCTGGCAAGATGGCGGCATGGAACGTGTGCTTGGAATCGGCGGATACTTCATGCGGGCCGCCGACCCGGCTGCCCTGAACGCGTGGTATCGCGACTGCCTGGGCCTGGACGCCGATGAGAACGGCCTGTGGCGTCAGGGAGCCGGGCCGACGGTGTTCGCGACCTTCGAGTCCGGGACCGACTACTTCGGGTCCCGCGCCCAGCAGACCATGCTCAACTTCCGGGTCCGCGACCTGGATGCGATGCTCGCGCAATTGCGCGCCAGGGGAGCGGACGTGGCCGAAGAGACGCAGGACATGGAGGGTGTCGGCCGATTCGGCTGGGTCACCGACCCCGAGGGCAATCGGGTCGAGCTGTGGCAGCCCGCCTGACCGCGTCTTCGCGCGGGGGAACGCGCGGTGGGGGTGCGGTGGCCCTCTCCGGGGGACACTCTTCCTAGGCCGTCCGTCCGGGAGGTTCGCCATGCGGCTGCTGTCCGGCTCCGACAAGGTGGCGCGGAGCCCCGTCCACCACCCCCTGTTCGCCCGTTTCTACGCCCGGTACAGCGTGAGCGCCGAGACCCGGATGGGCATGGCCGGAATACGGGAGCGGCTGCTCGCCGGGCTGTCCGGGCGGGTGATCGAGATCGGCGCGGGCAACGGACTGAACTTCGCGCACTACCCGGGCACCGTCGCCGAGGTCGTCGCGATCGAACCGGAGCCGCTGCTGCGGCAGTTGGCGCTGGAGTCGGCCCTGCGCGCCCAGGTCCCGGTCGACGTGGTGCCGGGCGCGGCGGAGGCGCTGCCGGTCAAGAGCGAGGCCTTCGACGCGGCCGTGCTGTCCCTGGTGCTGTGCAGCGTGCGGGATGTGACCCGAGCGCTGGGCGAGGTACGACGGGTGCTCAAACCCGGCGGTCAGGTGCGGTTCTTCGAGCACGGCCAGGGCGGCGGCCGCCTGATGACGCTGACCCAGGCCACCTTGGACCGGACGGTGTGGCCCACCCTGACCGGCGGCTGCCATCTGGCCCGGCAGCCGGTGGCCGCGCTGCGCGAGGCCGGGTTCACGCTCGGCCCGCAGCGGCAGGTGCTGATGCCGGAGAACGGCCCGGCACTGCCGTCCTCGTACTGCGCGCTCGGGGTCGCCTGGCGGCCGGACGAGCCGGACGCGCGCTGATCACAGACTCCAGCGGCGCAGCTCGCGCGCGATGTCGTCCACGCCGGGCGCGCCCTGCTTCACCAGCCGGGCGAGGTCCCGCACCTGCTCGGGTGAGGTGGCCACCTTCTCGCCGCTGGCGACCAGGTAGGCGTAGGCGACCGCCGAGGCGAACAGCGCGTTGGAGCGCTCCAGCGCCGGCAGGTGGATCAGCAGTTGGAGCAGGGAGGCGGCGCGGGTGTGCGGGTCGTCGTAGACGGGCACGCCGAATATCTCGGCACGGTGCCGGGCGACGGCGGCGACCAGCGCGCCCCAGTCGGTGACCTGCGGGTCCCCGGGCGTCTTCTGTTCGGCGAGCATGAGGAGCCAGGCGAGGTCGATGCTGAGCTCGTTCAAGGGATCAGCGGCCGTCCCCGGCCCCGGTGCCGCGGGTCTCGGTGAACTCCTCGGCGAACACGGACTCGTACTGCTTCATGAAGTCGGCGGCGGCCTCGACGAACGTACGGCCGGCCTCGCCGGTGTCCTGTCTGACCAGTTCTTCGATATAGCGGTTGACGCTGATACCGCGGGCCAGGGCGCGTTCGCGGGCCGCTCGGGCGGTGCCCTCGTCCACGCGCACGTTCAGCTGGGTCTTCGCCATGCCTCGACGCTAGCGCCGCCGTGCTAGCAAAGCAAGGGCGCACCGAATCGGTGCGCCGGGCCGGCTTGTCGCCTACGCTCGCCCGGGACGGGCGGTTCAGGCGACCGGGAGGCGGCCTTGTCCACACCAGCAGCGCAGCACGCGCCGGACGGCGCCGTCGCGGCCCGCGCCCGCGGACTGACCAAGGCGTACGGCTCCGGCGAGACGGCCGTCATCGCCCTGGACTCGGTGGACGTCGGCATAGCGCGCGGCCGATTCACCGCCGTGATGGGGCCCTCGGGGTCCGGGAAGTCCACGCTGATGCACTGTCTGGCGGGGCTCGACACCGTGTCGGCGGGCCAGGTGTGGCTGGGCGACACCGAGATCACCGGGCTGCGGGAACGCGAGCTGACCCGGCTCAGGCGGGACCGGGTCGGGTTCATGTTCCAGTCGTTCAACCTCATTCCGACGCTGACGGCCGCCGAGAACATCACCCTGCCCATGGACATCGCGGGCCGCAAACCCGACCCGCGCTGGCTGGACCAGGTCATCGACACGCTCGGCCTGCGCGACCGCCTCACACACCGGCCCGCCCAGCTCTCCGGCGGCCAGCAGCAGCGGGTGGCGTGCGCGCGGGCGCTGGCCTCCCGGCCGGAGCTGATCTTCGCCGACGAGCCGACCGGCAACCTCGACTCGCGAGCCGGACTCGAGGTGCTGGGCTTCCTGCGCGAGGCGGTGGACGATCTGGGGCAGACGGTGGTCATGGTCACCCACGACCCCGGCGCCGCCGCCCACTCCGATCTGGTGCTCTTCCTCGCCGACGGGCGCATCGTGGACGACATGGAACGGCCGACGGCGGACGCCGTACTGGAACGCATGAAACGGTTCGACGTGGTCCGGGGCCGGCTCGGCGACGGCTACGACGACACCGCCCGAGAGGACTGACCGGGTGCTCAAGGCGACCCTGAGGAGCTTCCTCGCGCACAAGGGGCGGCTCGCGCTGTCCGCGCTGGCCGTGATCCTGTCCGTGGCGTTCGTCGCGGGCAGTCTGATCTTCTCCGACACCGTCACGCGCACGTTCGACCGGCTGTTCGCCTCCACCGCCGCCGATGTGACGGTCCAGCCGAAACAGCTGGACCTGAGGTCGGCCCGGGTGAGCGGTTCGGTGCAGACGCTGCCGGCCGCGCTGCGGGACCGCGTGGCGAGGGTCGACGGGGTCGCGGCGGCCCGCGCCGAGGTGTCGGTGCAGAACGCCGTCGTGGTCGACGGCCGCAACCGGTCCGTCGGCCCGACCACCGGCGCGCCGACCATCGCGCTGGCCTGGTACGTCACCCAGCGCAGCCCGGTGAGACTCACCTCCGGGCACGCCCCGCACGGGGCGGGTGAGGCGCTGCTGGACGCCGACACGGCACGCAAGAAGCACGTACGGATCGGCGACACGCTGAGTGTGGAGGCCCAGCCGGGCACGTTCCGGGTGCGGGTCGTCGGCATCGCCACGTTCACCACCACCAACCCCGGCGCGGCCCTGGTCTTCCTGGACCCGGCCGTGGCGGGCCGCGAACTGCTCGGTTCCGCCGCGAAGGCGACCAGCATCGCGGTGGACGCGGCCAAGGGCGTGTCCGACGCCGAGCTCAAACGGCGAGTCGGCCGGGCGATCGACACCGGCACCTACGACCTGAAGACCGCGAACGAGCAGGCCAAGTCGGCGGCGGCCAGCCTCGGCACGTTCCTGGACGTGATCAAGTACGTGATGCTCGGCTTCGCGGGTGTCGCCCTCCTCGTCGGCGTGTTCCTCATCGTCAACACCTTCTCCATGCTGATCGCCCAGCGCACCCGCGAACTGGGCCTGCTGCGGGCGCTCGGCGCGGACCGGCGGCAGGTGCGGCGCTCGGTGCTCACCGAGGCGATGCTGCTCGGGCTGGTCGGTTCCACGCTCGGCCTCGCGGCCGGGATCGGGCTGGCGCTGGGGCTGATCCGGCTGATGAGCGCGTTCGGGATGAACCTGAAGGCCACGGAGATGGTCATCGGCTGGGGCACGCCCGTCGCGGCGTACGTCGTCGGTGTCGGCGTGACGTTCGTGGCCGCCTATCTGCCCGCGCGGCGCGCGGCAGCCGTCTCGCCGATGGCGGCACTCGTGGATGCCGAGGTCGCGGGTGTCGGAAAGCCGCTGCGGACGCGGGCGATCGTGGGTGCCGTGATCGGGGTGGTCGGCGCCGCGGCGCTGGCCGGGTGCGCGGCGGCCACGAAGACCGCCCAGGCCGCCTCGCTGCTCGGGGTCGGCGTGGCCCTGACCCTGATCGCGACCGTGGTCGCCGGTCCGCTGCTGGTGCGGCCGGTGATCCGGGTGCTGGGCGCGGCCTTCCCCGCACTGTTCGGCCCGGTCGGCCTGATGAGCCAGCGCAACGCCCTGCGCAACCCGCGTCGTACGGGCGCCACCGCCGCCGCGCTCATGGTGGGCCTGGCTCTGGTCGGAGGGATGTCGGTGGCGAGCGCGTCGATGTCCGCGTCGTTCGACCGGCAGATCGACAAAACGCTCGGCGCCGACTTCATCGTCCAGAACAGCAACTTCACCCCGTTCACCAGACAGGTGCGGGACACCGTCGCCCGCACCCGCGGCGTCGGGCTGGTCGTGGAGCAGCGGCTCACCCAGGTCGCCGTACAACTGCCGCACGGCGGCCGGGTCACGACGGCGGCCGCCGCGTACGGCCCCCGGCTCGACGACGTCGTGCACATCACCTACGCGCGGGGCGGTTCGGCCGCGGCGCTGGCGGACGGTCACCTCGCCATGGACGCCGACTTCGCCAGGGACCACGGCGTGCGCGTCGGCAGCGTCCTCCCGGTCGAGTTCCCCGGCGGGCGGCACACCGACCTGACCGTCGCCGCGCTCACCAAGCAGGAGACGGCCGAGGGCTTCGGCGCCCAGGGCGGCCTGTACTTCGGCCTCGCCACCCTGGAGAAGTACGGGCCGCAGGCACAGGACGCCGCGCTCTACGTCAACGCGGCCACCGGAACCGCACCCCAGGACCTGCGCCCGCGACTGGAGCGGGCGCTGAGGTCGTTCCCGCAGGTCCAGGTGCGCAACCAGAGCGACTACAAGCAGCTCGTCCACGACCAGATCGCCGTCCTGCTCTACCTGGTGTACGCGCTGCTCGGGCTGGCGATCGTCATCGCCGTGCTCGGTGTGGTCAACACCCTCGCCCTGTCGGTGGTGGAGCGCACCCGTGAGATCGGGCTGCTGCGCGCGATCGGGCTGGGGAGACGGCAGTTGCGCCGGATGATCCGGCTGGAGTCGGTGGTGATCGCGGTGTTCGGCGCGGTCCTCGGGCTGGCGCTGGGGCTCGTGTGGGGCGTGTGCATGCAGCAGGTGCTGGCCCTGCGCGGGCTGACGGCGCTGGCGTTCCCCTGGAGCACGATCGTCGCCGTCGTGATCGGCTCGGCGGTGGTGGGCGTCGTGGCGGCCCTGCTGCCGGCGCTGCGCGCTTCGCGGTTGAACGTGCTGGCGGCGATCGCGCACGAGTGATGGAACCCGGTCCTGCCGAGCACGACGCCGGGCCCCGTTACAGGACAGACGGAGTTGACGTCCGAGGCGTACTCGGGTCTTCTGCTGCGATGTCTGAACTTCGTATCCAGCAGCCGGGCGATGACGTCACGCTCAGGGACTGGCAGTACGTCCACAACGCGATCATCCCCACGCACCTGCTGTCCATGGACCAGGTACGGGAACGCGCACAGCGCCACCACCTGGAGGTCGCGTACCTCGGTGACGTCCTCGTGGGCTGCAGCACGGTGCGCCCTCCGTCGAACGACACACTGACGGCCACGGTGATCGCCCGAGTGCTCGCAACTCACCGTGGGCGGGGGTTCGGTGAGGAGCTCTATGCGCGCGGGCTCAGCCGGGCACGAGAGCTGGGCGCCAAGCTGATCGAAACGGTGGTCCTTTCCTCCAACGAGGACGGTCTGCGGTTCGCACACAAGCACGGGTTCGTCGAGATCGAGCGGTACCTGCTGCCGGGGGAAACCATTCCTTGGATCGATCTGCGCCTTTCCTGACCCGAATGGCACAGGACGCCCCATCCCGCACAGAGCCACTGCCGGACTTCATTTACTGTCACCCCGCGCGAACGAATGTTCCCTTTCCCTGGATTCCGGATGGAACGCATGGTCGAGTAAGCGCGAGGTGACCTCACGTGCGCCGCCAAATTCCGGGAACAGTCCGCGGAACCATTCCTTACGCATATGCGTGTACGGCACTCTGCTGCTCGCGAGAAGGCGGGGCGCGTGGGGGTGGGCGATGCCGGCAAAGGCGGTTTCGCAGCGGGAGTTCGCCGTGGCCTGGAGTGAGGCGCGGCTGGTGGTCGGGGCGTACTGCCGCCGAGCCACACACAACAGGCAGGATGCCGAGGATCTGTTACAGCGGGTGGCTCTGCGGGCCTGGCGTGGGTATCCGGCCTTCCGGGGCGATGCCCAGTTCCTGACCTGGGTGATGGCGATAGCCCGGCGCGAGGCGGCCCGGATGGCCGGCGAGGCCGCCGCGGAGCGGGTTCGGCAGGCCGGGTGGGACGACACGGCCGCGGCACTGCTCGTCGCCGACCCGGCCACGGGTGGCGCCGACACCTCGTGGATCGGCGATGCGGTCCTGGAGGCCCGACGCGCCGGTGTGCTCGGGGAGTTGGAGTACCAGGTGGTGCGGCACCGCCTGGTCCGCCCCGATGACGGCTGGGAGCTGCTCGCCGAACGGCTCGGGGTCGGTGCCGTCAACTGCGCCGTGGCACACACCCGGGCCGTGCCCAAGCTCCGTGTGTTCCTTCTGCTGGGCCGGCCCGAGCAGTGCGGTGGGGCCGAGGCGCTCGCCGCCGCCTGCGCGGCAGCGGCCGCGCAGGCGCCCGATCCGCTGAGCCCCGCCGAGGAGGCGGCCTTCCGTGCCCTGGTACTGCGCGAGCAGCCCGGCTACCGGGCCCGAGGCTGGCGCAGCGCCCTGCGGGGCGCCTGCGGGAAGGTCGTCGCGCACCTCAGGATCCTGGAGTAGTCCGCCGCCTCGAGTTCCACAGGACGGTTCACTTCGGGGCGGGGGACGAATTTCCTGATGATTCGTCATATGTGTAAGGCGGGCTGCTCGTTCGGGTCTGAACAAGTGATTCTTCCGGCCGATGGGAGGAGCACATGGAAACGGGCATCCCGGCCCGCCTGTGGGAGGCCGACACCCCAGGTGGCCCCGAGGTGGCTTTCGTCCGAGACAGCGATGTCCCGCGCCACCTGGACACCCTGCCGGACGGCAGCGAGACGCTGGTCATCGGCGATGTGGAGGGTGCCGCCGAGTCGGGACACCGCCAGGGCCAGAACGACTACGGCTTCCTCGGCACCTGCGGGCTGTGCGCCTGCGAGGGCGTACTGCGCTGGTTCGGTGTCGAGGTCACCGAGCACGACGTGGTCGACCACGCGGTCCGCAACGGCCTGTGCCACGTCTCCGACGTCGCCGCGGAGTGCGGCGGCACCACCATGGAGCAGCAGGCCCGGATCCTCAGTGATCTCGGGGTGCCTGCGGCCGTCGTGGAGTACCGCTCCTTGGAGGAGCTCGCGATGATGCTCGAAGAGGGCCGCGCCGCGATCATCGCCGCGAACGCCGGTGTGCTGTGGAACGACGCCGACTACTGGGACTACGGGCAGGCCAACCATGCCGTGCGGGTCACCGGTGTCGCCAGGGCCCCGGCCACCGGGGGGATCCAGGGGTTCTACATCAACGACAGCGGCACCGGTCAGGACGCCCGCTTCGTCAGCGCCGCCGACCTGACGGGGGGCTGGCTGGAGGCCGGGGGGCTCGCCGTCGTCACGGATCTGGTCGGCACCGGGCGCGGTGACACGATCGGCACGGCCACGGATGTGGCGGAGACAGCAGAACAGCATCAGCGAGCGACGAGGACGACACCGTGAACAGCTCCCGCCCCGAGCAGCCGGCCGCAGGCCGTTCCACGCCGTACGGCCAGGTGCGCAAGGAGTTCACCACGCACCGGCTCACCCGTGACGAGGTGCCGGTCGGGCACACCGTCTCGCTTCCGCTGCCCACCCTCCGCTGGGCACGCCCCGGTTACGCCGCCTTCGCCGCGCCATCCCGCCGGGAGCCGGGCCGCCCGCAGATCCTCGGCGCCCCCGACCGCTGGTGGGTCATCGACGCTGAACGGCACGCCCTGCTCACCTACAACCTCACCGCCGTGGCGAGCTTCACCGGCGCCCCGCTCACCGGTCCCCTCACCCTGGCCCCCGTCGGCCGCCCGGTCGCCTCCGTACGGGAGGAACTGCGCATGTTCGACGAGGTGATGGCGCAGGCCGCCCCCCGGTTCCTGTACGGCGAGGCAGCCTCCCGCGCCGAGCGGGACGAGCTGGGTGAGCTGCTGCCGCTCGTGCTCCGCGCCGAACTGCTGCCCTGGTACGCGGCGCTCACCCCGGACTTCTTCGGCTGGCTCGGCATCGACCCGTCGCAGGAGGTGCACCCCGATGACCGATGACAAGCCCGTGCCCGCCGAGCGGATCATCGCCGACGCGCTCGCGCTGGCCCAGGAGTGCGGCTGGCGCCCCGCCGTGGAGTTCGCCGCCGCTCTGCCCGCCGCCGACGATCAGGCCGTACGGTTCTTCGCCGCCGCCGGCGACAGCGGGGCCGAGAAGCTGCGCTGCCGCCTGGCCGAACGGCCCGGCGCGGCGCAGATCAGCGTAACCCCGCTGGAGGACATCGACGCCGACGCCGGGCTCGCCCTGTACCCCAACCGCGCCCTGGCCGTGCTGCGTTGCGGTGAGCTGCTCACGCCCGCCGCCGTCGAGGCCGCCGCGGCCATTGTGCGCAGGCCCGCCGGCAGCGGCCTCGCAGTACTGAGCCACGCCGAGGTCCTGACCGGCCCCGACGACCTCGACCTCGTCCAGCGCGGCATCTGGCGCACCCTGTTCGCCGACGCACCGCTCGCCTGGGCCGGACAGGACCTCGCCGAGTACGGGGTGCTGCTGTGGGCCGATCCGTCGGCCGAGCCCGCCGCGTTCCTGGCCGCGCGACTCGCCCGCGACGCGGACCGGCTGACCACATGGTCGGACGGCCCCGGCGCGGCGGGTGCCGAGCTCCAGGCCCGCCGCGCGGCGCACCTGCTGGACCTCATGGAACACGCCGCCGACACCACCGAGCACCAGCAGCCCGCCACCGAAGCCCGAACGGCCGCCCGCCGGCTCACCCGGGCGCGCACGCAGGCCGGGGAACTGCGCCGGCGCTGGCTCAAACGGCTCGACGAGGACCGCGCCACACTGACCCGGCAACTGGAGGCCTCCCTGGACGTCTTGGAGCAGGAACTGCTCAGCGCCCTGCGCGAGGCCGCCCGGCGCCAGCCGCGCCACGCCCAGCCGGTGCGAGACCGGTTGGACCGGGAGCTGCGCAGATGGGCCGCGGCCACGAGCGAACTGGCCGCGCGCCGCACAGCCGAGCACCACCGCGACCTCGTGCGCCTCGCCGACGAGCTCGACTGGGAAGTGATCGACGGCGTCACAGAGGGCGAAACGCCCTGCAGGGAACGTCTGTTGAGCGGTGGACGCTTTGCCGTCGGCTTCGAAGGACTCGGCGCCGCGGCGCACCCCACCGCTGATCGCCCGGCTCAGGGCGGCCTTTCCGCATGGCCGTCGCGCGCCGCGGTGGGCGCCGCGATCGGTGTCGGCGCGGCCATCCTGGCGAGCGACGACCCGCAGCTCGCCCTCGCCCTCGCGCTCGGGACGGCCGGCGCGGCAGGCGGTGCGGCCAGCACCTACTTCGCGGGACAGGAGAGCGGACGGCGGGCGGCGGCCGAGGCCCGACGGGTCGTCGCCCAGCGCGTCGGAGAGATCCGTGACACCGTCCGCGACCGGCTGCGCGGCGCGGCCGAGTCGGCCCGCACGGAGGCCGCCGCCACATTCGACGCCCTCGACCGGCAACTCGCCGCCGCCGTACGCCGTGCCGAGCAGCACGCGGCCGGGGCACCCTCCGACACAGCCCTTGCGACACCACGCCAACGCCTCACCGAGCTGCGGGACCGCCTGCGGGCGGCGACCGGAACCTGAACGGGCCGGACCGCCCGTTCTTGCTCCCCTCTCCCCGGGCCCGGCCTGCTCGCTCCGCACACCGCGAGCGCCTCCGGTGCCCCGCTCACCGTGAAAGGAACGTCCCCATGCCGCAGCCAGAGGAGAGCGTCGTGCCCAAGACGCCCGCCAGGAGCACGCTCGGTGACAAACTCCGCCCCGCCGTCGAAGCCGCCCGGACCAAGGCCGGTGGCGCGATCGACGGCCTGACCGGGATCGCCCAGGCGCTCAGCATGACCGAGACGGCGGCCGGGCTGCGGGAGACCGCCCAGCAGCTGCGCGCCGACACGTTCAAGATCCTCATCATGGGCCGCTTCAAGAACGGCAAGTCGACCCTGCTCAACGCCCTGCTCGGCGGCACGACCAGGCCGGTCGAGCTGCACGGGCACCAGGGGCCCATGATCGTGGACGATCTGCCGGCGACCGCGGTCCTCACCGAGGTGCGCTACGCCGATGAGCCGTACGTGCGCGTCTGGTCGAAGGAGGGCAAGAGCGAGACCTGGACGCTCGGCCGCTATCTCAACGAGTCCGCGCTCGGCGTGGACCGGGAGGAGAACAAGGAGCGGTTCGAGGTGATACGCCAGTTCGAGATGGGTTTTCCCGCACTGCTGTGCGCCGACGGGTTCACGATCTACGACTCGCCGGGCCTGGAGGACGAGGGCGAACTCGACGTGATCACCCTGGAAGCCGTACGTCGCTGCGATGTCGCGATCGTCGTCTACAGCACCAGCGCCGCCATGGGCAAGGGCGAGCGGATGAACGCCGCCAAGGCCGTCGACGGCGGCGCCAGGGTCTTCTCGGTGGTGAACCTGTGGGACGGCCGCCCCGTCGACGAACGGCTGCGGGCGTTCATCTGGAACCGGTACGTGCACGAGGAGCTCGGCGGCCCCAAGTACACCCCCGAGCGGGACCTCACCGCACAGGGCCTCTTCTTCGTCGACGCCCGGGCCGCCCGCAAGGCCCGCTACGGAGGCGACGAGACGGACGCCGTACGCTCCGGACTCACCGACTTCGAGCAGTATCTGGGTGCCTATCTGCAGCGCGAGCGGCTCCAGATCCACCTGAGCAAGTTCGCCACCCAGGCCGGGGGCCTCGCCGACGGCATCGAACAGCACATCGGGCAGCGGCGGGCCGCGGTGGCCGCCGACCAGCAGCAGCTGCTCGCCGCGTACCAGACCGTGCAGCCGCGCCTCGACGAACTGTCCACGCGCCCCGGCAAGCTGGCCCCGGTGTTCCGGCGGGCGCGCCGCGAGGCGGAGGCGACCTTGTCCGCGAGTTTCCAGTCGCTGCACGCCCGTATCCTCCAGGACCTGCCCGGCCATCTCGAGACCGTGCAGCCGCCCACGGGCGACAATTTCCTGAAGGTCTTCCAGCAGAAGCAGCTGGTGAAGGAGCTCTACCAGGAGGTGGGCAGCTACCTCGACAACCAGGTCATGCAGTGGGCGACGGAGCAGGCGCTGGACGAGATCGGGCCGGTGCTCGAGAACCTGACCGAGGAGATCGAGGCCGAGGCGACGCTCATCAGCGCCAAACTGGAGGACATCCACCTGGAGCTGACCGGCTGGCGCCCCGAGGCCAGCGGGAAGGGTGTGGTCACCACCAAGGAGAGGCTGCTGACCGCGGTCGGCTCGGTCCTCCTCGGTGACCTCCCCAGCGCCCTCGGCGGCGGTGCGGGCGGACTGCGCGGCGCGGTGGGCGCGGCCGTCGGCGGCCTGACCGCGGGGTTCGTCCTGGCCGTGGCGGGGCTTGTGGGCACGGCGGTGTTCTGGCCGGTGGCGCTGGCGGTGGCCGCGCTGGGCAGCATCCTCGGCGGCGGTTCGGGACTGGTGAAGAGGGCCAGGAGGAAGGTGCTGGCCGACGCCGAGGCACAACTGCCGAAGATGCGGGCGGCGCTGCTCCCGAAGATCGCCGAGGAGCTGGGGCGCAACTTCGACGCGATGGAGTCGGCCGTCACCGCCGAGTTCCGCAAGGTCGTGGACGAGGAGCGGCGCAACGTCGAGGACATCATCAAGCTCAACCAGGCCGATCGCGCCGCACGCGCCAAGACCCTCACCGAGCTGGAGGCCTTCGCCGGGAAACTCGCCGAGCACCGGACGACCCTCAAAGCGGCCCTCACGGTCGCCAAACAGGGGTGAGCGCGATGACGTACCCCTGGGACGGCATCCCCACGCCCGAGCTACCCGCGGCGCTGCGGCGGCAACTCGCCGAGCAGCATGGCGAGGCGTACGCGGCCGAGGTGGAGCGGACCGTGCTCGCGGGCGTGCGGAGGGCGCAGGCGCCGGGCGCGACCGTCGTGTTCGGCGGGCACTTCAGCTGCGGCAAGTCGACGCTGCTCAACGCGCTGCTGGGCCGCGACCTCCTGCCGACCGACGATTTTCCCGAGACCGGCGTGGCCTGCCGGATCATCAGCGGTCCACGCGAGCGTGCCGTCGCCGAGACGGTCGACGGCGACGTCGAACTCGCCTTCGGGCGTGCTGCGCTCTCCGGTGTCGTCTCCCTCGTCGGCGCGGACGGCGAGTACCGCGAGGCCGTCCATGCCGTGCGTGAGGTCCGCGTGACGGTCACGGACGGCGGACCGGCCGCGCAAGGGTGCTGCTGGATCGACTCGCCCGGCATCGACGACACACCCGCCGTGCACGAGCGGGCCGTGCGGATCGCCGATACCGCCGACGCGCTGGTGTGGGTGGTGGACTCACGGCGGCCGCTGTCGGTCGGTGAGGCCGAGTTCCTGCGCGAACACCGGGAGCGCACCGGGACGGGCGCGGCGCTGTTCGTCGTCAACGCCTTTCTGCCCGAGGACACCGCGGCGGGCTGGGGGCGGTTCCTGAGCCGCGCCGACTATTTCCGCGCGCGGATCGCCGCGCTCGACGACGCGGCCGCCGAGGTCGTGTTCGTCTCGGCTCGGGCGGCATCCGGCGGCGCGGACCGCGGGCCGGACTTCGGCCTCAGCGAGGTACGTCAGCACCTGGACGCCCTCGGCCTGCGCACACACCCTCAGGTGCGTGCGGTACGACTGTGCCGAGCCGCCCTGGTGCTCGACCGGCTCGCCGACGAGACCGCGGACCGGCGCACCCGGCTGCACCGGGAGAACCGGGCGAGCGAGCGCCGCAGGGCCGAGCTGGAGCGGAAGGCGGCGACGGTACGCGCCGAACGGATGCGGGACGGGACAGCGCGGCTCATCGCGAAGTGCTTCGAGCGGCGCGGGTGCGAGGTGCGGCGGTGCGGGCCCGCAGTCGCCGCCGAAATGGGCGACAGCGGCCCCCTGTCACGCGACGGACGGTACGCCGCCTCGCTCAACCAGCGCGTCGAGAAGATCTGCGAGGCCCTCGCCGACGACCTCATGACCGCCGTCACGAAGGTGGCGCAGGAGGAGCAGCACCGCCTGCCCGGCACCGACGTACGGACCGCGCTCGGCCGCACGCTCCACCCCGGCACCCTGACCCTCAACGTGCCCGACACCCCGCTCGGTGTGGCCCGCGGGGGAGCGGGCGGGGCGCTCGGGGCCGCCCTCGGCACCCTGCTGCTGCCCGGGGTCGGCACGGTCCTCGGCGCGCTCGCCGGGTCGTTCACCGGGGCCGCATCCGCCGCCGAAGTCGCCGTGGGCCGCGACCGCGAGGGCGCGAAGGCCGACGCCCTGCGCGCGGCCGAGGACGCGGCGCGGGTCCTCGAGGCCAGAAGGCCCGCCGTGACCCGCCTGTTCACCAAGGCCTGCACCCCGTTGCCGGTGCCCGCGCCCGCCACCGACCCCGGGCCGACGGCCGCGCTCGGCCGGCTGCACGACCATCTGCGGGCGCAGGCGGAGCGGCTGACGGCAGCCGCTGCGCAGGTGCCCGCACCACGGGCCGGCGGGACGGTCGTGTCGGAGGACATGAGATGAACGGTGTGGTCGGAGTCATCGGGGTCGACCCGCAGCATCTGAGGACCACGGTGGTGCTCCGCGAGGGCGACGGGCCGGCCGCCCGGCTGGCTCCGGTCGGGGACGGCGTGCGCCGCTGTGTCCCCAACGCGGCCGACGCGGACGGGCGTTGGGGCAGCGAGGCCGCGGCGCAGCGGCTGGCCGGGGCACGGCCCACGGACGCGGACACCGAACTGTACGGGTGGCGGTGCGATGCCTGGTCCCCCGAGTTCCGGGCCGGACTCCACCGCCGCCTCACCCGCTACCTCGGGGAGGTGCCACCGGTTCCGCTGCACGGCTACCGCACCTGCGTGGCGGTCCCGCCGTCCGGCCCGGCCGAGGCGGACGAGTGCTGGCCGGAGGCCGAACCGGTCGGCCCGACGGATGCGCTGCTGTGCCGCTGGCTCGCGGGCGGCCCGGGTGCGCGGGCGGTCGTGGCTGTTGCCGTGGGGGACACGTGGAGCCTCACCGGCGCGTACCGCCTGGAGGACACAGCGGACGGGCCGCGAGTCACCCGCGTGGGCACCCTGCGGCGCGCCGACGGGACCGGCACCTGGCGCAGCGCACTGCTGCGGCGCGTGCTCGACCGCTGCCCCCCGGCCGCCCTCGGGCCGCTGGTCCTCGCGGTGCTGGACGGCGTCGAGGACTTCGCGACCGGGCTCCGGCTCGGCGACCCGGACCGCCAGGTGACCTGGGCGGGGCCGCTGGCCGACATCCTCTACACCCCCTTGAAATTGACGCCACGTCAGTTCATGGCGGGCCCCGAGACCGGGCCCGCCGTAGCCGGTCTCACCCTGGCGGTGCAGAGCGCGGTACGGGACCTCGGCGCGGGCGCCGGCGACGCGGAGGCGCCGGTGATCGTGCTCGGCGGCCCGGGTGCCGTGTGGCCGCTGCGCTTGGTGCTCTCGCCCCGCCTCGGCATCCTGTGGCAGAGCACGGATCCCTGCCTGGACCTGGCATGCGGCGCGAGCTGGTGGCCGAGCCTGCGGGGACGGTTCCGGGGGAGATCCGACGGGAGCGGACAGGCGGTGCCGGCGGCCGGTGGGGCAGGGGCGACGAGCGCTGCCGGCGGGCTCGGCACCGCCGGCGGCCCTGACGGTGCGCAGGGCATCTCCGGTCCCGGTGAATTCGTCGGCCCCGGCAGCCTTGCGGGCACCGCTTCCTGCGGCACCTCCCCGTACGACGACATCCCGCCCTGGCAACGCCCGTAGTGCGCAGGCAGCACACACTCGTGGATCCGCGCTCCTGCCTGCCGTGACCGGCGCCGCCGAACCCTTCGTCCCCGAACCCACGCCGCCACGCGCCGACGTGAAGCATCCGTACGAGGCCGACACGGAATCCCGAGCGCCTCGTACCCCGGTAGTCCCCTCCTCCAGTAGTCCCGTCCCCCGGTGCTCCCGCGGCACCGCTGCCGCACGCGGCATCGCCCCGCCCGCGGCCCGGCGCCCGCCGAACCGTCCGCCCTGCCTGCCCCGTCATCCGCCGGAGGCCCCGATGACCACGCTCCCCGACCCTCCCGCCCTGCCCGCCGTCACCCCCGCCGGGGCCGTGCCGGCCGACGCCCTCGGCCCCACCGAGGCGTTCGACGCGGCCTGGGCCGCCGAAGACCTGCCCGAACTCCTGCTCGCGTTGCTGGAACGCCGCCACCTGACCGCCTTCGAGCCGTCCCGCTGGCACGTCACCCCCGCCTCCGACGGTGACGCCCGGCCCCTGCTGCACGAGGTGCTGGGCCTGGGCCGCCCCCGCGCCCAGGTGCCGCCCGGCCCCGCGATGACCCAGGTCCTGACGGCCTGTCACACTCCGGGCCAGGCAACTGTCTCCGTTCTGTTCGGCGACGGCACCGGCCACCGGATCTTCTTCGGCGGGCGGCGCACCGCCGGTGCGGGCGGCGGCAGCGCCACCGACTTCCTCGCCGGACAGGCAGGCGCACTGCAGGCGCACTTTCCCGGACTGCGCCTCGGCCCCGCCCTCCCGCTGAACGGCACCGGCGGCCCGGACCGGACCGCCCTGTCCGATGTGACGTCCTTCCTGTACTCCGCGCCCGCCCTCGCCGTCGTCACCGGCATCCCGTCGGCCCGCACCGACGTCGCCGGACGAGCGCTGCAGAGCATGGACCGGCTGGCCGCGGCGCTCGGCGGCCGCCGCTACGCGCTGGTGACGGTGGCCGAACCGCTCGGCGCCGACGTGCTCGACGAGACGCTGGACCGCACCCGCAGACTCCGCGGTGACACCCACGCCCATGCGCGGCGCACCCTGACCGTCAACCGGGCCGACGGCGTCTCGGCGTCCCACGGCGAGTCCCGCGCGGAAGGCGGAGCACAGGGTGCTCTCGCGGACGCGGCCGGATATCTCGCGGTGCTGGGCGCGTTCTGCACCGCGGCCGGCAGTCTCGTCGTGTCCGTGTCGCGGCGCCGTGCGATGGGCCTCGGCGGTGCCGCCATGACGGGGCTCAGCGGACTGCCCGCCGCCATGGCAGGACCGTCCCGCTCGACGACGAGCGAGACCGGGACGAGCCGCACCGTGACACGCGGCGCCGGCATGGAGGTCCTCGACGCGAACGCACAGGCCTGCGAGGAAGTGCTCCAGCGCCACCTCGACCGGATGACCGGGGCCAGAGGCGACGGCTGGTGGCGGCTTTCGGTGTACGTGGCCGCCGACGGCGACACCACCCTCGCCGCGGTCACCGGCGCCCTGCGCGGCATCTGCACGGGCCCTGGTACCGAGCTCGACCCGATCCGCGTTCTGCGTGCCGACCCGTGGGCCGTCCGCGCCGCCATGACCGGCGCCCGCTCCCTGCACCTGCGCTCCGCCCTGGGCGGACCCGCGCATCCGCTCGGCGCGGCCTTCGACTCCCTCGGCACCTGCGTCACCTCCGCGGAACTGGCCGTCCTGACCGGTCCGCCGCAACGCGAGATCGCCGGGGTGCCGATGCGGGAGGCCGGCGAGTTCGCCCTCACCGCACCGCCTGGGCCCGACGACCCCGGTGCCGCCGTACACCTCGGACAGCTGCTCGACACGCTCGGCCGGCCACTGCAGCCCGTCACCCTCACCGCCGAGGCCCTCAACCGGCACGTCCTCATCGCCGGGATGACCGGCTACGGCAAGACGACCACGGCCAAGGGCATCCTCATCCAGGCCCACACCCGCCTCGACGTGCCGTTCCTCGTCATCGAACCGGTCAAGGCCGAGTACCGCGCCCTGGCCGCCCACCCCGAACTCCGCGGCCGCCTGCGCGTCTACGCGATCGGCACCGACGGCGTGCTCCCGCTGCGTCTCAACCCCCTCGCCCCCGTCGACTCCGTTCCCCTGCTGCGCCACATCGACTTGCTCAAAGCGGTCTTCAACGCGGCCTTCCCGATGTTCTCCGGCATGTCCTACGTCCTGGAGGAAGCGCTCCTGGAGGTGTACGAGGAGCGCGGCTGGAACCTGCACACCTCCCTCAACGACGCCCTCGGCACCAACCCCTCGGCCGAGGACCGCGCCGCCCTCACCCCCCGCCTGCGCGACCTGCACGACAAGATCGAGGAAGTGCTGCAACGCCGCGGGTACGGCCCCGAGGTGCACCAGAACCTGGGCGCCGCGCTGCGCTCCCGTATCGGCAGCCTCCTCGTCGGCGCCAAGGGCCTGGCCCTGGACACCCGGCGCAGCCTCGACCCACGCGACCTGTTCGAACGGCCCTGCGTGGTCGAACTGCGCAACCTCGGCGACGACGAGGAGAAGGCCTTCGTCATGGCCCTGCTCCTCAGCCTCCTGTACGAACACGCCGAGTCGCGTCAGCGTCTGCCCCGCCCCGACGCGCCGAGCAGCCTGCGCCATCTGACCCTGATCGAGGAGGCGCACCGCCTGCTGCGGGCCGGGCGCGGCGCGGCCGGTACCGAATCACCCGACGCCCAGGCCAAGGCCGTCACCCTGTTCACCGACCTGCTCGCCGAGATGCGCGCCTATGGAGAGGGCTTCATCGTCGCCGACCAGATCCCGTCCAAACTCGCCCCCGAGACGCTCAAGAACTCCAACGTCAAGATCCTGCACCGGCTCACCGCCCATGACGACCGCGCGGCCGTCGCCGCCGCCACCAACCTCGACGACGCCCAGAGCCGCCACCTCGCCGCCCTTCCGCCCGGCGAGGCCGTGGTCCACGACGACCGCATGCACGCGGCGGCGCTGACCGCCATCACCGCGCAGCATCCCGACACGGTGCCCGGCACCGTCCCCGACAGCGCCGCCGACCGCACGTACCTCCACCGCAACGCCGCCTGCGTGAAGTGCCCCCGCCCCTGCACCTACCGCCCGACCGCCCGCCACCGTGCCCCCGCCGACCCCGCACTCCTGGCCTTCTTCGAGGCGGTGCTACGGGAGACCGATCCGGAGCAGGCCTGGCACGCCTGGACCGGCTGGCGCGACGCCTGGCGGACCAGCACCCGTGTCCAGGACGAGGAAACCCGTACGGGCCGCCTCTACTGCACCGCCACCCAGGCCGGCCACCGCTGGCTGCGCACCCGCGAGGACGACCGAGCCGGGGCCGCCGACGGCACCGTCCGCCTCCCTGCCCCCGACCGCCTCCTCGCCGTGGACCACGCATCCCGCGCCCTGGCCCGCCTCTGCGCCGCCTGGCTGGCCGCCGACACCCTCGACGAGAGCGCCCGCACGCGCTACACCGACACCGGCCGCTCCCTGCGCACGCTCGTCGCCGACCACCCGGTGAACCCCCGCCCCGGCTGCGTCCACTGCCCGGCCCGCTGCCTGTACGAACCCCAGGCGGCCCGGCACCTGCCGGCTCTGGCCGAGAAACTCGCGGCCCGGGCCACCGCCCCCACCACCGCGTCCCAGCGCGCCCGCGCCCTGGAACGCGCCGCCGCCGAGGACCCGGCCCTGCACCCCACCTGGACCGCGCTCCCCGACGCCACAGCCCGCCGCGACCTGCTGTACTGCCTGGTCGCCCAGTCCGTGTCCCATGAAAACCAGCCGACCCCCGACGACGTCCTGCAGGCCCTGAGCGCCGACCCTGCCGTCCCGGCCCCACGAGACTGAGCGCCGACCTGCTCCGGTACCCACGGGGTCGCGGCATGTCATGGCCGCGTGCCCATCCCCGGCGAACTGGGCGATTCCCCCGGCACACACCATCGCCAGGAGGCCCTGGAAGCCTGGCCGAGAGCACACGGGAACACGGCATACCCCCCGTTGGCCGAGTACGCCGACCAGCGCACCGGGAACCTGTAGGACGGACCCGACATGGAGCACGCGATGCCGACGAGAATCCTGCTGGAGGGACGCCCCGGTGTGGGCAAAACGACCATCGTTCGCCGATTGGCGGGGCTCCTGCGCACCCGGAGGGCTGTCGGCTTCACCACGGAGGAGATCCGGCACGGCGGTGCCCGGAGCGGTTTCGCGCTGGAGACACTGGAGGGCGGTCTGCGAGCCGTGCTCGCCCATGTCGACTTCCCCGGTCCACCGCGGGTGGGCCGGTACGGCGTCGACCTGAGCGTCATGGAGCGGCTCGCGCTGCCGCCGCTCAGGTCGGCTGCGGCGGATCCTGCTCCTGGGGATCTCGTGCTGATCGACGAGCTCGGGCGTATGGAGGTGGCGTGCACCGAGTTCCAGGACACGGTCCGGCGCCTGTTCGAGTCCGACATCGACATCGTCGCCACGGTCCATGCACACCGTGACCCGTTCACCGACGCCCTCAAGCAGCGCCCCGACATCACCCTCGTCCACGTGACCCGGACCAATCGGGACGCCCTCCCCGAGGATCTGGCAGCACAGCTCGAGCGGCCATGACAACCGTCACTCCCTCGTTCCCTCGGCGCCAAAACCGTTCGCCAGACGGGGCGGCGCCCTGCTTGGCTCATCCCATGAGCGATCTCCACATCCGCTTCGCCGGCCTCGCGGACATCGACACCGTGCTGCAGTTCTGGCGCGAAGCCGCGGAAGGAACGAGCATCAGCGACGACCACGACGGCGTCGCCCGGCTCATCACACGAGACCCCGAAGCCCTGCTCCTCGCAGAGCGCGACGGCATCCTCGCCGGAACCGTCATAGCCGGCTTCGACGGATGGCGGTGCTCCGCCTACCGACTGGCCGTACACCCCGACCACCGGCGGCGAGGCGTCGCCACCGCCCTGCTGGAAGCCGCAGAACAACGCTTCACCGCCCTGGGCGGACGACGCGTCGACGCCATGGTCCTGGAGGCCAACGAACAGGCCCACCACACATGGGCCGCCACCGGCTACCACCGCCAGGACCACTGGCGGCGCTGGGTGAAGCCGCTCACCGAGTGAGACACCGAGCCGTCTTTGCCCATCCTTTACCATAGAGGGAGCACTCGGCCCTCTGTGAAAGGTGTGAGCGTCCGCCCATGGGCGAGCCCCCCGGTCCGCGCCACCGCGCGCCCCGTCCTGCCCTGTCCGATCATGGGACGGGGGTGACCCGATGACCGAAGTGCTGCTCCTTCTGGTGGCCATCCTGCTGTCGATGGCCTGCGGCGCCTTCGTGGCGGCGGAGTTCTCGCTGACCACGGTGTCGCGCGGCGAGCTGCAGCGGGCCGCCGAGCGCGGCGAGCGCGGCGCCGCCGGTGCCCTGAAGGCCGTCCGGAACCTGACCTTCCAGCTCTCCGGCGCCCAGCTCGGCATCACCGTCACCAACCTGGTCGTCGGTATGCTCGCCGAGCCCTCCATCGCCAAGCTGCTCGCCGGGCCGTTCCGGGCGATGGGCCTCTCCGCCGGGACGGCGAGTTCGGTCGCCCTGGTGCTCGGCACCGCGCTGTCGACGGTGTTCCTGATGGTCGTCGGCGAGCTGGTGCCGAAGAACTGGGCGATCTCCTCGCCGCTGGCCATGGCCAAGCGGGTCGGCAACCCGCAGCGCTGGTTCAGCGCGACCTTCCGGCCCTTCATCACGCACCTGAACAACACCGCCAACCATGTCGTGCGCCGGTTCGGCATCGAGCCCGCCGAGGAGCTGGCCTCGGCACGCGGTCCGCAGGAGCTGGCCGCGCTCGCCCGGCACTCCGCCAAGGAGGGCGCGCTGGAGCCGGACACCGCCGAGCTGTTCGTACGGACGCTGAACCTGGCCGACCTGACGGCGGTGAACGTGATGACCCCGCGCGTCCAGGTCGTCGCCCTCGACGCGCAGGCGACCTGCGAGGACGTGGCGAACGCGACCCGGGCCACCGGTCTGTCCCGGTTCCCCGTCTACCAGGGCGGCCTGGACTCGGTCGTCGGCGTCGCCCACATCAAGGACATCCTGGCCATGCCGGCCGAGCAGCGCCGCCACCGCCGCGTCTCCCAGGTGATGCGCGAGCCGCTGATGGTCCCCGAGTCCCTGACCGTCGACCGGCTGCTCGACCGGCTGGGCGGCAAGCGCACCATGGCCGTCGTCATCGACGAGTACGGCGGCACGGCCGGCGTGGCGACCCTGGAGGACATCGTCGAGGAGGTCGTCGGCGAGGTGCGGGACGAGCACGACCCGCACGAGACGCCCGACCTCGCCCCCGCCGGGGCGGACGAGCAGGGCCGGGCCCTGTACTCGGCCGACGGCTACGCTCGCACCGACCAGCTCGCGCGCGTGGGGCTGCGGATGCCCGAGGGGCCGTACGAGACGCTGGCCGGCCTGGTCGCGACCCTGCTGGGGCGGATACCGGTGACCGGTGACACGGTCGAGGTCGCGCGCTGGCGGCTGGACGTGGTGGACGCCACGGGCCGCCGGGCGGCGCGGGTGCTGCTGCACGCACCCCTGGACGACGAGCAGGCCCACGAGACCGCGGAGGGGGCGCGATGACCGCCGTACAGCTGCTGATCGGTCTGGCGACCCTAGTCGTCAACGCCTTCTTCGTCGGCGCCGAGTTCGCGCTGATCTCCGTGCGCCGCTCGCAGGTCGAACCGCTGGCCCAGGAGGGCGACCGGCGCGCGAAGAGCGTGCTGTGGGGCCTGGAGCACGTCTCCGCGCTGCTGGCAGCCGCCCAGCTCGGCATCACGTTGTGCACGCTGGTCCTGGGTGTGGTCGCCGAGCCGGCGATCGCGCATCTGCTGGAGCCGGTGTTCCACGCGGTCGGCGTGCCCGTGAGCGCGGGTCACGCGGTGTCCTTCGTGATCGCCCTGACCCTGGCGACCTATCTGCACATGCTGCTGGGCGAGATGGTCCCGAAGAACATCGCGCTGGCCGAACCGGTGCGCAGCGCGCTGCTGCTCGGCCCGCCGCTCGTCACGCTGTCCCGGACGCTGCGTCCGGTGATCTTCACGGTCAACGCCTTCGCGAACGGACTGCTGAAGCTGCTCAGGGTCGAGGCGAAGAACGAGGTCTCGGCCACCTTCACGGACACCGAACTCGCCGAGATCGTCAAGGACGCCAGCCAGGCCGGGCTCATCGACGACCGGGCGCAAGAGCGGCTGCACGACGCCCTGGAGCTGGGCAGCCGGCCCGTGCGCGATGTCGTCGTGCCGCTGAAGCGGGTGGTGTACGCACACATGGGCGTCACCCCGGAGCAGCTGGAGCGGCTGTCGGCCGACTCCGGCTTCTCCCGGTTCCCCGTGGTCGACGTGGGACGCCGGATCGTGGGCTATCTGCACGTCAAGGACGCGCTGGACGCCTCGCCGCGGGACGTGCCGTTCCGGCTGCGGGACATGCGGCCCATCGCGCGCGTACGGGAGCGGACCCCGCTGGACGACGTCCTCACCGCGATGCGCGGCAGCCGTACGCACCTCGCGGCGGTGCTCGGCGACGACGGCCGACTGGCCGGCCTGGTGACCATGGAGGACGTGCTGCGAGAGCTCTTCGGGCAGCCTGCGTGAGCCTCCGGCGGCTCGGACGGAGCCCGACCGGCCGGGGTGCCGTCGTTCCGGGTCCGGGGTGAGACCTTCGTCCGACCCTGGGCGCGGCCGGCCATACCCGGAGGTCTGGTCCGAGCCGGGTGAGGTCCGGTCCGAGCCGGGGTGCGGCCTGGCCACGCCCCGGGGTGGGCCTCGTCCGACCCGGAGTACGGCCTCGTCCGACCCGGGTGTGGCCTGGTACGACCCGGGGCGGGACTGGTCCGGACACCGGGTGGGCCTGGGTGCTCCTGGTCCGACCTGCGGTGCGCCTGGTCCCGGCCCGTGGTGCGCCTGGTCATCCGGAACCAGGGTGAGGCCGGGCGTTTCTGAGGTGGGCCGGGCGATTCCGGGGGCCGGGCGATTCCGGGGTGAGGCCGGGTTTTTGCGGGGTGACCGACCGGTGGGTATGGAGCCGGGATACCATCGCTCACGCCATGCACACGAATCCCACATCTCCCCCGTACAGCAGCCTGGTCGCGGTCGGCGACTCCTTCACCGAGGGCATGTCGGACGTGCTGCCCGACGGCTCCTACCGGGGCTGGGCCGACCTGCTCGCCGCGCGGATGGCCACCCGCACGCCGGACTTCCGGTACGCCAACCTGGCCGTGCGCGGGAAGCTGATCGGGCAGATCGTCGACGAGCAGGTCGACGTGGCGGCGGCCATGAACGCCGATGTGATCACGCTGGTCGGCGGCCTCAACGACACCCTGCGGCCCAAGTGCGACATGGGCCGGGTCAAGGGCCTGCTGACCGAGGCCGTGGAGCGCCTCGCACCGTCCTGCAGGCAACTCGTACTGATGCGCAGCCCCGGCCGCCAGGGCCCGGTGCTGGAGCGGTTCCGGCCCCGCATGGAGGAGCTGTTCGCATGCGTGGAGGACCTGGCGGGCAGGCACGGCGCGGTCGTGGTCGACCTGTACGGGGCCCCCGCCCTGGGCGACCCCCGGCTGTGGGACGTGGACCGGCTGCATCTGACGGCGGAGGGGCATCGCCGGGTCGCCGAGGCGGTCTGGCAGACGCTGGGGTACGAGCCGGAGGACACCGAGTGGCACGTGCCGATGCCGGCCACGGAGCCGCCGGGCTGGGTGACGCGCCGGGCGGCGGACGTGCGGTTCGCCCGGGAGCACCTGCTGCCCTGGATAGGCCGCCGCCTGACCGGCCGCTCCTCCGGGGACGGCCGCCCGCCGAAGCGCCCGGAACTGCTGCCGTACGAGGCGCAGGCGTAGCCTCTCCGTCATGACCACGCGGGTGATCAACATCCGGGGCCGGATCCACGAGCTCGGCCCTCGGCTGGAACACGCGCCCGCCGACGTGGTCTACGTCGGCCGCCGCTGGACGCTGGGAGGCTGGGACCTCCCCCGGCACCCCCTGTACAACCCGTTCGCGTACGACACCCCGAAGAAGAAGCGGGACGGCACCCGCGCCGAGGTCATGGCCATGTACCGGGCCCATCTGCTGGAGCGGCCGGAGCTGCTCGAACTGGTCGACGAGCTGCGGGGAAAGACGCTGGCGTGCTGGTGCGCGCCGCAGCTGTGCCACGCGGACGTGCTGGCCGAACTGGCCGACGCCGACAGGCCGCCGGAGCCGGCCGAGCCTACGGACGCCGCCCAGTGACGCGGCTCTCGTAGCTTCCGCCGAACAGGGCTGTGGCGCTGGCCTGCACAAACCGCCAGTAGAATCTGGTCACGTGACTTCTGCCGCGCCCGCCAAGCCCCGCATCCCGAACGTCCTCGCCGGACGCTACGCCTCCGCCGAGCTCGCCACGCTCTGGTCCCCCGAGCAGAAGGTGAAGCTGGAGCGGCAGCTCTGGCTCGCCGTGCTGCGGGCCCAGAAGGACCTCGGCATCGAGGTGCCGGACGAGGCGATCGCCGACTACGAGCGTGTCCTCGACACCGTCGACCTGGCCTCGATCGCCGAGCGCGAGAAGGTCACCCGGCACGATGTGAAGGCGCGGATCGAGGAGTTCAACGACCTCGCCGGGCACGAGCACGTGCACAAGGGCATGACCTCCCGCGACCTCACCGAGAACGTCGAGCAGCTGCAGATCCGGCTCTCGCTGGAGCTGATGCGCGACCGTACGGTCGCCGTGCTGGCCCGTCTCGGCAAGCTGGCCGGCGAGTACGCCGAGCTGGTCATGGCCGGCCGCTCGCACAACGTGGCCGCGCAGGCCACGACGCTGGGCAAGCGTTTCGCAACGGCCGCCGACGAGCTGCTCGTGGCCTACGGCAGGGTCGAGGAGCTCCTCGCCCGCTACCCGCTGCGCGGCATCAAGGGCCCGGTCGGCACCGCGCAGGACATGCTGGACCTGCTCGGCGGCGACGCGGCCAAGCTGGCCGAGCTGGAGACCCGGATCGCGCGGCACCTGGGCTTCTCGCAGGCGTTCACCTCGGTCGGCCAGGTCTACCCGCGCTCGCTGGACTACGAGGTCGTCACCGCCTTGGTGCAGCTGGCGGCGGCGCCGTCCTCGCTGGCCAAGACGATCCGGCTGATGGCCGGGCACGAGCTGGTCACCGAGGGCTTCAAGCCGGGACAGGTCGGCTCCTCCGCGATGCCGCACAAGATGAACACCCGCTCCTGTGAGCGCGTCAACGGCCTCATGGTCATCCTGCGCGGCTACGCCTCGATGACCGGCGAGCTGGCGGGCGACCAGTGGAACGAGGGCGACGTCTCCTGCTCGGTGGTGCGCCGGGTGGCCCTGCCGGACGCCTTCTTCGCGCTGGACGGCCTGTTGGAGACCTTCCTGACCGTGCTGGACGAGTTCGGTGCCTTCCCGGCGGTCATCGCCCGCGAACTGGACCGCTATCTGCCGTTCCTGGCCACCACCAAGGTGCTCATGGGCGCGGTGCGGGCCGGGGTCGGCCGTGAGGTCGGGCACGAGGCGATCAAGGAGAACGCCGTCGCCACCGCGCTCGCGATGCGTGAGCAGGGCGCCGAGCGCAACGACCTGCTCGACAAGCTCGCCGCCGACGACCGCCTGCCGCTCGACCGCGACCAGCTGGCCGCCCTGATGGCCGACAAGCTGTCCTTCACCGGCGCCGCCGCCGACCAGGTCGGCGCGGTCGTCGGCCGGATCGAGGAGCTCGTCAAGCAGCACCCGGAGGCGGCCGGATACACCCCCGGAGCGATCCTCTGACCCGCTCACCCCGCTCTCCCCGCTCGCCCCGCTTCACCAGGGCGGAACTGGAGGCCGCCCGCGACCGTCTCGTACCGGACGTCGTCGCGGACGGCCTCCGGGTGCTCTTCTGCGGCATCAACCCGGGGCTCATGACGGCGGCGACCGGTCACCACTTCGCCCGTCCCGGCAACCGATTCTGGCCGGTCCTGCACCTGTCCGGCTTCACCCCGCGCATGCTGAAGCCGGCCGAACAGCAGGAGCTGCCGGCGTACGGGCTGGGCATCACGAACGTCGTGGCGCGGGCGACCGCGCGGGCCGACGAGCTGTCCGCCGAGGAGTACGTCGAGGGCGGGCGGCTGCTGACCGAGAAGGTGATGCGGCTGAGGCCGCAGTGGCTGGCCGTGGTCGGGGTGACCGCGTACCGGGCCGCCTTCGGCGACCGCACCGCGCAGGTGGGACCACAGGAGCGGACCATCGGGGACAGCCGGGTGTGGGTGCTGCCCAATCCCAGCGGGCTGAACGCGCACTGGACGGCGGCGACCATGGCGGAGGAGTTCGCCCGGCTGCGGGCCGCGACGCGGGCCTAGGCGGTCACGGCGGGTCGACCTCGGTCACTATGCCGAGGAGCCGGAACGGAAGCTCCTTGTACCCGTGGGACACACCGAGGGCGAACCACCTGTCGCGCACGGGTGCCTTCCACAGGTGGACGTCCGGTACGTGCTCGCTCAGTCCGGCCCAGGGCTCCTCGATGGTCTCGCCGTCCATCGTCCGCACGAAGACGCTGCGCAGGCTGATGCGCTGCGGTAGGCCCCACCGGCTGGTGAGCCGCTCCGTGAGGCCGTCCCGGTCGGCCTCGTACTGTGCCGCCGTCTCCTCCCATTCCGTGCCGTCGTCCTCCCAGAAGTCACCGCTGGTGTGTAAGGCGGCTATGTGGAATCCGGGCCCGCTCTCGCCGTGTTCCGTCCTGCTGTGCTCCGCGGGGAACTCCCGGGCGCACAACAGGTCGATGACGGTCAGGCAGTTCGCGATGTCCATGTGATCCAGTAAAGCGGGCACCACTGACAATTGGCGGGCTGTCAGGCACCCCTGCGGTCCAGGCGTCCACGCGCCCGCGAGCAGCCGAGGGGCCGTCCCAGGCGCTGTGCAGGGCGACTTGGCCGGCCCGGTCGTACAGGAAGTCGGCGATGCCGGCGGACAGTTCGCCGATGGCGAAGACCACGCTCGGCAGGAACGGGATCAACACGGACAGGGTCGCGACACCGCTGCGCGGTACGGCAGCGAGTCCGGCGGCGAACAGCGCCATCAGCCGAGGCGGGGCCGGGCATCTCCGAGGCGCCGTAGGCGAATTGGCGCGACCGGTGGCGCACGGTGGCCGAGCCACCGAAGATCGTCGTCGTCACGACCTTCGAGGACGACGAGTACGAGTACGAGGCCCTCCGCGCGGGCGCCCACGGCTTCCTGCTGAAGCGCGCCCGTCCGGCCGAGATCGTGCACGCGGTACGGCCGGTCGCGGAGGGCGGGTCGCTGCTGTTCCCGGCCTCCGTACGAGGCTTCGCCGCCCGGTGCGGCGACGGCGACCGGCCGGCAGGTGCCGCACTGGAGCGGGCCCGGCTGACGGAGCGGGAGGCGGAGGTGCTGCGGCTCATGGCGCGCGGGCTGTCGGACGCGGAGATCGCCGCTCCGCTGGTCGCGGGCACGTAGACGGTCAAGTCGCATGTGAGCGCCGTGCTGGCCGAGCTCGGCGCGCGCGACCGCACCCAGGCGGTGATCGCGGCGTACGAGCCGGGGTTCGTCGAGCCGGGGTGAGCCCGGCCGGCCGTGCGGAAGCCGGCACTCGCCGGGGCGCGCCGGGCCGAGTACGATCCGCCCAACACGCCCGCGAGCTGGAAGGACGGACGGTGGGGCAGCTGACCGGCGGCGATCCCTCGCTGCTGCGAAGGATCAATTCCGCGGTGGTGCTGCACGCACTGCGTGCCACGGACTGCGCGACGCTCACCGAGATCACCCGGGTCACCGGACTGTCCCGGCCGACCGTCGAGGGTGTGGTCGAAGGGCTCATCGAGGGCGGGCTGGTCGTGGAGACCGCGGCCGACGAGGGCACCGCGCGCCGTCAGGGGCGGCCCGCGCGGCGGTTCCGGTTCCGGGCCGAGGCCGGACATCTGCTGGGCCTGGAGGTCGGACCGCACCGGGTCGCCGCGCTGCTGTCCGACCTGGACGGGCGGGTGCTGGGCGCGCAGGCCAAGGAAGTCGACGCGACGGCACCGGCGGACGAGCGGCTCGACCGGCTGCGCGGCGCGGTCGCCGAGCTGCTGCGCCGGTCCGGGGTCGCGCGCAGCTCGCTGCGGGCCGTGGGCGTGGGCACGCCGGGGATCGTGGAGGCCGACGGTACGGTCCGGCTGAGCACGGCTCTGCCGCAGTGGACCGGCCTGAACCTGGGTGAGCGGCTCAGCCGCTCCTTCAGGTGCCCGGTGCTGGTGGAGAACGACGCCAACGCGGCGGCCGTCGCCGAGCACTGGAAGGGCGCGGCCACCGAGTCGGACGACGTGGTGTTCGTGCTGGCCGGGCTGAGCCCGGGCGCGGGCTCGCTGATCGGCGGGCGGCTGCACCGTGGCTACGGCGGGGCGGCCGGGGAGATCGGCGCGCTGCATCTGCTGGGCCGGGAGGCGACTCCGGAGGCGCTGCTGTCCACCACCGACGAGCCGCTGCATCCGCTGGACGAGCAGGCGGTCGCCGGGGTGTTCACGCTGGCCCGGAAGGGCGACCAGCGCGCGCGGGCGGCCGTGGAGCGGTTCATCCAGCGGCTTGTGCACGACGTGGCCGCGCTGGTGCTGGCGCTGGATCCCGAGCTGGTGGTGATCGGCGGGTGGGCGGCCGGTCTCGACGGCGTCCTGGAACCGCTGCGCCGCGAGCTGGCCCGCTACTGCCTGCGGCCGCCTCAGGTGGCGCTGTCCCTGCTGGGCGAGGCGGCCGTGGCCACGGGGGCGCTGCGCCTGGCTCTGGACCACGTCGAGGAGCAGTTGTTCGCGGTGGACGGCTCAGCGACTCGGCGCTGAGCCTTCGCCGTGCCTGGTTGCGGTCGTCTCGCGGCTGCGGCGCCGTCGCGGCCGGTCGCGCGGTTCCCCGCGCCCCTCGGGGGCCCTGAGGTCAGGAAGCCTGGCGCTCCGGGTCGTGGTGTATCTCCACGTCCGGGGAGTCGCCGAAGGTCAGCCGGCAGGTGTCGGCGCGGTAGGTGGCGACGGACAGGGCGGCGGTGCGGCCCGCGGCGAAGAAGCGGGTGGTGACCACGAGGACCGGGGAGCCGGGCAGCCGGTCGAGGTCCTTGGCGTCGTCGGCGCGGGCGGAGCCCAGCTCGACGGCGCGGTCCTGGCCCTCGAGCGTCAGGTGCTGCAGCTCGCGCAGCACCGCACGCGCGCGTGGCGGGCCGGACGGGGCGTCGATCGCGGAGAGCTCGGGGACGGAGGCCGCCGGGATGTAGAGGAGTTCGGTGGCGACCCGCTGGCCGTGGGACATCCGGGAGCGGCGCACGGTGTGCACGGGCTCGTCCGCGCCGGTCTCCAGGGCCGTGGCCACGGCGGCGGGCGGCACCGCCTGGTCGCAGTCGACGGGCTGCCAGGCGTCCGAGGCGGCGCCCGGCCAGACCTGCTGCTCGGTGCCGACGGCCACGCCCACGCGCGGAGGCGCGACGGTCGTACCGACGCCGCGGCGGCGCTGCAGCCGGCCCTCCAGCTCGAGCTGTTCGAGGGCCTGGCGGAGCGTGGCGCGGGCCACGCCGAAGCGTGCGGCGAGGTCGCGCTCGTTGGGCAGGATCTCGCCGACCGAGAACTCCGAGTCCAGTGCCTCGCTGAGCACGGTCTTGAGATGCCAGTACTTCGGTTCCGGCACCGATTCCAGCTGCGTGGTCCCCACCCTGTCCTCCGCAAGAGCCGTGGTCCGGCGGTTTTTGGCGCCCTTGTTTATTAAAGGTTGTTGCACTTCTCTGCGACCATAAGGCGGCCTTCATCCTTGGTCAAGACCAATCCTCGATCCCCTGGGCAACGCACGGCCGACCTGCCGCGGATCGTTCACAAGGCGTTCGTGCACCGTGGTGTGTGTGACATCGCGGCAAAGCCCCCGTCGCAGGACGGGGGCTCGCAGGCCGCGTGTGGTTCGGCGGCGGTGGCTCAGCGGTCGGCGAGGTGCCGCAGCTTGTCCGGGTTGCGGACGATGTACACGGCCGTGACGCGGCCCTCGGCGACGTCCACCTGGACCAGGCTCTCGGGCTTGCCGTCGGACAGGACCAGCAGCGCCGGGCCGCCGTTGGCCTCCAGGAAGCGGTGGGACAGGGCAGCAGCGGACTGCTGGGCGACGGCGACGAGGAACCGGCCGACCTTGTCGGCGGTGTGCAGGACCCGCAGTGGCGCCTTGGCCTTGCCGCCGCTGTCGCCGACCAGGCGGACGTCCGGAGCGAGCAGGGACATGAGCCCGTCCAGGTCGCCGTCGGCCGCGGCGGCGAGGAAACGTTCGGTCAGCTCGCGTCGCCGGCCGGGGTCGACGTCGTAGCGCGGTCGCCGTTCGTCGACGTGCCGGCGTGCCCGCCCGGCCAGTTGGCGTACCGCCGCCTCGCCGCGGTCGAGCAGGGCGGCGATCTCGGCGTACGGGTAGCCGAAGGCCTCCCTGAGCACGAAGACGGCCCGCTCCAGCGGCGACAGCGACTCCAGGACGACCAGCAGGGCGAGCGAGACGCTGTCGGCGAGCACGGCGTGCTCCGCCGCGTCCGGGGCCGTGTCGCCGAACTCGGTGAGATACGGCTCCGGCAGCCACGGCCCGACGTACGCCTCGCCGCGCGTCCGCACCTGGCGCAGCCGGTCGATGGCCAGTCGGGTGGTGATGCGCACCAGGTAGGCGCGCGGTTCGCGGATCTCCGCGTGGTCGGCGCGGGACCAGCGCAGCCAGGCGTCCTGCACCACGTCCTCGGCGTCGGCCACGCGGCCGAGCATGCGATAGGCGACGCCCATGAGCAGCGGGCGGTGCTCTTCGAAGACATCGGTCGCGGTCTCGGCGGTCACCGCTCCATCCCATCCGACACGCGCGGGGGCTGTCCACCCGGAATCGGCCCGTCCGGCGCCGCTTCGGATCACAATGACCGCGGACCGCCGGAAGTCGGCGGCCGGCAACGGGAGGTGGCCGATGCGATACGCGGTGCTCGGCACGGGTGAGGTGGGCCGCACGCTGGGCGGCAGACTGGTGGAGCTGGGGCACGAGGTGACCCTGGGATCACGCGTCAAGGACAACCCGGTCGCGCTGGAGTGGGCCACGGCCTCCGCGGAGCGGGCCCGCGCGGGCACGTTCGCGGAGGCGGCCGCCTCGGCCGAGGTGGTCATCAACGCGGTGGGCGGCCGGGTCGCGCTCGACGCCCTGCGGGCGGTCGGCGCGGAGCACCTCGACGGCAAGGTCGTGGTGGACGTCTCCAATCCGCTGGCCTTCGAGGACGGTCAACCGCGGCTGGACCCGGTGGAGTCGGACAGCGTGGGCGAGCAGATCCAGCGTGCCTTTCCGCACGCGCGCGTGGTGAAGACGCTGAACACGGTGAACTGTCAGGTGATGGTGGATCCGGGCCGGGTGCCGGGGGCGCACCACCTGTTCGTGTGCGGTGAGGAGGCCGGGGCCAAGGAGCAGGTGACGGCGCTGCTCGGGGAGTTCGGCTGGCCGGCCGAGCGGGTGCTGGACCTAGGCGGGATCCGGGCCGCGCGGGCGACGGAGATGTATCTGCCGCTGTGGCTCACCATGATGCGGCAGTTGGGGACCGCGGACTTCAACATCGAGGTGCGCCGGGCGGATTGACCACCGCCGGAGCGCGGGACGTACTCCCACCCGGGGGCTACCGGCCGGTAGCAATTGCTGACAAACTGTCTACGGCGTCCGTCAGCACCCAGACGAGGAGCACCCCATGTCCGCCACCGTCGCCTTCAAGGTCCCCACTCCGCACGGCCCGAAGGACGTGACCGTGTCCTACGCGCGCGTGGGACGCGGCGAGCCGCTGGTGCTGCTGCACGGCATCGGCCATCACCGGCAGGCCTGGGACCCGGTGGCGGACATCCTCGCCACCGAGCGCGACGTGATCGCCGTCGACCTGCCGGGCTTCGGCGCGTCCCCGGGCCTGCCGGACGGCCTCGCCTACGACCTGCCCACCACCAACTCCGTACTCGGCGCCCTGTTCGAGGCGCTGGAGCTGGACCGGCCGCACATCGCGGGCAATTCGCTGGGCGGCCTGCTCGCCCTGGAGCTCGGCCGGGAGAAGCTCGCACGGTCCGTCACCGCCCTCTCCCCGGCCGGGTTCTGGACGGAGGCCGAGCGCCGGTACGCCTTCGCGGTACTGCTCGCGATGCGGGGCATCGCCCAGCGGCTCCCGCTGCCGCTGGTGGAGCAGTTGTCGCGCACCGCGGCCGGCCGTACCGCGCTGACGAGCACCATCTACGCACGACCCGCGCGCCGCGCCCCGCAGGCCGTCGTCGCCGAGACACTCGCGCTGGCGGGCGCCACCGGGTTCGGCGCGACGCTGCGGGCGGGCAGCACCGTCCGGTTCACCGACGGCCTGCCGGGTCTGCCGGTCACGGTGGCCTGGGGCACCCGGGACCGGCTCCTCGTACGCCGTCAGGGCGTGCGTGCCAAGCAGCTCATCCCGCACGCCCGGCTGGTGCGGCTGCCCGGCTGCGGCCACTGCCCGATGAACGACGACCCGGCCCTGGTCGCACGGGTCATCCTGGACGGCAGCCGCTGAACGGGCGACCGGCGGCCACTTGCCGCGGCGACTCCGTGGCGGGCAGGCGGGACCGTGCTCGCTGAAGAGGGCCGGTTCCGGCCGACGGTGGGGCGGCCCCGGTGCGGTACCGGCCCGGGGCGCCCGTGAGGTACCCGCACTGTGCCACCGACCATGACCGCGCCGGTGCCGAGCCGTCCCGAAGTGGCCGGCCCCGGCCTGCGCGGGCGAGCCGTGTGCGTGTACGGGCGCCACGCCGGCCGGAACATTCCCCGCCTGCCGGGCCCGGGGAGCGTCGGCACCGGCTCCTGACACGCTCAGGCACACGCACGCGTGCGTAGG
Organism: Streptomyces sp. NPDC001153; assembly: GCF_053598315.1. Lineage (NCBI taxonomy): Bacteria > Bacillati > Actinomycetota > Actinomycetes > Kitasatosporales > Streptomycetaceae > Streptomyces > Streptomyces sp. NPDC001153. The sequence continues at coordinate 113,862 of NZ_JBSFJZ010000013.1, forward strand.
TGCGGGCATCGCGCGTAGGTGCGGGAATGCGGAGCCGCCGTCGGCGGGGTGTACAGGCCCTTCCCGCGGACGGTCCGTCCCATCCCCCGGGCCGCCCCGGCGACTACACCCCGGGCGTGTTGTTCACTTCGGGTTTCCGCGTGCGCCGCAGCGTCCCAGTAGGTGTGGCTCTGCACACTGGCCGGATCCCGCTCCTGGAGGCACAGCCATGTCAGACCGTCCGATCCCCGGCCGCCGCAGCGTTCTGCGCGGCGGCCTCGCCGCGTCGGCGGCCCTCACCCTGCCCGTGGGCCTCGGCGCGGCCCCGGCGTTCGCCCGCTCCGGGCGCCCCCAGGCGAGCTGGGGCGTGCAGGCGGGCGATGTGACCACCGACTCCGGCCTGGTGTGGGTCCGTTCGGACCGGGCGGCCCGGATGATCGTGGAGACCTCGGCCACCGAGTCGTTCCGCAACCCGCACAGATGGCACGGTCCGCTGCTGGGCTCGGGCACGGACTTCACCGGCACCACCCGGCTGCACGGCCTGCCGTCGGGCGAGCAGATCCACTACCGCGTGCTGCTCGCCGACCCGGACGACCCGAGCCGCACGAGCGAGCCGGTCACCGGCACCTTCCGTACCGCGCCCGCCCGGCGCCGCCAGGGCGTGCGGTTCGTCTGGTCCGGCGATCTGGCCGGGCAGGGCTGGGGCATCAACGAGTCCATCGGCGGTTACCGCATCTTCGACGCGATGGCGAAGGTCGACCCCGACTTCTTCCTGTGCAGCGGCGACAACATCTACGCCGACGGCCCCATCGCGGCGACCGCGACCCTGCCCGACGGCAGCGTCTACCGGAACGTCACCACCGAGGAGAAGTCGCACGTCGCGACCACCCTGGACGACTACCGGGGCAACTTCCGCTACAACCTGCTGGACTCGGCGCTGCGCCGGTTCAACGCCCAGGTGCCGAACATCATCCAGTGGGACGACCACGAGGTCCGCAACAACTGGTACCCGGGCGAGGTCATCGGTACCGGCACCCCCTACCCGGTCGGCACCAGGCTCGACGACCTGGCGCTGCGCTCCCGGCAGGCGTTCTCCGAGTACTTCCCGATCTCGACCATCAGCGAACGCCCGGACGGCCGGATCTACCGGGTCGTCCACCACGGTCCGCTGCTCGACGTGTTCGTGCTCGACATGCGCACCTACCGCGACGCGAACTCCCCCGACAACCAGACCACGGACCCGGTGGGCATCCTCGGCCGCGAGCAGCTGGAGTGGCTCAAGCGGGAGCTCGCCAAGTCCCGGGCGGTGTGGAAGGTGATCGCCAACGACATGCCGCTCGGGCTGGTCGTCCCCGACCCCGTCGAGGGCAAGCCGAACTTCGAGGCCGTCGCGCAGGGCGACCCGGGCGCTCCGCTCGGCCGCGAGCTGCAGATCGCCGAGCTGCTGCGGTTCATCAAGCACCGGCGGATCACCGGCACGGTGTGGCTGACGGCCGACGTGCACCACACCTCGGCCCAGCACTACGACCCGTCGCGGGCCGCGTTCAAGGACTTCGAGCCGTTCTGGGAGTTCGTCTCCGGCCCGCTCAACGCCGGCGCGTTCCCGGCCAACGCCTTGGACGGCACGTTCGGCCCGGACCGGGTGTTCGTGAAGGCGCCCACCGCCTCCAACGTGTCGCCTGCGCAGGGCTACCAGTTCTTCGGCGAGGTCGACATCGACGGCGACAGCGGTGAACTGACGGTCCGGCTGCGCGAGTACGACGGCACCGTGCTGTTCACGCAGACACTCCAGCCGGGCCGGGTCGGCCAGTAGGCACCGACCGGCCCGCCGGTCCCGTACCCTTCGTCCGTGCCGCGCCCCGGCGTCATCCCACGGAGCGCGGCACGGTCAACTCCTCTGGAGCGCTGTCGTTTTCACAGGTCAGGCCGATTGTCAGTGGTCGCCTCTACGGTTTTCGTATGACGCGAGCACTGGATGACGACAACGCCACGATCTGGGGCCGAGCGGCGCGGAGCCGACAGACCGTAGAAAACGCAACAAAACGGACGGAGCATGCTTTACCCATCGGTCACAATCAGTTCGTGATCACGCAACACCGTTCCTTCACAGTGGCTGCATGACTCCAGACATGTCTGATGTGACCCGGACGAAGCACGGACGCCCCGTGCACCACTGGCGGCGGGACGTCGTCGAGCTCGCCGCGCTGTTCACGGCCGTCGCCGTGGCCGACGCCGTGGCGAACCTGGTCGGGCACGGCCCCGACGGCCCGGCCCTGCTGGTGATCTCGGCGCTCGTGCTGGCCGCGACGGCCGGCTTCCATACCTGGTGGGAACGGCGCCACGGACACGCACCGCCGGCCGGTGATACCGGCGCCCGGCCGGCCGCCGAGACGCGGCCGGCCGGGCCCTCCGGGCAGCCGGGCGACGACACCGACGCCGTGGCCCGCACCGGTGCGCTCTGGCGGATGCGGACCACCGTGAAGGACGAGCCGGGCTCGCTGGCAGCGCTGTGCACGGCACTGGCCGAGCGGCACATCGACATCCTGAGCCTCCAGACGCACCCGCTCGCCGACGGCACGGTGGACGAGTTCCTGCTGCGGGCTCCGGGCGCCATGGACGCGGCCGAGATCACCCGGGCGGTCTCACGGGCCGGCGGTGAGTCGACCTGGATCGAACGGGCCGACGCCCACGACCTGGTCGACGCCCCCACCCGAGTGCTCGGGCTGGCCGCGCGCACCGCACTGGACGCCGCCGAACTGCCGCTGGCGCTGCGCTCGTTGCTGGGCCGGTGCACGATCCGCTCACTGCCCGGGACACCGATCGGCGGGGGCCGGGGGCCCGAGCCGGTGCCGGCCGAGGGCGTGCTGGAGGACACCGTGATGCGGCTGCCGGCGCCGGAGGGCGGGGTGCTCACCGTGGAGCGGCCGTATCTGCCGTTCACGCCCACCGAGTTCGCCCGGGCCCGGGCGCTGGTGGACCTCGACAACCGGCTCGGTCCGCGGATCCCGCGCGGCAAGGACGTGCTGACGCTGCCCGAGGGCAGCGACATCACCGTACGCCGGGCGGACACCGGAGACGTGGCCGCGGCGAAGGCGATGCACGAAAGGTGCTCGCCGCGTACCCTCGGCATGCGCTATCACGGCCCGGTCGGGGACGCGGACCGCTATCTGAACCACCTGCTCAGCCCCCGTTTCGGCCGGACGCTGGCCGCGCAGACCACCTCCGGTCGCATCGTCGGCCTCGGGCATCTGCTGTGGGACGGCGACGAGACGGAGATCGCGCTGCTGATCGAGGACGACTGGCAGCAGCGCGGCGTCGGCGGTGAACTGCTCGGCCGGCTGGTGGCGATGGCTGTGGAGGCCGGCTGCGAGAGCGTGTACGCCGTGACGCAGGCGTCCAACACCGGCATGGTCGCCGCGATGCGCGGCCTCGGCCTGCCCCTGGACTACCAGATCGAGGAGGGCACGCTCGTCATCACCGCCCGCCTGGACGCCACACCGGTCTCCTCCCGAGCGCCGCACACCACCGGCCTCCGCCACCTCGGCGACCCAGCCCACCGCGACTGACACCCCACCCGGCCACAGCCAACCTTCCTCAGCGCCCCGGCCCGGCACGGGAAACCGGTCCGGGACCGGGGGGCGCGGGGCAGGGCCGGCGGGGCGGGGCGAGGCGGGCTGGCAGCCCGGGCGGAATCCGGCAGCTTGAGCCGAAGCCGACAGCCCGGACCGAGGCCGACCAGCCTGGGCCGAGGCCGACCAGCCTGGGCCGAGGCCGACAGCCCGGGCCGGGGACGGGCAGCCCAGGGCGAGGCCAACAACTCGGGGCGGGAATCGGCAGCTTGAGCCCAAGCCGCAAGCCCGGGCTAAGGCCGACAGCCCGGCCGGGGCCGATGGCCGGGGGCGGGGCCGACGATCGGCGCCGGACTCAGGGCCGGGGCGGAGCCGGCAGCATGAGCCGAAGTCGCAAGCCCGAGCTAAGGCCGACAACCGGCCGGGTCGGGGCCGGGGCCGACAGCCGGGCCGGGATCGCGGCTGGGTCCGGGATCTGCGGGCCGGGGCGGGATCTGCATCCACGGCCTGAGCCGACGGCCGGGGCCGGACTCAGGTCCGAGACCGACCATGGCCAGACTCACGGCCGGACCCGGGATCCTCTGCCCCCGGCAGGATCTGCATCCACGGCCTGTCCCGACGGCCGAGGCCGGACTCAGGTCCGAGACCGACCATGGCCAGACTCACGGCCGGACCCGGGATCCGCTGCCCCCGGCAGGATCTGCATCCACGGCCTGTCCCGACGGCCGAGGCCGGACTCAGGTCCGAGACCGACCATGGCCAAACTCACGGCCGGACCCGGGATCCGCTGCCCCCGGCAGGATCTGCATCCACGGCCTGTCCCGACGGCCGAGGCCGGACTCAGGTCCGAGACCGACC